>DASSZA010000122.1:0-10984 GCA_035703005.1 Candidatus Limnocylindrales bacterium | reverse complement strand
TATGACGCCGATGCCATCGGCGACCTATTCAGCGAGGACGCGCACTACCGATACCACCCGTCCGACGAACCGTTCGTCGGCCGTGACGCGATCGTCCGCGCGTGGCTGGAACCGAGCGGCGACGCCAGCAGCCGCGACGTGCCCGGGACATGGGAGGCGATGTACGAACCGTTCGTCGTCGGTGGCGATCGAGCCGTGGCGGTCGGCCACAGCCGCTACTTCGAGGATGACACCCAGGCCGCGATCCGGACGACGTATGACAACGCGTATCTGCTCGAGTTCGACGCCGACGGGCGCTGCCGGTCCTTCACCGAGTTCTTCGTCGAGCGGCCCGAGGGTCGACGCTAGGAGCGGCCACAGCCGCTGTCAGCTGATCGGGATCTCGCCGAAGATCCGCGTTCCCATCCCCGGCCGAGAGTCGATCGCGAGCCGCCCTCGCATCACCGCGAGGCGGTCGGCCAGGTTCGTCAGTCCCTCGCCACGCTCGACGCGGGCCGGATCGAACCCCCGGCCCGAGTCCTCCACCTCGAAGGTCACGTTGTCCGACGACCGGCGAAGCCGGATCCGCGCCGCCGCGTTCGGGCCGGCGTGCTTGATGACGTTCTGCAATGCCTCGAGGCAGCAGTAGTACACGCCCTGCTCGACCTGCGGATCGAGCCTTCCGAAGCCGACGGCCTCGATCATGACCGGCACCGGCGACGTCGAGGCGGCCGAGCGCAGACAGGAGGGCACACCGAAGCGCGCGAGGAGCTCGGGTGAACCGGCGCGTGTCACGGATCGGATGTCCGCCAGGGCGTCCTCGAGTTCCCTGCCGAGCTCGTCGAGCGTCTGGCGCTCCTCGGGTGACGTCGCGGCATCGGCGAGCAGACCGAGATGGATGCGCACGCTGATCAGCCGTTGCTGCGCGCTGTCGTGGAGATCGCGCTGGACGCGCAGGCGCTCGCGATCTCTCGCGTCGAGCAGCCGCACACGTGTCTGCTGCAGCTCGCGGTCGAGCGACCGACGCTCGACGTACCACAGGCTGCCGAGCCATAGCCCGGCTGCCGCGAGCATGACGATGATCTCAGGGCGAGCGTGATGGACGGCCACCAGGGCGATGAAGCCGACGAACGTAGCCACGACGGCCAGGAAGATCAGCAGGGATCGCGCAGTCCGTAGCGCACGCTCGTTGCCGGAGACACCGATCGCCCGTGCGATCCGGCTCTCCCGGATTCCCGTTCGGTCCGTGACGTGCATCGCGTCCCCTTGTATTGATCCCGGTACGTCGAGGTGGAGACGCGCTAGCTCCTGCGCTCTCCGAGGGCGATTCCTCCTCGGCCCTCATCGAGCTTCGACCGTCCGAGTGTGGTTGCGCGGTCACCTACTGTCAAACGGCGGTGGTGCCCACCGGTGCACGTGTGAGAACGTAGGACGCGGGAATGCCTGATCATCCGGGGGCCGACACGATCACCCCGCGCGTGTGGACCGCGTACTCGCGCCCCATCGTGGCGCGCGCGGTAAGGTGGCACGCACGAACGTATTCGCCGATGTCGGAGTGGGAATGGCCGTTACACGGACGCGGAAGTCAGAACCGATCGGGAGCGTCATCCGGCGCGCTCGCGCGAGTCAGCACACACGGCCACAGCGGCGCGAATCCGGCCAGCCGATCCGCGTGGCGATCGCAGACGACTCGTACCTGATCAGGAATGCCCTGGGCGAGGTACTCGGCCAGATCGACAGCGTGGAGCTGGTCGCGACGGCCGAGGACGGCGACGGCCTCCTCGAATCGGTCGACGCGACGGGGCCGGACGTCGTGATCATCGATATCCGCATGCCGCCGAGCGGCGACGACGAGGGGATCAGGGTCGCCGCCGAACTTCGCCAGGACCATCCCGAGGTCGGGGTCATCGTCCTGAGCCAGTTCTCGGACCCGCGCTACGCACTCGCGCTCCTCGAGGGAGGCGCCGAGGGCCGAGGATACCTACTCAAGGAACGCGTCCACGACCGGGACGAACTAGCGTCGGCCATCGACATCGTCGCGGCTGGTGGGACCATGATCGACCCGACGGTGATCGAAGGTCTGATCGCCGCGGACCGCCGCCGACGCGATTCGCCACTCGACGACCTCACGCCGCGCGAGCACGAGGTCCTCGCCGAGATGGCCCAAGGTAAGAGCAACGCGGCGATCGCCGAGTCCCTGGTCCTCACGAAGCGCGCCGTCGAGAAGCATGTGGGCGCGATCTTCCAGAAGCTCGCGCTCGAGGACGACGAGGTCGTGAGCCGCCGGGTCACGGCCGTCCTGCTCTATCTCAGCGAGGGCGAGTAGCGGTTCGCCCGTCGCCGACCGGGCGGCCCTCCCCCTCCACGGACGCTGGCCCGCGCGCTCGCCGGACGCGTGTCTGCGCCATCCCTTCGGAGCCGCGGTCGTCCGACCATCACATGGGCGGGCCCGCGGCGGGTGGCCAAGGAGTGAGAGGTATCGAGATGGACGTTCGAGCTGAAGCGCGCCGGCTGGCGTCGGTCGCGACCTTCTTCGTGTGGGTCGGCTGGATCGCCGTCGTCTATGCGGTGGTTGCCGGTGCGCTGTGGTGGATCGACCTCGCGTCCCGCGATGGCTTCTCGATCCTCGAGGCGCTGGGCATCTCGCTCAACGCCGTCGGCGGGCCGATCTTCCTCGCGCTGATCGTGGCCGGACTCGGCCACTTCGTGCGGCTGTTCGCGATGGACGTCGCCGGGCGCGCCTGAGCCGCGCTCGCGGCGTCCGTTCAGGGGTCGTCGCGATCGCGTGATGTGAACACGGAGCCCGCGCGTTCGCGAACGTAGCGGTCGACCGGCGCGACCACATTCACCCCGATACCGGTCGTCACGGTGTCGATCGCCGGCGTGACCCGCGCGCGCATGCGTCGGAAGGTCGTTACGACGATGTCGCCGCTCGCCACCCCGGCGCCGATCAGGAACGCCGTACCGGCTGCGCCGACCAGACCGATCACGCGCGCCGCGTCGGTGGGCGCGAGGAGTGCCTCGACGATCTGGAGGCCCGGCAAGAGCGGCAGGACGGCCGGGACGGCCCATAGCGTCGCGGGGGACTGCACGCGAACCGCGATCATCCGGCTGATCACGCCGATCGCCAGCGCTGAGACGAGCGTCGCCACCGCCGGGTCGATACCGACGTCCCGCATGCGGATGACCGCCAGCCACGCGATCGCTCCGAGGATGGCAGCGGACACGGTGGCCCTTCGTGGGTCGCCCAGGCGTATCGCATAACCACCGACCGCGAGTAACGCCGCGAGCCCGGCTACCGTCGCCCCCCAATCCTCGGGTCCCGTCTTGACCAACGTGAGGTGGACACCGAACGAGCCGGCGGCTACGAGAGCGAGCGCGGTCCCGGCCGCGGCGCCTGCACCGAGCAGGAGTGCCTCGGCAAGCCGTGCGCTGCCGGAGATGATCGACTGGTCGATGAGGTCGCGGAAGCCCGAGACGAGCGCATATCCCGGCAGGAACCGAAGAAGGCTGCCGGTGAGGACGAGTCCCCCGACGATCGGCAGCCCCAGTCCGACCAAGACCGCCACGAGGAGCGTCGAAGTCGCGACGCCGACGAACGTTCGGAAGAAGGGTGGAAGGGTCGACCTCTCGAGGCTCGAGAGAGCGGGTTGGATCACAAGCGCCACCGCGAGGGTCGCCACAGCATCAAGCAGAGCGCCACCGAAGACCACGGTCGAGCCTGCTGCCGAGACCGCAGGTGCAGCGAAGGCGACCACTCGACCGTATGGCGATGGTTGCCGATCAAGCTCGTCGAGGGCGGCTTCGGCCTCTGCTACCTCGAGGCGACCATCCTTGATACGCCGAACGACCGACGACGTCGCGGCGAGTCGGGCGAAGTCGCTGGCGCGCTCCGGGACGGTATAGAGGAGGGTGGTCGGAGGCCCGCTGCCAGGCGGGTCGTGAGAGATGGCGATCCCGGAAAACGTGACGGACCGCTGGATCGTGTCGATGCCGTAGGCGGCCCCGATCGTGTCGATCGCGGTCTCGACGTCATCCGTCTGGGCGCCGGAGCCCAGCATGGCGACGGCGACCCGCAAGGCGAGCCGGAGGACGCGACCCACGTCGGCGGCAGGTACGGTCGCGCCCCGATCGCCGGACGAGACGTCGGGGCGCTGGCTGGTCGGATGGACGGTCATGCCCGCTCGAGCGGGGGACCGTCAGATGCCGAGGATCTGCTTCTTCTTCGCGTCGAACTCTTCCTGCGAGATGATCCCCTGGTCCTTCAGATGAGCCAGCTTGCTGAGCTCCGCGACGTAATCGGGCTCGGCCGGGGCAGCGGGCGGTGGCGGCGCGGCCTGCTGCGGGGCCGGCTCGTCATAGCCGCCGTCGTCGTAGCCACCCTGCTGGTTCTGGTACATCGCCATCTGGCGGCGCGACGTGCGGCGCGCGGTCCGGCGGGCGACCCGCCGAGAGGGTCCGAACATCCTGGATCTCCTTCGCTGGGTTCTGTCGTCCTACGCGGTCGTGGCCGCGGCGTCGCCTTCGGCCTTGGCGGAATCCGCCCGCTCGAGCAACGCCTGGTCGGCGGCTGCCTCCTCGGCCTTGAGGAGGCCGATGGCGACGAGATCGATCGGGGTCACGAACGTGCTCGCGACCGGGAAACCGTTGGCCCGGTACACGGCGTCGCGCACCGGGATCGCCCAGCGATGCTCGAGCAGGATGATCGCCGCCGCGGAATCATTCGGGATCTCGGCGAGGACGTCGAGCGCATCGTCGAACATCCCGTCGTCGTTTTCGGTGGCCGCTTCGGCCCCGAGCGCTGCTCCGATCTCGGCGCCTTCTTCGCCCGCGGCGCCGAAGCCGATGAGCGCTCCGATGTACGCGCCGAATTCGGCTCGATCCGCGTCGCCGAGCTGGCTCGCCTCGAGGCTCGCGACGTTCCCTTCCGCGTCCTTGTAAACGGTCAACGAGTCGATGACGCGGACGACGTCATTGTCGCGAAGGCGTCCGAGTTCCTCGATCACTTCGCCCTTGAAATCCGGCTTGTTGAAGCCGAGGACGATCAACTGCACGGGTCCGATCGACACGGCGTTCACTCCTCCTTGGTGGTGGTCGTTCGCAGGCTAGGCCGGGCGAACCTCCGCATCATCACCCCAGACGGGTGATGACACCACCCTGCGGCCCGGTGTCTCGTACCGATGAGTCGCGGGGCAGTCCGACGTCGCTCGCCAGCCTCCGCTCACCACGCACCGAGACGTGTCACCGGCCGTGGAAACACCGGCTGTAGGCCGGTCAGGAGGAACCCCCAGATGGCTGCCGTCGTCCCATCCGAGTCCCAGTCTCCAGCCGCGACCGCCTGGCAGTTCGGGGTCCATTCCGAGGTCGGGAAGCTCCGGCGGGTGATGATCCATCGACCCGACCTCGAGCTGAAGCGCCTCACCCCGAACAACCACGACGAGCTGCTCTTCGACGACGTGCTGTGGGTCCGTCGGGCGCGACAGCAGCACGACGCGTTCGGCGACCTGATGCGCGACCGCGGCATCGATGTCGTCTACCTCGAGGAACTCCTCAGCGAGGCGCTGCACGCGCCCGAGGCCCGCCAGTGGGTGCTCGATCGTGCCGTGACGCCATTCACCGTGGGCGCCGGGATGTCGGACGAGATCCGTGCGTACCTCGACGAGATCGATCCCGTCACGCTCGCAGACCACCTCATCGGCGGGCTGACCGTAGGCGAGGCACGCCAGATCCTTCAGGACAAGGGCATCCGGGGCGTTGGCAACGGGGAGGTCGCGAAGCGGTCCCTGGTCGTGGCTGCGATGCAGGAGGACGACTTCGTCCTGCGCCCGTTGCCGAACAGCTACTTCACGCGCGATCCATCGGCGTGGATCTACGGGGGCGTCGTGGTCAACCCGATGTATTGGCCCGCCCGACGGCTCGAAGCCCTCAACGTGGAGGCGATCTACCGCTTCCACCCGAACTTTCGCGACGCCGGCTTCGACTTCTGGTACTCGCGTGACCAGGAGGGCGAGTCCTTCGGGCGGGCGAGCTCAGAGGGCGGCGACATCATGCCGATCGGGAACCGGACCGTGGCGATCGGGATGAGCGAGCGGACGACCGGTCAGATGATCGAGAAGATCGCGCTCGCGCTGTTCGCGAAGGGTGCCGCCGACCGAGTGATCGCGGCCGGTATGACGCGCGACCGGGCGCACATGCACCTCGACACGGACTTCACCGTCCTCGACCGCGACAAGGTCACGATGTACCCGAAGGTCGTCGATTCGATCACCGCGTATTCGGTGCGGCCGGCGGACAAGGAGGGCGAGCTCGACATCCGCCGAGAAGACTCATTCCTCGGCGCGATCAAGGATGCCCTCGACCTGAAGGACATCACCGTGGTCGGCACCGGCGGCGATGCGCCGCAGGCCGAGCGCGAGCAGTGGGACGACGGCAACAACGTCGTGGCGCTCGAACCGGGCGTGGTCGTCGGGTATGAGCGGAACGAGTACACCAACACGCTCCTGCGCAAGGCCGGTGTCGAGGTGATCACGCTCGACGGGTCCGAGGTCGGCAAGGGCCGGGGCGGTGGCCACTGCATGACCTGCCCATTGCTGCGCGATCCCGTCTGACACGAACGAACACGACTGAAGACTGACGACGGAGGATGACATGGCGACGCTCACCCCGGCCCCGAGCCTCAAGGGTCGCAATTTCCTCAAGGAGCTCGACTACACACCTGACGAGATCCGGTATCTCCTCGATCTGGCCGCGGATCTCAAGGCCGCGAAGAAGGCCGGTACCGAGACGGAGCACCTGCGTCAGAAGGAGATCTGCCTGATCTTCGAGAAGACCTCGACGCGCACACGATGCTCGTTCGAGGTCGCCGCCTATGACCAGGGCGCCCACGTGACGTATCTCGATCCGGTGTCGTCCCAGATGGGCCACAAGGAGAGCATCAAGGACACCGCGCGGGTGCTCGGCCGGCTGTACGACGGCATCGAGTACCGCGGGTTCGACCAGGACATCGTGGAGGTCCTTGCGTCGAGCGCCGGCGTTCCCGTCTGGAACGGCCTGACGGACGAGTTCCATCCGACCCAGATCCTCGCCGACATCCTCACGATGACCGAGCACTCGAGCAAGCCGCTCGAGCAGATCGCCTTCGCCTTCCTGGGCGACGCCGCGAACAACATGGGTAACTCGCTGATGATCGGCGCGGCCAAGCTCGGCATGGACGTCCGGCTCGTCGCCCCGCGGATCCGCTGGCCGCATGACGAGCTGGTCGCCGAAGCGCGGGCGATCGCTGCTGAGACCGGCGCCCGGATCACCCTCACGGAGTCGGTCGAGGAGGGCGTCGCCGGCGCCGACTACCTCTACACGGATGTGTGGGTCTCGATGGGCGAGCCCAAGGAGGTCTGGAAGGACCGGATCGCCGAGCTAAGCCCCTACCAGATCAACGCCAGGACGATGGCCGCGACCGGCAACCCTGACACGAAGTTCATGCACTGCCTGCCGGCCTTCCACAACACGGATACGAAGGTCGGGGCTGAGATGGCGGCCGAGTTCGGGATCTCCGAGATGGAGGTCACCGAGGAGGTCTTCGAGTCGCCGGCGTCGATCGTGTTCGACCAGGCGGAGAACCGGATGCACACGATCAAGGCGATCCTCGTCGCCACGATCGGCGACTGAGGCCGCCGAGATGCGGATCGTCGTCGCGCTCGGGGGGAACGCGCTGCTCCAGCGCGGCCAGCCGATGACCGCCGACCTGCAGCGGGCCAACGTCCGCATCGCGGCCGAGCAACTCGCGCCGGTCGCGGCGGAGCATGAGCTAGTCATCTCGCACGGGAACGGCCCGCAGGTCGGCCTGTTGGCACTGCAGGGCTCGGCGTACGAAGCCGTCGAGACCTATCCCCTCGACGTCCTCGGTGCCGAGACCGAGGGGATGATCGGCTACATGATCGAGCAGGAGCTCGGCAACATCCTGCCGTTCGAGCGGCCGTTCGCGTCGATCCTGACGATGGTCGAGGTGGACCCCGACGACCCCGCCTTCGCCGACCCCACCAAGTTCATCGGGCCGGTCTACGAGAAAGCCGAGGCCGAGCGTCTCGCCCGCGAGAAGGGCTGGGCGATCAAGCCCGATGGCGACAAGTGGCGACGGGTCGTCGCATCACCGCAGCCGAAGCGGATCTTCGAGATCAGACCGATCCGCTGGCTGCTGGAGCGTGGGTGCGTCGTGATCTGCACGGGAGGCGGCGGGATCCCGACGATGTATGCGCCTGGGACACGGACGCTGGTCGGCGCGGAGGTCGTCATCGACAAGGACCGCGCGAGCGCACTGCTCGCCGAGGAGCTCGAGGCCGACATCTTCGTGATGGCGACCGATGTCGACGCGGTGTATCGGGACTTCGGGACGCCAAGCCAGGCACCGGTCGGGCGTGCCACGCCGCAGGAGATCCGCGACCTCGACCTACCGGCCGGATCGATGGGACCGAAGGTAGAAGCAGCGATCGCCTTCGCGGAGCACACCGGCAAGCCAGCGGCGATCGGTCGGCTGGCCGAGATCGGCCAAGTGATCGCTGGTAAGCGCGGTACGCGTATCGAACCTGCCGGCGTCCCCGCCGCCTGATGGAGGATCCTCGATGACCGCCGCCGCCCCAGCGGTCGAGGCCGAGCCCGCGAAGCGCGGCCTGCGCCTGCCGTCCGCGTACACGATCCTGTTCATCCTGATCGTCATCGTCGCGTTCGCCACATGGATCATCCCGGCAGGCCGATACGACTACAACGACGACGGGACCCCGATCCCCGGGACGTACCACCCGGTCGAGCAGAACCCTGCCCGGATCATCGCTGACTCCCTGCTCGCACCGATCAACGGGATGTACGGCATCGAGTCGGTCGAGGACGGCTCGATCTCTCCATACAACATCGGGCCGTTGTTCGGCGCGATCGATGTCGCGCTGTTCATCCTCGTGATCGGCGGCTTCCTCGGCGTGACGATGCAGGCCGGCGCGATCCAGGCCGGGATCGGCCGGGTCGTCGAGAGCCTGCGCGGCCGCGAGCGGCTGATGATCCCGATCCTGATGGCGCTGTTCGCGCTCGGCGGAACCACGTTCGGGATGGCCGAGGAGAGCCTCGCCTTCTACGTCCTCGTGATCACCGTCATGGTCGCGGCCGGATACGACTCCCTCACCGGAGCGGCGATCCTCCTGCTCGGCTGTGGCATCGGCGTGCTCGGCTCGACGATCAATCCGTTCGCGACCGGCATCGCTTCAAGTTTCGCGGGCACCGGGATCGATGAAGGACTGATCGGGCGGCTGGTGATCCTCGTCATCGGCACCGCCTTCGGGATCTGGTGGGTGATGCGCTATGCCGACCGGATCAAGGCCGATCCAGCCCGTTCCTTGATCGCGGCCGATCGAGCCGAGATCGACGCGCACTTCGCCTCGTCGGCGGACGATCAGGCGGCCGGGATGACCAGCCGACAGAAGCTCGTTCTCGGTCTGTTCTTCCTCGCGTTCGTGGTGATGATCATCGGTGTCGTCCCGTGGGCCGATCTGGGGGTCCAGCGCATCCCGACCCACTACTGGTGGTTCCCGGAGATGACGGCCTCGTTCCTCTTCTTCGCGATCCTCATCGGGTTCGCAGCCCGGAGCTCCGAGACGAACTTCGTCGAGAGCTTCGTCAACGGCGCCCGAGATCTCCTCGGTGTCGCGTTGATCATCGGCATCGCGCGTGGCGTCACGGTGATCATGACCAACGGTCAGATCACCGACACCATCCTCAATTCCGCCGAACAGGCAGTGTCGGGCCTCGGCGGAGTCGCGTTCATCAACCTGATGTTCGCGCTCTTCCTGCCGCTCTCGTTCCTGATCCCGTCGTCCTCAGGACTGGCTACCGTCGCGATGCCGATCATGGCCCCACTCGCCAGCCTCGCGAACGTGCCACCCCAACTGGTGGTCACCGCGTACCAGACCGGGAACGGGATCGTGAACCTCGTCACGCCCACGTCGGCGGTGGTCATGGGCGGGCTGGCGATCGCCCGCGTGGGCTACGGCACGTGGCTCAAGTTCGTGTGGCCCCTATTGGTGATCCTCGCGATCCTGTGTATGGCTGTCTTGTCGATCGCCGTGCTGCTCGGCTGACCGACGTGGAGGAGAGCGCAGAGGTGGTGTGTACATGACCGAGCGATACGCCATGACAGCGGGCGAGCCGCCGGTCTGGCACGCGATGAGCCCGCAAGAGGCGTTGGGGGCCCAGAAGGTCCAGCAGGACGCAGGGCTCTCGGACGCCGAGGTCGCCACGCGGAAGCAGACCTACGGGCCGAACAAGTTCGCCGAGGCGCCGAAGGAGCCGACGTGGCGGCGCTTCCTGCGCCAGTACAGCGACCCGATGCAGATCGTCCTGCTCATCGCGGGCGGCATCAGCCTGTTCCTGCCCGGGCAGTTCGCGACGGGCGTGCTGCTGATACTGCTGACGCTGCTGAACGCCTTCCTGGGCCTGAACCAGGAGGGCAAGGCCGAGGCGAGCGTCGCCGCGCTCCAGAAGATGATGGTCGTCCAGGCCAAGGTCCGGCGTGGCGGCGAGGTGGTCCTCGTCCCGAGGGAGCAGCTGGTCCCCGGCGACATCGTGAACATCGAAGCGGGCGATCTCGTGCCTGCCGATGGACGGATCGTCCGTGCCGCGACCCTCGAGATCGACGAGTCCGCCCTCACGGGTGAAAGCGCCCCGGTGCCGAAGGGCGTGGATGCGGTGGCGGCGGACGCGGCCCTCGGTGACCGCGTGGACATGGCGTTCATGAATACGCAGGTGACGCGGGGCGCGGGGACGTTCGTGGTCACCTCGACGGGGATGTCGACCGAGGTGGGTCACATCTCGGACATGCTCCAGGGGCAGACCGCCGAGGCGACGCCACTCACCACGCAGCTGAACAAGTTGACCAACCAGATCCTTGTCATCGCCGGCGTCGCGCTGGCCATCTCGATCGGTCTGGGCCTCGCCCGCGACCAACCCTTCCAGATCCTCTTCCTGT
>DASSZA010000040.1:0-7258 GCA_035703005.1 Candidatus Limnocylindrales bacterium | reverse complement strand
GTCTCCCGCCGCGTCATCACCGGGCCCGAGCGCCAGCAGGTCGAAGGCCACATAGATGACCGGGACGTCTGTCCGTATCGCCTCCGACGGCGCCTTCCGCCCGAGCCGTGCCTGGAGGCTGATGAACGGCAGGACGAGGCCATCCTTATAGGCGAGGATCTCGCCGTCGATGACACCCGTCCACGACAGCGGCCGGGCCGCAGCGACGATCTCCGGGAACTGGTTGCTCACGTCGTGCAGGTCCCGGGAGTACAACCGGACATCGGTCCCGTGCTTGTGGAGCTGTGCCCGGATGCCGTCGTACTTGTCCTCGACCCATACCTCCGGCCCGAGCCTGGTGATGATCTCGTCAGCGTCCTCGGCGGGCGAGGCGAGCATGAATTTGAGCGGGTGGAACAACGCGAGTTCGGCGTCCCCGAGCCTGTCGTCCCGTGCCAGCTCGGCGAGCCGGCCGATGTCGCCGGTCAGCATCCCAGCCCACTTGACGTCCTCGATGCGACGGTCGAACGCCTGGGCGATGGCCGCCTCGACGAGGCCCTCGCGAAGGCCGATGCGGAGCTCGCCGCCGAGCACCTTGACGATCGCCTTGGCTGTCGGAGGGTCGGCCCGCTCCAGGAGGTCGTGCAGCAGCTTGGCCTTGGCCGCCGGCCCGGAGGCTGCCTCGATCGCCGCGAACGTGGCGGCCACCTCGGGGAGGGTCGGCGATACCTCCGGCGCCGGATCGTGACCCGCGCGCACGAGGACATCCTCGACGGCGAGACTCAGGTCGGAGTACCGGTCGTATGCCTGTCCGAGGTCCTCCCGCGACGCACCGGTGAGCGCCGTGATCGCCGCCATCATCGATGACCAGCCAAGCCCGGTCGCACGCTGATCGGCCTCTGGGAACGGGCGGCCGGTGAGGAAGACAGCCGCCACCGGCAACTCGTCGGGGGTGAGGCTGCGGAGGTAGTCGGCGAGGAGGGCGGTCTTCTCGGACGTGCGAGTCGTGGCCGCCACGCGCTCAGCCAGGTCGCTCCAGCGGCGCATGGCGGCGATGGTATACGGTTCGGCCGATGGCACCCCGAACCTGGTTCCCGGAGGTGCTGGAAGGGTCGCGGGTCGTGCTGCGACGGCACGTCCCGGAGAACCTGGCGGCCTTCCGGCGCTGGTACTCGGACCCGGAGATCGCGCGTCTCGCCCGGTATCAGGAAGCCCCGATGCGACCGGACGAGATCGAGCGATTCTTTGCCGCGCGCGTCGTCGGCGACGACGCCCTCGCCATGGCGATCCACGAGCACGGCACCGACCGGCTGGTCGGCACGTGCGCGTTCAGCCAACTCGACGGGGACAACGGTTCGGCGCTGTACCACATCACGATCGGCGAGAAGGACGCCTGGGGCCGCGGCTACGGCACCGAGGCGACCCAGCTGATGCTCGACCACGCATTCGGCTCGCTCGGGCTCCACCGTATCGCGCTGTTCGTGTTCGAATTCAACGAGCGCGCGATCCACGCCTACCGACGCTGCGGCTTCGTCATCGAGGGCCGCGCGCGCGAGTCGATCTACCGCGATGGGCGCTGGTGGGACGAGCTCGCCATGAGCGTCCTCGAGCGCGACTGGCGCCGGCTGGGCGAAGAGGAGACCGCCGACGAGACCGAGGAGCAGGCGCTCCGTGCCGAGGCCACCCGAGCCAGTGAGGACAGCGACATCGACGAGCCCTCGCAGGTCGAGCGCGATGCCGTCGGCGCGCGGGCGACACCGGGTCGCAGCTTCATCCGACGCACCGTCCGTCGCTTCACGTGAGCAGCTCTCCTGGATCCGATGCGGCGCGGACGGAGGTTCGCGAGCTGATCGCCTCGAAGGGTCATGCCGTCGACAACGCGCGTGCCGTCATCGAACGCCTCGACGCCGCCTTCGCGGCCGGCGAACTCGAGCGAACGCCCTCACTCGATCAGTACCTCGCCGACCTCGACCAGGCGCTCGAACAGGACGAGGGCATGAAGCTCGGCGGCAAGAGCGCGGAAGCGGCCCGCTTCATCATGCGCGCGATCGACCGCGAGCTCGACAACGCGTGACGCCCCGCGCCCGAGCCTAGACTGGACGTCCCCGCCCACCACTTCGGAGGCCCGACCCGTGACCGAGCTCAAGACCGGCATCCTGCTCTGGAGCCAGGCTTCGACGTGGCCGGAGATGACCGACGCGGCGAAGCGCGTCGACCAGCTCGGCTACGACCATCTCTGGACGTGGGATCACCTCTACGCGATCTTCGGTGATCCCTACCAGCCCATCTTCGAGGGCTGGATGGCGCTGGCCGGCTGGGCCATGGCCACGGAGCGGACGCGACTCGGTCTGCTCGTCGGCGCCAACACGTTCCGCAACCCGGGACTGACGGCCAAGCTCGCCGAGACGCTCGACCACATCAGCGACGGCCGGGCCATCCTCGGCATCGGCGGCGCGTGGATGGAGCTCGAGCACCGGGCCCATGGGATCGACTTCGGCTCGGGGTTCGGGCAGCGGCTCGACTGGATGGACGAGGCCGTGGCGGCGATGCGCACCGTGCTCGACGGCGGATCGGCGACGTCGAGCGGCGACGGTCACTATGCCTTCGACGACCTCCGCCATTCGCCGCTGCCGATCCAGAAGAAGCTGCCGATCATGATCGGTGGGAGCGGGGAGAAGAAGACGCTCCGGACCGTGGCGAAGTACGCCGACATGTGGAACGCGATGGGGCCACTGGACGTGATGGCCCACAAGGTCGACGTCCTCAAGCGCCACTGCGACGAGGTCGGGCGCGACGTCAACGAGATCGAGTTCACGCTCGGCGTCAAATTCACGCTGCGCGACTCGGAGGAGGAGGCCGACCGCGTCTGGAAGGCGGCGATGGAGCACAACCGCACGCCGCTCTCCGAGGTCGAGGACGACGACACGTTCTGGAACGGGACGCCCGAGCAGATGGCAGAGAAGCTTCGGCCGTACGTCGACCTCGGGTTCCGGACCGTCATCTCGGAGCAGCCGGCCCCCTACGACGTGGAGACCTTCGAGCGGTTCATCGGCGAGGTGAAGCCGCTCATCGAACGCGGGTAGCGCCGCGCCGCGCCGATGTCCGACGCATACCGGGTCAGGCTACGGACGGTCGGCGATGGCCCGACCGCACTTGGCGAGGCGGGGCCGTTCACGCTCGTGACGGATCGACCGGCCGCAGCGGGTGGCGGCGGCCTCGGGTTCAACGGCGGACAGCTGCTCTACCTGTCGATCGCGGCCTGCTGGTCGAACGACCTCTATCGCGAGGCGGCGACGATGGGCATCGAGCTCGACGGCGTCGAGATCACGGTCGATGGCGACTTCCCGTCCCGCGGTGCGGGGTCGACGCCGATCTCGGTCGAGGTCGTCGTCCGGTCACCAGCGCCCGACGAGCGCGTGCGCGAGCTGATCGCCGAAGTCGAGCGGGTCGCCGAGATCCCGCGGGCGATCCGCGAGGCGACGCCGATCGAGGTCAGTGCGTCGGTCGAGGGCCGCTAAGGGAGCCAGGGCTGCGGAGCTGGCGCCAAGGCGTGCCTACCAGTCTGCAAAACCAGACCGAACGACCGTAGCGACCCGTCCTCGTCGCTTTCGTGTGCCGGTCAGACACGGATCGCCGTCGAGGACCTCCCGGCGACCACCTTGGACCCCTCGTTGCAGACTGGCAGGCACCAGTTCCTGGTCACGCCACCGAGGCGAGGATCCCACGCGCCTCGTCGTAGGACGGCAGGCGCGGGGAGTTGCGGACCGCCGCGTCGTCGATCGCGTCCTGGGCCACGACGTCCAGGCCCGCGTCATCGAACCCTAGCGAGGCGAGCCGGTGGCGCTGGCCGACGCTCGCGAGGAACTGACGCAATTCGCCGATGGCGGCACCCGCGGCGGACGCCGGCGGCTCGGTCGAGATCGCGGCGTCCAGCGCGACACCGACCAGAGCCAGCTCCCTGTCCCGCAGCCCGGGCTCATCCGCGTAGAACCGGAGCACCTCGGGCAGCACGACCGCGAGGGCCGTCCCATGAGGGAGTCGCCCGCGCGTCCCGAGCGCATGGCCCAGCGCATGGACGAGTCCCACCCCGGTCCCGCTCGCCTGCCCTACCCCGGCGAGGTGCGAGGCCATCAGCATCTGTGACCGCGCCTCGAGGTCCGTCCCGTCAGCGATCGCTCGCGGCAGCCACTCATGGACGGTCCGGATGACGCCGATCGCCATCGCCTCGGCGAACGGGTTGCCGTTCCTGGACAGGAGCGACTCGAGCGAGTGGGTCATCGCGTCGACGCCGGTCGCAGCGGTCACACCGGCCGGCAGCCCGACGGTCAGCCCCGGGTCGAGGATCGTCGTCACCGGCAGGAGCGAGCGGTGGCCGATGTAGTCCTTGCGCCCGATCTCCTCGTGCGTGATGACCGAGAACGGATGTGCCTCGGAGCCCGTTCCAGCGGTAGTCGGGATGGCGATGATCGGGCGTCCCGGGACGAGATTCGGCCCGTCGTACTCGAGCTCCCAGATTGGTCGGTCATTGGCGGCGCACAGCGCCATCGCCTTGGCGGCGTCCATCGGAGAGCCACCACCGAGCGCGACGATCACCGTGTCGTCGAGGCCATACGAGCGGAGGACCGACGCGCCGAGCTCTATCGTCGTACCCGATGGATTCGGCTCGACCTGGCTGAAGTACGTCGCGGGGAGGCCTGCGAGGGCGTCTGTCACCGTCGCAAGGACACCCGCGACATGGACGCCGGGGTCGGTGACGATGAATGCCTTCTCACCCCCGGCCGCGGCGATCACCTCCGGCAACCGGGCGATCTCGCCGACGCCGAACAACACGCGGTTGCGCAGCGTCATCTCGATGCGCCGCTGCGCCAGGCCGGTCACGACGAAGCGCTCAGCCGAGGACCTCGACGACCTGGTCGACGCTCGAGTCACGTCGGAGCGTCAGCCAACGCCGGCAACCGTGCGCATGGAACCAGCGCTCGGTGGTCACCCCGACGGGGTTCTCGAACACCCAGACTTCGTCGAAGTCGCGCTCGTCGGGATCCGTGATCGAGTCGGGTACATCGCGCACCTCGCCGCCGAACGAGAACTCCTCGAGCGGACGGCGCCCGCAGTGCGGGCAGTCGAGCCAGAGCATCAGCGCGTCCCCGCCGATCCCTGGTCGGCCATGGCGTGGTCGCGCTTGAAGCGATCGAGCGAGAAGGCCTGGATGAGGTCCGGCGTACGCCCGGTCGCGATGAGTTCGGCCATCGCCTCTCCACCGGCCGGGATCGCCTTGAAGCCCCAGGTTCCCCAGCCCGTCGTGATGACGAAGCCCTCGACGCCGGTGAACCCCATGATCGGCGAGAAGTCGACCGAGATATCGCAGATGCCCGCCCACGTCCGCAGGATCCGCAGGTCGCGCAGGAACGGCAGGATCCGGGTGATCTTGTGCGAGTAGCTCCGGAGCGCCGCGAACGACGACTGCCGTGAATAGGACGGCTGCGCGTCGAACTCGGCGCCGATCAGCATCTGGCCGCGCTCGGTCTGCGACACGTAGCAGTTGAGCTCGGTGCTCGCGACGATCGCCGGGAATCCCTGCTGATAGTCGTTGGTGACGAAGGCATGGAGCGGATGCGTCCGGATCGGTAACCGCAGTCCGGCCTGTGCGGCCAGCGGCGTGACCCGTCCACCGACAGCGGACATCACGAGCCCCGCCGAGATGCGACCTTGCGCCGTCTGGACGCCGACGACCCGATCACCCTCGCGGATCAGTCCGGTCACCGGCGTGTGCTGGACGACGTGGACGCCACGCTTCGCCGCGCCGGCGGCGTACGCCCAGGCGACGCGGTCGTGACGAGCGGTCGCCGCCTCGACGTTGTGCGATGCGCCGAGGACCGGGTAGCGATGGCCGCCCGTGAGGTCGATCTGCGGGACGAGCTCCTTGAGCTCCGCCGGCGTGACCATCACGGTGTTCGCGCCGGCGGCAGTGTTCATCGCCGCGCGCGCCCGCTCCGTGCGCAACGCCATCTCGGTGTGGGCGATCCAGAAGATCCCCTTGGTCTGATGCAGGATCGCGGCACCGACCTCGTCCTCGAGGTCCCGGTACATCTCCAGCGAGTGCTGATAGAACCGGATCGCCTCGGGCAGGCCGTAGTTGGCGCGGATGATCGTGGTGTTCCGACCGGTGTTGCCCGACGCGATGTAGTCGGCCTCGAGGACGGCGACGTTCGTGATCCCGTGGCGGGTCGCGAGGTAGTACGCCGTCGAGAGCCCGTGCCCGCCGCCACCGATGATGACGACGTCATAGGCGTCCTTCGGCTCCTCCCAGCGCAGCTCGGGCAGCGACGCGACGTAGCCAGCTGCGACGCCCCGCCTCACGTTGCCACCGGGAGGCGCGAGAGGAAGTCGTCGAGGTAAGCGCCCATGACGAAGACGGTCGCGGCGCCGGTCGAGTCGATGTACAGCTTCGCCGGCACGCCGGCGATCGAGCCCTGGCAGAACGACGGACGCGTCGGTACAAGGGGCCACTCGATCTTGGGGAGCACGACGTCGATGAACTCGTCGACCGGGAACATCACCGCCGAGTAGCCGAGCTCGGGCTCGACGATGGCTTCGGGGTCGTCGAGGTGGACACCCGTCGCCCCGACTGCGAAGGCCTCGTCGGGGGCGAAGCGCAGGATGAGCGGCTCGAAGTCATCCGGCCCCGGACCGCCGTCCTGCCAGGCCGCCGCATCCAGCGCCTCCGGCGACGCGACGACGCGCACGCCCGGCGCCCTAAGCACGTGCACGATCGCCCTCCGGGTCGTAGAACGGCGTAGGGGTGACCACAGCCTCGCGGCCGTCGATCTCGACCCGGTCCGGATAGGGCAGATGCTTGATCCAGCCGAGCATCACGGTCTTTCCGAGCAGCGGTGAGGCCCAGCTCCCGGACACATGCCCGACGATCCGTCCGTCCACGTAGATGGGCGACCCCTCGATGGGCGCGTCACCCTCCATCGTGAACCCGTGAAGCAGCCGCTCGTCGGGCTGCTTGGCGGTTCGCTCAAGGGCCGCCTTGCCGATGAACTCGGGCTTGTCCATCCGCGTGGCCCAGGGCATGCGGACGCGACGTGGCGTGGTGTCCAGCTCGGTGTCCATCCCGACGATGATGTGGCCCTTCTCGAGGCGGAGACCGAACAGCGCCTTGAGGCCGTGCGGCCGGATGCCGAGATCGGAGCCGAGGGACATCAGGGAGCGCCACACGTCGACCGACCGGTCGACCGGGTGATGCAGCTCCCACGATGCCTCGCCGGTGAAGGAG
>DASSZA010000197.1:0-9040 GCA_035703005.1 Candidatus Limnocylindrales bacterium | reverse complement strand
GACAGCGCTACCGAAACCATCGACTCGGAGGCAGAGGCCGCCACGACGCCAGACGACGCCGCGACGTCCGGCGACGACGCCTAAGCGCCCGTGTTCGACTCCCTGCTGAACGCGTTCCGGGCGCCGGATATCCGGCGCCGGATCCTGATCGTCCTCGGCCTGCTGATCGTCTTCCGGTTCCTGGCCGCCGTGCCGGTGCCGGGCATCGATCGCACGCAGCTGGCCCAGTTCCTGGCCGGCAACCCGTTGTTCGGGCTGCTGAACCTGTTCTCGGGCGGCGGGCTGTCGAACTTCTCGGTCATCGCGCTCGGCATGAACCCGTACATCAACGCGTCGATCATCATGCAGCTGATGCAGGGCGTGGTCCCGTCGCTGCAGGCGCTCAGCCGCGAGGGCGAGTACGGGCGGAACAAGATCACCCAGTACACGCGCTACCTGTCCGTCCCGATGGCCATGCTCCAGGCATACGGGTTCCTTGCGCTCCTGAACGCGAACGGCGTCCTGACCGGTCAGTTCGACCTTGGTAGCTTCGACACGCTCACGCAGATCGCCACGCTGACAGCGGGTTCGGTCACGCTGATGTGGATCGGCGAGCTCATCACCGAGCGCGGCATCGGCAACGGCATCAGCTTCATCATCTTCGCGGGGATCGTGAGTCACGCGCCGTCCGCGATCGGCGCATTCACCGTCAACCCGAACATCCCCGGTCTGATCGCGTTCGCCGTCGTCGCGGTACTCGCGGTCGCGGTGATCATCTACATCCAGGAAGGCCAGCGGCGGATCCCGATCCAATACGCGAGCCGCGTCCGCGGTCGTCGTATGTATCAGGGTGGCCAGACGTTCCTTCCGCTCCGCGTGAACCAGGCAGGCGTCATCCCGATCATCTTCGCGGTCAGCATCCTGCTGTTCCCGGTCCAGCTGGCGTCGTACTTCACGGCGTCCGAGATCCCGATCATCCGCGACATCGCCAACGGGATCGTGACGCTGCTCAACCCGCAGTCACTGCTGTACGTCGTCCTCTACTTCCTGCTGACGATCGGCTTCACGTACTTCTACACGGCATTCACGTTCAAGCCGGACGAGACGGCTGAGCAACTGCGCAAGAACGGTGGGTTCATCCCAGGCATCCGCCCCGGCCGGCCGACGCAGGAGTACCTGGCTCGCGTGGTGTCCCGCATCACGTTCGCGGGCGCGTTGTTCCTCGGCGTGGTCGCCGTGCTGCCGACGTTCGTCGGCATCCTGTTCCCGGACCTCGGTGCGATCGGTCTCGGCGGCACCAGCCTCTTGATCGTCGTGTCGGTCGTCGTGGAGACGATGAAACAGATCGAAGCGCAGCTGATGATGCGCAACTACGAAGGCTTCATCAGGTGACGCCGACCTCCCTTGCGGGTCATCGGGTCGTTGCTCGCTGCGCGCGCTCGCTCACGCACGTCGAAGTGCGCTCGCTCACGTGCTCGTTCGCGCCTACCGCTGACCTCGCCGGCGAGGTCGGCGGGGCCGCTTGGCAGTTCGCCGCGTAGCGCGATGACCGTACTCGTCCTTTTGGGGGCGCCAGGAGCGGGGAAGGGGACGCAGGCAGCCCTCCTCGCGGAGGAGCTCGGCATCCCGAACATCGCCACGGGCGACCTGTTCCGGGCTGCAGTCCGCGATGGCTCGGCGATCGGGCTCGAGGCCCGGCGCTTCATGGAGCGCGGCCAGCTCGTACCGGATGACATCACCATCAGGATGCTGCTTGACCGCTTCGACCAGCCCGACGCGACCAACGGCGCGATCCTCGACGGGTTCCCGCGCAATGGCGCCCAGGCGAAGGCGCTCGACGACGCCCTGGCCGAGCGCGGCGAAGCCGTCGATCTGGCCCCGCTGATCGAGGTCGACAGCGACGAGATCTTCCGCCGCATGTCCGGGCGCTGGCTGTGCCGCGACTCCGGGCACGTCTACAACGAGAACACCAATCCGCCGGCCGTCCCCGGCGTCTGCGACATCGATGGCTCGCCGCTCTATCAGCGAGAGGACGACAAGCCCGAGACCGTTCGCGCGCGCCTCGACCTGCAGCTCGCCAGCCTCAAGGAGGTCATCGATCACTACGCGTCGACCGGGATCCTGCGCCGGGTCAACGGCCTGCAGCCGATCGACGACGTGTTCCGCGACCTGCTCAGGGTCGTCCGAAACGGCGCCGCCAACACCGACGCCTGACATGGTCACCCGCAAGTCGCGAGCGGAGATCGCGCGGATGCGTCGAGCCGGGCGCATCGTCGCTGAGGTGCTCGCCCTCGTCGAGAGCGAGCTGAAGCCAGGCGTCTCGACGGCGCACCTCGATCGCCTGGCCGAGGCGCACATCCGCGCCTCGGGCGCGACGCCATCCTTCAAGGGCTACCCAGGCATCAATCCGCGCAGGCCGTTCCCCGGCAGCCTGTGCATCTCGCTCGATGACGAGATCGTCCACGGGATCCCGGGCGACCGGGTCATCCGCGATGGGCAGATCGTGTCGGTCGATGCCGGCGCGATCGTCGAGGGCTGGCATGGAGATGGGGCACGCACGTTCTTCGTCGGCGACCCGCCTCAGCGCGTCAAGACACTCATCGATGTCACGCGCGAGGCGATGATGGCCGGGATCGCCGCCGCGGTGCCCGGCAACCACATCGAGGACATCTCGGCGGCGGTCGAGGACGTCGCGAAGCCGCACGGCTTCGGGATCATCCGCCAGTTCGTCGGGCACGGGATCGGCACCGAGATGCACGAGGAGCCGCAGGTCCCGAACTACCGGACGGGTCGCCGCGGTCGCAAGGTCGAGCCGGGGCTGTGCCTCGCCATCGAGCCGATGTTCACGTTGGGCGACTACCGCGCCCACGTGCTCGACGACGACTGGACGGTCTCGACCATCGATGGCTCGCTGGCCGCCCACTTCGAACATTCGATCGCCGTAACAGAGCAAGGGCCAGAGATCCTGACGACGATCTGATGGACGGCACGAGAGAACACTCGCTAGCGGGTAACGCACCGAGGACCGAACTAAGCCCCGCGGGCGTTCGGTCCGAGGTTTCCCGAGATCCTGACGACCGTATGAAGGCCCTCGGCATCCGTCGGTCGTATTTGCCGGGGACGGCGCTTTTTGATACGCTACGCGTTCGTGTGTCGGCCCGTCCGGGCCGGCACTCCGCGTGAGAAAGGGAAGCACTCCAGCCTGTGGCCAAGAAGGATGCGATCGAAGTGGAAGGGACGGTCATCGAGCCGCTCCCGAACACGATGTTCGCGGTGGAGCTCGAGAATGGCCACCGGGTGCTCGCCCACATCAGCGGCAAGCTGCGGATGAATTTCATCCGGATCCTGCCGGGTGACCGGGTCCGCGTCGAACTGTCGCCGTATGACCTGACCCGGGGCCGCATCACCTACCGACTCAAGTAAGCACGACACGCACGTAACGAACGATCGAGGAACCGTTGAAGGTCAGAGCTTCCGTCAAACCACGGTGCGACAACTGCAAAGTGATCCGTCGCCACGGGACAGTGATGGTCATCTGCTCCAATCCCAAGCACAAGCAGCGGCAGGGGTAACCGATGGCACGCATCGCCGGTGTCGATATCCCGCGTGAGAAGCGCGTCGAAGTCGCGCTCACGTATGTCTACGGGATCGGCCTGCCCACCAGCCAGAAGATCCTGACCCAGACGAACGTCAACCCGGACACGCGCGTCCGCGACCTCACAGAGGAGCAGGTCAACCGCCTCCGCGAGTTGATCGACCGGCGCTACAAGGTCGAGGGCGACCTCCGTCGTGAGACCGCGCTCAACATCAAGCGACTCATCGAGATCGGCTCGTACCGGGGCCTGCGTCATCGGCGCAACCTGCCGGTCCGCGGCCAGCGCACGAAGACCAACGCTCGCCAGCGACGCGGACCGAAGAAGACGGTCGGCATCCGGCGCAAGAAGTGACGAGGGACTGACAAGGGCATGGCGGAACGGAAGAAGGCGACCAAACAGCGCCGGCGCGAGCGCAAGAACGTCCCCCAGGGGCACGTTCACATCCAGGCCACCTTCAACAACACGATCATCACGATCACCGACCTCAACGGCGCCGTCATCAGCTGGGGCTCAGCCGGTGTTGCCGGCTTCAAGGGCTCCCGCAAGAGCACGCCGTACGCCGCAGCCCTGTCCGCCGATGGCGCCGCGAAGCGCGCGATGGAGCACGGCATGCGCCAGGTCGAGGTCTACGTGAAGGGGCCGGGTGCCGGTCGCGAGCAGGCGATCCGCTCGCTGCAGGCCGCCGGTCTCGAGGTCAGCGCCATCACCGACGTCACCCCCATCCCGCACAACGGCTGCCGCCCGCCGAAGCGGCGCCGCGTCTAGGCCCCCGGAGATCCATGGCTCGCTACACCGAATCCGTCTGCCGGATCTGCCGGCGTGAGGGCGCCAAGCTCTTCCTGAAGGGCACGCGCTGCTATACCAAGAAATGCTCGTTCGAGCGGCGCCCGACGCCGCCGGGGCAGCACGGCGTCCGCCGCCGCAAGGTCGGTGAGTACGGCCTGCAGCTCCGCGAGAAGCAGAAGGTCCGCAAGACCTACGGCGTCCTCGAGAAGCAGTTCCGCAACTACTTCATCGCTGCCGAGAACCGTCCCGGCGTGACCGGCGAAAACCTGCTTCGGTCGCTCGAGATGCGCCTCGACAACGTCGTCTATCGCGCGGGCTTCGCGCCGTCCCGACCGGCCGCCCGCCAGCTCGTCGCCCATGGCCACTTCGCCGTGAACGGCGTCCCGACCGACATCCCGTCGTACCAGCTCAAGCCGGGCGACAAGGTGGAGGTTCGTGACAGCCGCCGGTCGCGCGAGCCGTTCAAGGTGGCCAAGGAGACGCTCCGTAACCACCAGGCGCCCGAATGGCTGACGATCGACTCGGACAAGCTCGTCGGGAGCATCGTGACGCCGCCCACTCGCGACCAGATGCCGCTCGATCTCAACGAGCAGCTCGTGGTCGAGTACTACTCGAGGTAACTGGACCCACATGATCGAACAACTCGAGAACCCGCAGATCGAGTCTGTCGAGGAAGTCGGCACGTACGCGAAGTACGAGGCCGGACCCCTCCAGGCCGGCTACGGCGTCACCCTCGGCAACGCGCTCCGGCGGGTCCTGCTCTCGTCCCTCGAAGGCGCAGCCGTCACGAGCATCCAGATCCGCGACGTGTACCAGGAGTTCTCGACGATCCCGGGCGTCAAGGAAGACGTCACGCAGATCGTGCTGAACGTCAAGAAGCTTCGACTCAAGAGCTTCGCGTCGCACCCGGTGCAGCTCCGGCTGATCAAGAGCGGCGCCGGCGCAGTCACCGCTGCCGATGTCGCTGAGTCGGCCGACGTCGAGATCATCAACCCGGATCTCGTCCTCATGACCATCGACTCCGACGACGTGACGATCGAGATGGACCTCACGGTCGAGCGTGGCGTGGGCTATCTCGGCGCCGAGCGCGCCGAGGCGCTGCCGATCGGTGTGATCGCGGTCGACGCGATCTTCACGCCGGTCCGCAAGGTCAACTACTGGGTCGAGAGCATGCGAGTCGGTCAGATGACCAACTTCGACAAGCTCACGATCGAGATCGAGACCGACGGGACGATCAGCCCCGAAGAGGCGCTGAGCCGCTCCGCCGAGATCCTCGTCAACCAGTTCCGCCCGTTCGTGACGGTCGGGATGGCCGCCCAGCCTCAGGTCGCCGCGACCGGTGTCGCCGCACTTCCGCCGAACATGCTCGACATGCCGATCGAGGAGCTCGACCTCCCGATGCGGGCGTACAACTCGCTCAAGCGCAACAACATCGTCAAGGTGGGGCAGCTGCTCCAGCTCAAGGACGATGACCTCCTCCGGATGCGCAACTTCGGCAAGAAGTCGCTCGACGAGATGAAGGAGCGCCTCCGGATGCGCGGCTTCATCGTCCCGGACACCGAGTCCGACGGGCTCGACGACCTCGAGGGTGACGAGCCCTTCGACGACGAGACCGAGGACTGACACGTGGCGCATCGGATCGGCGGACGCAAGCTCAGTCGAAAGCAGGGCCCGCGTCTGGCGCTGTTCAAGAACCTGACCGTGTCGGTCCTGCGCTACGAGCGGGTGAAGACGACCGAGGCCAAGGCCAAGGAGATCAGCGGCCAGGTCGAGAAGGTCATCACGCTCGCGAAGCGCGGTGATCTGTCGGCACGTCGCGCAGTCGTCGCTCAATTCCCGAACGAGCCGCTCGTCGTGAACAAGCTGTTCGACGAGATCGCTCCGAAGTACGCGGATCGAACATCCGGTTACACCCGGATCGTCCACATCGGCCAGCGCCGCGGTGACGCGGCCGAGATCGTCCAGATCGAGCTGGTCTAAAAGAAGAACTGCGAATCGGCGGTTGGCCGAGCCTAGCCGAAGGCGGGACCGAGCACCCGAGCGAGCGGACTCTGATGTCCGTAAGCGAGGGCGCGGAGGGCCCAACGCGCGGATAGGCCGGCCGGGCGCCGACCGAGGAAAGACACTCGAGAGGGTGTCGCCGAAGCGCTACCGCGCAACGGTCGAATACGACGGGACGGACTTCGCTGGGTTCCAGGTGAACCCCGGGAAGCGAACCGTCCAGGGGACCCTGGAAGACGCGCTGGCCCGCCTCGGTGACGGGGTCGTGCGGCGAGTCGACGGGGCCGGACGCACCGACGCCGGCGTCCATGCGTTGGGACAGGTCATCGGCTTTTCCTACGCGGGGCGGCTGGATGCGATGGGACTCGGGGCGGCCCTCGCGGCGATCCTGCCGCGGGACGTCGCGATCCGTGACATCCGACCGGCACCGGAGCGGTTCAACCCCCGGTACGCCGCTCGGTACCGCGAGTACCGGTACACGATCTGGAACGGGCCACCCAGTCCGCTCCGGGAACGGACGGCAGACGGGGTACGGGAGCCGCTCGACACGGAAGCGATGGCGCGAGCCGCGTCGGCCTTCATCGGCCGGCACGACTTCACGGCCTTCGGGACCGGCGACCGGGATCCGGTCCGGACCGTCACCGCGGTCCGGGTGGGCCGAACCGGCAGGTACGTCACCATCGACGTGCGGGCCGAGTCGTTCCTCCGGGGACAGGTCCGTCGGATGGTCGGCCTCCTGGTGGAGGTCGGTCTTGGGAAAAGGGATATGGAAGCGGTCCGGTCGGCACTCGCCGACCCCGGAACGACGATGAGACCGCCGGCGGCGCCGGCGAAGGGATTGTGCCTTCGGCACGTGGCCCTCAAGCGAGGGTCGCGGACCGGAGAGGGAACGAACGGAGTACGC
Organism: Candidatus Limnocylindrales bacterium; assembly: GCA_035703005.1. Taxonomy (GTDB): domain Bacteria; phylum Chloroflexota; class Limnocylindria; order Limnocylindrales; family CSP1-4; genus SPCO01. Next base: position 1,774 of record DASSZA010000197.1, on the reverse strand, counting down.
GAGCAACGATGAACGCGAAGACCATGGCGGTCCGTGAGAGCGAGATCGAGCGACGTTGGTTCGTCGTGGATGCGACCGACCAGACGCTCGGCCGTCTTGCGTCGCGCATCGCGCGCGTCCTCGAGGGCAAGCACAAGCCGACCTACCAGCCGAACCTCGACAGCGGGGACCACGTGATCGTGCTCAACGCGAAGCGGATCGCGGTGACCAGCGACAAGCTCGAGAGCAAGGTCTACGCCCGGCATAGTGGCTATCCGCAGGGCTACAAGGAGGAGACCCTGGGTCACCTCCTCGAGCGTCGCCCTGAGGAGGTCATCCGCCGCGCGGTCAAGGGCATGCTTCCGCACAACCGTCTCGGCGCCCAGCAGCTCCGCAAGCTGAAGGTGTACGCCGGCTCCGACCATCCCCATCAGGCTCAGCAGCCTGAGCCGCTCGCCTGACGAGGAGCACAGTCGTATGTCGATTCCTGCGTTCTACTCTGGGACCGGTCGCCGCAAGACGGCGATCGCGCGCGTCCGCCTGCTCCCCGGCGAGGGTGAGATCGTCGTCAACGGTCGATCGCTCGACGAGCATTTCGGTAACGCCGTCAACGAGGCCGAGGTCCGGATGCCGTTCCGCGTCACCGGGACGGAGGGCCGCTTCAACGCGATGATCAAGGTCGAGGGCGGTGGGGTCACCGGCCAGGCCGGTGCCATCCGCCACGGCATCGCCCGCGCGCTGCTCGAGGTGGACGCCGATGCCCATCGACTCCCGCTTCGCCAGGCCGGCCTCCTCACGCGCGATCCGCGCATGAAGGAGCGCAAGAAGTACGGGCTCAAGCGAGCGCGTAAGGCGCCGCAGTACACCAAGCGCTAGCGCGGCGCCCGCGTGACCTGAACGCCCCAGGACCTTCCGGGGGTCCCGCACTCGCCGCGCGCGCCGCTACAGTGAGCGGGTGACGAGCGTCGAGGTATCGCCGACGAGCCTTCGGGGTCGAGACCTGTTGGGCGCCGCGGATCTGTCCGCGGACGAGATCGTCCGTGTCTTCGAGACCGCGACCGAGCTCAAGTCGGAGTTCCGTGCCACCCGCCGTCACGCGACGCCGCTCCTCCAGGGTCGGACCCTTGCGATGCTCTTCCAGAAGCCGAGCCTTCGGACGCGGGTCACGTTCGAAGCGGGCATGACCCAGCTCGGCGGGGCGGCGATCTATCTGCCCGAAGATGCCGTGATGGGTGCGCGTGAGGCCGTTCGCGATGTAGCCCGCAACCTCGAACGGTTCGTCGACGCCATCGTTGCCCGTACCGGTCCGCACGAGGTCGTCCTTGAACTTGCTGCCCAGGCGAACGTCCCAGTCATCAACGGGCTCACGCTCCGCGAGCACCCCTGCCAGGCGCTCGCGGACGTGTTCACCATCCGCGAGCACCTCGGCGACCTCCCTGGCCGAGTGATCACGTTCGTCGGCGACGGCAACAACGTGTACCAATCGCTCGCGATCGTCGCGGCCACCTTCGGCATGGAGGTGCGCCTGGCGCATCCCCCGGGCTACGCACCCGACCCGCGGATGGCGGCGATCGCCGAGAAGCGAGCCACAGAGAACGGTGGCCGAGTCCTCTTCGGCCAGGATCCGGACGAGCTCGTCCGCGGGGCGGACATCGTCTACACGGACGCTTGGACATCGATGGGGCAGGAGGCCGAGACCGAGGCCCGGCGCGATGCTTTCGCTGCCTATCGCGTGGATGACGCCCTGATGGACGCCGCAGGCCGTGGTGCCATGGCTATGCATTGCCTCCCGGCG
>DASSZA010000152.1:0-5936 GCA_035703005.1 Candidatus Limnocylindrales bacterium | reverse complement strand
GGCGCCGGCCCAGACGGCCGAGGATCTCGGGATCCCGGTTGGGCTGAGCTCCGACGTCGCGACGACCGCGTCGGCCGACCAGTTCACTCAGATGCACGCGATCTTCGCGTCCGAGCGCGGCCGGCGGCATCAGGCGGCGTGGGATGCGGACCCGAACGATCCGAACGACACGACGAACCTGATCACGTCGCGCCAGGTCCTGCGCTGGGCGACCCTCGACGGCGCGAAGGTCGCCGGGATCGCCGACCGGACCGGCTCGATCACGCCCGGCAAGAAGGCCGACGTCGTGATCATCGAGACGAAGTCGCCGAACGTCGCCCCGGTCATCGACCCGGTCGGTGCGGTCGTCTGCGCAGCAGACATCTCGAACGTCCGCACCGTCATGGTCGACGGCAAGATCCTGAAGGACGACTTCAGGCTGAAGGCCGATCTCGATCAGCCGCGCAAGCTCGTCGAGGAGTCGCGTGACTACCTCGTCTCGAAGTTCGGTGCTCCGGAACCGGGCTGGCTGCCGACCGCCGTCACCGCCTAGGCCGGCGCAAGAGGACTCCCATCCGCGCGGCGACGCCACGATCGGCCTGGGCTCGCCGATCCGGAGTTGATAGACGCTTGTACCGCGAAATGGCAGGTTCGGACGATACGCTGCACCAGTGATCGTCCGGGTCCTAACGGCCAGGGTCAGCACGGATCGGGCCGGCTCATTCAACGCGCTGATGCGCGCCCAGCTGCCGATCCTTCGCCAGCACCCTGGGCTCGTCTACGTGAAGCTCGCCCGCCGCATCGATGGCGACATGGAAGAAGTGGTCCTCTATGAAGAGTGGAAAGACACCACGTCGCTGTACGGCTGGACGGGCCCGGAAGTCACTCGACCGCGGATGATGCCGGGGGCCGAGGGCCTCGTCGAGAACCTCGATATCAAGCATTACGAGGCGCTCGACATCGACCCGACGACATTCGAAGAGATCTAGAGAAGTCAGGGTCCCGGCGCGCGTACCGATCCCCCAGTGATCGTGGCAGCACGGGACCCGTCGCCGGCAGGGTCGGCTTGATGGTGCGTCCGAGCAATGACCCGGAAGTACTACGGGGAGTAGGACCGACCGGCGTCACGAAACGGAGGGGATCGCCATGAGCGACGATCGAAACCTCGAGCCAGAGATCCTGCGGGGGACGTCCGATCAGCTGATGATCGCCGTCGCCGAGGTCAGCGTGCTCGAGCGGCGCAAGCGGCTCATGCCGCCTGGAGACCCGAAGTTCCGCGACCTCGCGCGCGAGGTCCGACGCGCGGCGGAACGGGTCCTCGAGTTGTCGCGGGCCGAGGAGGCGACCGCACAGCGGACGAGCGGGGAGATGGATGCCGCGACGTTCCCGCCGATCGAGCGCGTCCACCCGGCGAAGGAACTGGCACGGATCCTCGAGGAATGGCGGGCCGTCGAACAGGCACTGCTCGGGGCGCCAGTCGATTCCGACGAGGCGGCCGCGCTCGCGAAGCAGTTCGAGGAGCATCGCCTCCGCTACGCGGCTGCTCGCGAAGACCGCAAGGAGAACGGCTGACCGCGATCCGCTGCGGGCCTAGCGGTCGTAGCGCGGCCTGGATTGACACTCGTTGGGGGCGCAGATCACGCCGACCGCCCGATGGGTCCCGTCCTCGAGGTCGAACACGACGATCACATACGTGAGGCTTCGCGTCGAGGCGGCCGGCGCGACGACGAACCGGTTCGCAAGATCCTCAGTATGAACATGCGACCCGAGCACCTTCGGATGGCGCGGGTCACGTTGATCGAGTGCGGTCTCCCCGATCGCGGTCCATGTCTCGCATCGGAGCGGTTCACACACGACCGGTGGACCGACCGGGAAGCCGTCGACGACGACGCGCGCCGGGAGCGCCTCCACGGGCCGCAGGTTCGCCCCCCAGCGGGTCACGGCACCGATGGCATCGGTCGCCATCAAGCCGTAGGCGATGGCGACGGTGGCGATCCCCACGCCGGCCAGCGCTACGAGATGACGGGTGCGAACTCGTCTTGCGATCACTCCGCGCGATGACCACCTGAGCTACCGGCCGGGCGCTCGGATGGTACGTCAGCTCGCCGTCTGCTCGTGGACGACCCGTCCGGCGGGATCAAGGAAACGCCACGCCTGCACGGGGCCGCGCTGCGCAGGGTAGGCGACGGCGTACCCCGGGGCCGCAACGTCGAACGAAAGCTTCCCGCCATCGACAGGTCGAGCTCGAGCTTCGAGATCCGGGAGTCATCGACCCTCCCGTAGACGAACTCCCTGTCGTCGGTCCCCATCTCATCGAGCGTCGCCGGCTCGGCGCCGACCTCGCCGGTCGTCGACGCCTCGACCTTGTACGGTGCCTCTGGCCCGAGCACGATCAACGCGATGCGCCGCGGGTCGTCGGCGTCCGCGACCAGGAGACACGTCCGATCCTCGCAGTTGCCGCGGAACAGCTGCTGCGCCGCACCAAAACCGACGTCCGCGACGGCGGCCTTGATCTTGTCGTCCGGCGTGACCGGCCTTGAAGGCGAGGGCGTCGAACAACCCGCCAGCGACAGCGTCGCCAATGCCATGAGCGTCAGCCGCGGGACCGTCCCGATGTCCGTCACGCCGGCTCGGGACGACGTACCGAGGCGGAACCAGCGGACTCCGCGCCGATCACGACGATGAGCACGCCGACGAGCAAGGCCGATAACAGCACCGCCGGCATCGCCGATCCGATGAGACCGACGAGCACGCACGCGCCCGCACCGACGAGGCGAACCGTGCTCAGCGAACTCGTGATGCGGAGCCGGAAGATCACGTGCCCGAAAAGGTAGAGGGCCGGGCCGGCGCAGATCACGACCACCTGCGCCGCATCAGCGGCCTGGGTCGAGCGTTCGATCACCAGGCCATCGCCCACCGCGGAGAGGATCACGCCCGCGACGAGGACGACATGGAGATACATGTAGGCATCGCGCGCCAGGTGGATCCCTGACGACCCGCGGACGAGCGCGCGCCTTGCGACGCGCGGAAAGTGATCGAAATAGAGCAAGTAGAGGGTCGCGGTGGTCACGAACGCGAGCGCCAACGCCGCGAATCGTTCGTCGTCGAAACCACGGACCGACACGGTCGCTCCGGTGAGCACGATCGTCTCGCCAAGCGCGATGATCACGAACGTCTCGTATCGGTCGACGAGGTGGGAGAGCTCGACCCTCCAGAGCGAGTACGGCAGGCGCTGGTGACCTGGTGTCCAATACATCACGAGCGGACCCACCAGGTCGATCGCGAGCGCAGCCATCCATACGCCAACCCGTGCAGGGCCCTCCACGATGCCGCCCGTGACCCAGAGCACGCCCGAGGCGATGAACCAGACGAGCAGTCGCGTACCCCGGCTCGGCCCGATCGCTGACGGGTGGGCCCCACCGACCGTCAGGAAGACGAGGCGTCCCAGCTTGATCGCCATGTAGGCGCCCGCGAAGAGCAGGCCGTACCGATCGAAGGCATCGGGTACCGCCACCGCCATCGTGAGACTCGCGAACATCATCGCGAGGAACAGCAGCCGCACCGCGACCGGGTCGAGGTCGACCTCGCTCGTGACCCAGACCGTGTAGTTCCACGCCCACCAGACGACGCCGAGCGCGAGGGCGGCGTGGATCGCCCCGTTCCAGGTCAGGTCGTCGAGCAGCAGGTGGGACACCTGCGTGACCGCGAAGACGAAGACGAGGTCGTAGAAGAGTTCGAGCGGAGCGACCCGCTTCCCCTCGGGGACGTCGTCTGGGGTGTGGCTCTCTGCGGCGGGTGCCACGGCCCGAGTCTAGAGGGTCGGTGCTACGTAGGCCGTGGCGCTCGAGGATGGACACCCCACCTGACCCCGATCGGCGGTGCGTCTCCGATCGCCAGGCGCCGGCTCCTGGTCGGGCGGCTGACGATGAACGCGACGGCAAGTGATGCGGCAAGTGCGCCGAGGATGAGCGGTTGGCGCGCCCAGGCGACGACCGCGCCCACCTTCGGTATCGCGATCCACGGGCGGCCTACGACGTCGACGGGCTTCGGTTGCCAGGGATCGGGCGCCGGATTGTTGTCGCCTTCGAGCACGAAGCCCGCGCTCGCGTCGCCGCCCACGATCCGGTGGACGACCAAGTGACCTTCGCCGAACTCCCCCTTCGGAACCAGGTAGGCGACCACATCACCGATCGCGTACCCAGACGCCGAGTGAAGGATGAGCAGGTCTCCCGACTGGTAGGTCGGCAGCATCGAATCCCCGCGTACGACGAGGTACGCGGCAGGCCCACCCAGCGCCTGTGGCCGCAGCAGCACCGACCAAAGTCCTACGACGGCCAGTGACGCCGCGATACGAACAGCCTGCCTGGCCCTCTTCATGGCTACGTGTACGTGATGACGAGCTGCGGGGCCTGCGCGAGGGTCCCGAGATTCTTCGCCGAGAAGGTGGTCGTCCGCGTCGTCGCCGATGCTTCGACATCGTCGCGGAGCATCCACCCGTAGTTCGCGGTCCCGGACACGAAGGCAGCGACGTCGCTCGTCACGGTCGCGCCTGCGACATAGCCCGCGGCCAGGTTCTGACAGCCGGAGGGCGTACCCACGTTGAACGAGGCCGTCCTGGAGCTCTGCGCAGGGTTGTTCAGCGTCGTGCCGAACGGTTGGTTGTTCCAGGTGATCGCGGACTCGGTCCAGGTCGCGGTCGTTCGAAAGATGTCGATCGTCCGGCAAGCCGCCGGCAGCCCGCTGGCGTAGATCCTCAGGGTGGCGAGGCGGACCGTCGCCGTCGACGGGATGGTCGGGCTGCATTGGGTGAGGTCGAACCAGACATAGGCGCGCCGGTTCGCGGTCGCGGCACTCGACACGATATTCGTGGTCGAGGAGCCGGCATTCGTCGTCGGTGTCGCTTGGCTGACGCCGGCATCGATGACGGCTGTCGTCGAGCTCGGGGTCGCCGTGATCGTGCAGCTCCGATACGGCGTTATCTGCTGCGAGCCCACGCTGAGGCTGGCCGCCGCACCCGTTTGCACCGCGACGCCGGCAGCGACCGCGAGCAGGCACGCGTACGTCAACGCGTGGAGTCGGCCTCTCCTCATGGCCCGATCAGGACGAGATCGGTCAGCTCAGTCGCTGTCACCTGGGGTGTCCCCGAGATCGCGACGGTCACTGAGCCGCCACCGGACGGCACGCTCGCAGATCCGCTACCGGTAGTGGCGCCGGCTGTGACGCTGACGAGCAGTGTGGCGCCACCGCACCCCGCCGGGATCGAACCGACGGTCACAGACGCGACGCTCGACCCGGAGAGGTTCTGCAGCACGGTGAGTCCTGTATTCGTGCATCGCCCGGTGGTCGCCGTGCCTGCGCCGATCGACGCACTCGACGACGAGAGCGACGCAGCGAACGCGATGGACGCGCCGACGACGACAGCGACGCCCCCTGCGGCGATGACGACGCGGAGCCAACGCATGGCTGACTCCGCGCCGTACCTCGGCCCGTTACGCGCGGCTATCCGCTGATGACTACGCTGACGCCGGTGATCGAGGCAGCCGAGACCGCCGGCGAGAACGTCGCCGAGAAGCTCGTGCCGCTCGCGGGCGTCGTGCCGGTCGCCTCGCCGAGGGATGCCCCGGCGGAACCACCCAGCGTGATCTTGTACGGCTTGCTGTAGCAGGTCGACGCGAGCCCGGTGACGGTCACCGTCGCGACCGAGTAACCCGGCAGTGTCGCCGAGTAGCTGCTCGTGTAGGTGGCGTTCATCGCGCCTGCCTGACACGCTGCGACCGTGTTCGTCGCCGCGCCGAGGCTGTCGGTCGTCAGGTTGAGGCTCGCGGCCAGACCGTAGACAAGACCGAACGTAAGGATCGCGGCGAACATCGCCGCCATCAGTCGCTTCACTGACGGTTCTCCCCATATCGCCGCGGTGACGCGCGGCGTTCGCTCTAACCTCCGCTGCGTCCCCGTGA
>DASSZA010000094.1:0-7585 GCA_035703005.1 Candidatus Limnocylindrales bacterium | reverse complement strand
CCCGGGCATCGAGACGCTGCTCACGCTCGCCTACTCGGAGGGCGTCGCGCGCGGACGGATCACGCTCGAGCGCATGGTCGACCTGCTGTCGACGACGCCGGCTCGTCGGTTCGGGCTGGCGCGGAAGGGCGCCCTCGAGGTCGGACGAGACGCGGACATCGTGGTCTTCGATCCGTCGACCAGCCGGACCGTGACCGCGGCCTCGTTGCACCACACGAGCGACTACACCCCGTACGAGGGGCTCGCCGTCAGCGGCGCCGTGCGAGACGTGCTCGTCCGGGGTGAGGATGTGATCCGCACTGGCACGTTCGTCGGCCGGCGTGGGTTCGGACAGTTCGTGGAGCGGGTGTCGATCGCGTAGGCCGTGCCCGCGGCCGGGCTTATGCATATCTCCGAGCTTCCGGCGGACCCCTTCCCGGTGATGCAGCTCGCCTGCATCAAGCGTCGGGCGTCGAGGGCCTCCCCCGTCAGTCCCACCAACGCATCAAACGGCCGGCCGGGGCCCATCCCGAACGATTCCGGCATCATCCGAGCATGAGCACGCCGCCGATCGAGCGCGTCATCCCCGGGCCCGGCCAGGAGTCGGTCTGGGACTACCCGAGGCCGCCGCGCGTGGAGCCAGTCAACGAACGGATCCGTGTCGTCGTCGATGGCGTCGAGATCGCCGCCTCGACAAGCTCATTCCGCGTCCTCGAGACGGCGGGAGCGCCGGTCTATTACATCCCGCCGCGCGGCGTCCGCATGGACCTCCTGCGATCAAGCACCCACCGGACCTACTGCGAGTGGAAGGGTGCCGCGACGTACCACTCGCTGGTGCTGCCGTCGCGCGAGATCCCCGACATCGCCTGGTCCTATCCAGATCCGAACCCGGGCTATGAGGACATCCGCGACCACCTCGCCTTCTACGCCTGGAAGGTGGACGAGGCGTGGGTCGGCGATGAGCTCGCCACGCCGCAGCCAGGCCAGTTCTACGGTGGCTGGGTGACGTCGAGAGTGGTCGGGCCGTTCAAGGGAGGCCCGGGCTCGGGCGGCTGGTAGGCGACCTACTCGAGAACGGCGTACGCCCGCAACGTCAGGAAGTCGGCGAAGTCGTCATCGAGCACAAGGTGGTCGAGCAGGTCCCACGCGTCCTTGAGCCGGCCGCTCCGGGCCCCCCCGAGCCGCTCCAGCTCCTCGTCACGGATCGCGCCGTAGCGGTCGACCGGCAGGATCCCGCGCGTCCGCCACAGCCACAGCTGCGACCGGGCGATCTCAGCGGTCGCCGCGTCTTCCATCAGGTTGTCGATCGCGGCGGCGCCGACGCCCTGTAGCCACGAATCGAGATACGCGAGAGCGACGCGGATATTCGCGCGGAGGCCGGCCTCAGTGACCTGCCCGCCGTCGACCGCGAACCGCGTCAGGTCCTGAGCCGTGACGCTGACCCCGGGCCGTCGCGTCTTCTGGTTCGGCGCATCCCCGAGCACCGAATCGAAGATCTCTGTCGCCACCGGCACGAGGTCGGGGTGGGCGACCCAGGTCCCGTCGAACCCGTCGCTTGACTCGCGCTCCTTGTCCTCGCGGACCTTCGCGAGCGCCCGCTCCGTGACCTCGGGGTCGCGCCGGTTCGGGATGAACGCCGCCATGCCCCCGATCGCGTGCGCACCGCGTCGATGACAGGTCTCGACCAGCAGCTTCGTGTAGGCGCGCATGAACGGGACCGTCATCGTCAACTGGGCACGGTCGGGCGATTCGAGCGCAGGCGACGAACGGAACCGCTTGATGACGCTGAACAGGTAGTCCCAGCGACCGGCGTTGAGCCCCGCGGCGTGCTCCCGCAGCTCGTACAGGATCTCGTCCATCTCGAAGGCCGCGGTGATGGTCTCGATCAGGACGGTCGCCCGGATCGACCCGCGCGGGATACCCAGCCGCTCCTGCGCGAACACGAAGACCTCGTTCCACAGACGCGCCTCGTGGTGCGACTCCAGCTTCGGCAGGTACAGGTAGGGCGCCGATCCGCGGCGGACCCGCTCGGCGGCGTTGTGGAAGAGGTACAGCCCGGCGTCGAAGAGCGACGCGGACATCGGCGTCCCGTCGACCTGGACGTGGCTTTCGACGAGGTGCCAGCCGCGAGGTCGGACGACCAGTTGGGCGGTCCGCTCGGCCAGTCGGTACGACTTGCCCTCTGGCGATTCGAACGCGAGCGTGCCGCGGACGGCGTCGATGAGCGCCGCCTGCCCGGTCACGACGTTCGCCCACGTCGGCGACAGCGCGTCCTCGAGGTCCGCCATGAACACGCGGGCGCCGGAATTCTGGGCGTTGATCATCATCTTCGGCTCGGCCGGCCCGGTGATCTCCACGCGGCGGTCATCGAAGTCGGCGGGGGCCGGGGCGACCGTCCAGTCGGCCTCGCGGATTTCACGCGTGCCGGGCAGGAAGTCGAGGGTGACCCCATTCTCGAGCTCGGCCTGGCGCTCCTGCCGACGCTGTATCAGGTCGATGCGCATCTGGCCGAACCGACGCTGGAGATCTGCCACGAAGGCGAGTGCCTCGTCGGTCAGGACCCAGTCCGAGCCCGGGACCGGCGGGCCCGTGACGACCACGCCGTCCCGTGGCATCAGGCTCCCTCCGAGCGACGGACGGTCGCCTCGATCAGGCCGTGGGGCTCCGTGGTGGCGACGTACACGAGCCGGTCGTTGGGGATACCGAACTGGCCGATATCGACCGTCCAGTGATGCAGGTTCGGGAGCACCATCCGCACCTCGTCGAGCTCCTCGTGCCGCTCGAGCATGGCCTTCCCCATGATCCAGATCGAGGTCTGCACGCTCGGCGAATCGTGGTCCGCGAAGACTTCCAGCAACGTGCCACGGACGGCGTCCCACGTCGCATCGAAGTCGATGTCCGGCGCGCCATAGCGCCAGATGGCGGTGACCTTGGTCGCCATGAGACGGTCATCGGTCTCGGCGAGCGTCGTGAATCGATCGCGCGGGAAGCCCGAAAACGCCGATCGCGTCGTCTTCATGACGATGAGGTCCTCGATGCCGGCCTCGACCACCGTCGCATCGCGGCCGACGGCCACGGTCGCGATCCGTGTCCCCTCCCCGGTCCGGGTGAAGGCATCCGGCGCGGGGGCCCCGTCGACGTCGATCGCGCGCCAGGCGTGCTCGCGGATGTTGACGATCGCGCGATCGACCTGCTCGAACTCGAGGAAGTGGCGCCCCAGGACCTTGGCGAAGTCCTCGATGGAGCCGGTCAGATGCTCGGCGGCGAGAGCATAGGTCGTGTTCTTCATCGTGTCGGTCGCCACGACGAGCGAGTTGTCGCCATCGACGTGGGCGGCCGTGAAGTCGCCTTCGAGTGCGATCGCGACGGTCAAGTCGCGCAGTCGATGCGGCGTCGTGTCACGGCCGACTCGAACGAGGCGGATGGCGGCCTTGCCGTAGCGGTTGGGTCCGAGTTCGATCATCGTGCGGTCAGCTTGCCATGGCGGTCGATGGCGATGTCGAGCACCGCGTCGAGGGCGCGGTGGAGCTCGGTCGTCCGGTCCGCGTCGATGGCCGCGGCCATGTCGGGAAGGAGCGCCTCGCGGGGACGACCAGCGACAAAGACGCAGTAGCGGAACCCGTGGCGACGCTCGTAGGCGTCGTTGAGGCGCTCGAGCTCGGCGTCGACGTCCATGGGCGTGCCAGTTCCCCGGTCGTACCCCTGCTCCACGTAGCTCATCTTCGACACCGACCCAGGAGGCGCTCCGAGGCGCGGATGCGCGTCGATCAGCTCAATCTGTTCGTCCTCGGGCATGGCGTGGGCGATGTCGCGCGCGACGTGGAAGAGCAGCTCGTCCGATGCGAACGGACCGGCGGCTTGGAGGCGGTCGAGGAAGCGGGGAGCGCCTTCGAACAGGGTGGCCAGATCGGCTCGGCTGGCTCCCGGCATGGTCAGGATGCCGGCTCCGGACGCCAGGCCGGGAAAAGGTCATACGCGGCGTCCGTCAGGTAGCGGGGCTCGCCGGTGCCGATCACGATCGCGATCCGTGAGCCCGCTTGGCCGCGATCATGCGTGTACGCCAACCAGTCCCCGCTCGATTCCCAGCTCGGCGGCCAGTGATCGTTCTCAGGCGTGTTGGTGATCCGCAGCGGGCCACGCGAACCGTCGGGGCCGGTCGTGTAGATCTCCTCGTTCCAGGTCGCCGGGTCGGAGTTCGCATAGTCAGTCTCACTCGACACGAAGGCGATCTCGCCGAGCGGACTGACGGCCCCCTCCGACGCGTTCGGTAGCTGGATCTGCAGCGCCTCCGGATCGCCGCCGTCAACCCCGACGTACGCCAGCGACGTCTCATCGAAGTCCGGTCCTACGGTGATCAACAGCCGCTTCCCATCTGGCGTCCAGGACGGCCAGTTGCCGTCGGTCAGCCGCGTTGCCTCGCCGGTCCCATCCGATGGTCGGATCCAAACGCTCGGGCGCGCCTGCCAATCGGCGACGTACGCGATCCATCGACCGTCCGGCGACCAGTCCGGTGCGCCCTCCATCCCGGCTTCGTCGGTCAGCTTCGTGAGGTGTCGATCCGCGGCCGTCGGATCTGCATCGATCACCCAAACGTCGCCGCTCGATCGGCCGTCCCCGCGCACGAACGCGAGCCGACGTCCGTCGGGCGACCACGTGGGGAACAGCTCGAACTCCGGAAGGTCCGTCAGGCGTACCAGGTCCGAGCCATCCGTGCGGATGCTCCACAGGTCGCCTCCAGTCGGCGCCTTGGCGGCGGCATCGAAGGTCGCTCGCGTGAAGGCGATCCTGCCGTCCGGCGGCGCGACGACGGCTGCGTTCGGGCTCGCCGGGAGCGGCGTCGGGGAGGGGCTGGCGGGCGACCGGCACCCCCAGGCCGACACCGCGACGATGAGTGCCGCGATACAGACTCGCCCTTTCACCAGCCGCCCGCGTCCCGGACGATCCGGTGGAGGATCCGCGCAGCCACGAGGCGCCGATATTCGGCGGTCGAGCGGACGTCGTCGATGGGTGCCAGCTCCCCGGCCAGGGTCACCGCGGCGGCATCCGCCGTCTGAGGCGTCGGCGATCGGCCTTCGAGGGCACGTTCCGTTGCAGCGGCACGGATCGGCGTCGGCGCGACGGATCCGAGGGCGATGCGGACCTCTCGCCACGTGCCGTCGCCTTGCCACGCGACCGCCATGACGACCTTGCTGATCGCCTGGGCCCGACGAGTGCCGACCTTCCGAAAGCGCATCTCACGCCCGGCAGCGAGTGGTAGCCGGATCCGGACGATCAGCTCGTCGTGGGCGAGCGCCGTCTGGCGATAACCGGTCCAGAAGTCGACCGCGGGCACGTCGCGCTCTCCCCGTTCCGAGCCGACGACGATGGCCGCGTCTGCCGCGAGCAGGACCGGCAGCGTGTCGCCGGCGGGGGACGCGTTCGCGATGTTGCCGCCGAGTGTGCCCCGGTTCTGGATCTGCGCCGCGCCGATGGTCGATGCCGCTTCGACGAGCGCCGGGACGTGCTCGCGGCACAGCGCGGAGCGGCGGATATCCGTATACGTGGTCAGGGCTCCGAGCGTGATCGAATCGCCGTCGATGGCGATCCCCCGCAGCGCCTCGACCCCCCACAGGTCGACGACGCTCGCCGGGGGCGGTGCCAGTTCGCCGGTCAGACTCACCATGAGGTCCGTGCCACCGGCGATCGGCCTGACCGGGGCGTCGGCGGTACCGGCGGCCAGCACCGCGTACGCGGCGGGCAGGTCGCGCGGGCTTGAGACCGGGGGCTCGATCGACACGCGTGGTTGGTCAGCCGCGACCGCGGCGTCGGCCGAGGAGCAGTACCGCGAGCGCGGCGACGATCCCGAAGCCCGCGATGACCTGGCCAGGCGTGAACGAGGGCGTGGCGGTCGACGATGACAGCGGTTCCGACGACCCGTCCTCGGCGGGCGACGCGTCGTCGTGAGGGGAATCGAGGGCGTCGTCCTTGAACGCGGGCCGATGACCGTTGGTCGGGACCGAGACGCGATCTGCAGATGAGCTCACGACGTACCTCCGCTGGCGACGAGCGCGATCGCGTCGACGATCTTGGTGTAACCGGTACAGCGGCAGAGGTTGCCTGCGATCGACTCGCGGATCGCGTCCTCGTCCGGGCCGCCGCCGGCATCGAGATACGCGCGAGCGGCCATGAGCATCCCCGGCGTGCAGATCCCGCACTGCGCGCCACCGGTGACCAGGAATGCGTGCTGCAACTGGTCGAGCGTCTCCGATGATGTGGCCGCCGGGGCGAGACCTTCGACGGTCCGGATCTGGGCGTCGGCGACCTGGCAGACCGGGACGAGACACGAATCGACGGGCGCGCCGTCGACGAGGACGGTGCACGCACCGCACTCGCCCTCGCCACAGCCCTCCTTCGTGCCGGTCAGGGCAAGGTCTTCGCGGAGGACATCGAGGAGTCGGCGCATGCCCGGAACATCGACCTCGACGGGCGTGCCGTTGACCGACAGCCGGTACGCCGTCACGAGATGAGCTCACGCGCTGGCGCTGACTCAGCGGGTCGAAGACCGGCGACGTCCGGCCGCTCGGCCATCGCCCCGAGGATACGTTCCGGTGTCGCCGGAAGGTCGGTGATCCAGACGCCGGTGGCATCGGCGATCGCGGCGACGACCGCGGGCGCACCGACGTCCATCGGCAGTTCGCCGACCCCCTTCGCACCGTGCGGTGCGCCGCTGAACGGCGCCTCGACGAGGATCGTCGAGATGCGCGGGGCGTCGAGCGCGGTCGGGATGATGTAGGTCGCCAGGCGGTCGTTGAGGTACCGCCCGTCGCGCAGCTTGATCTCCTCGATGGTGGCGTAGCCGACGGCCTGCAGCGTCCCGCCTTCGACCTGGCCCTCCGCCAGGACGGGATGGATGACCCGCCCGATATCGTCGGCGGCGACGACGTCGCGGACGTGGACCTCGCCGGTATCGAGATCGACGTCGACGTGCGCGACGCACGCTGCCCACCCGAAGGCCGGGTACGCGTCACCGGTGTAGGTCGCGTCGTCAAAGGGTGTTCCGCCCGGGTAGGGCTCGAACTGCTGGTCGATCCGGGTCGTGCCGTGGTCCGCGGCGTACGCGACCGCCGTGTCGCGGAACGAACCGCCCGTCGCCGCTTCGACCTGCTCGCGGAGCCGACGCGCCGCCTTGATCAGCAAGCCGCCGACGACCATCGCGGTGCGGGAAGCGACGGTCGGGCCGGAGTCCGGCACGTACGCCGTGTCCTGTGGCGCGATCTCGACCTCGCTCTCATCGAGGCCGAGTGTCTCGGCGACGAGCTGCGGGAAGATCGTCTTGGTCCCCTGCCCCATCTCGGTCGATGCCGTGAGGATCCGCACGCGGCCCTCCGCGGTCAGCTCGATCGAGACGACCGACGCGAGATGGACCTCGCCCGAACCGGTGAACCCGGCACCGTGCCAGGCGAGCGCAAGACCGATCCCCGACGCGAGACGAGCACGGTCCGTCCGAAGGGCCGAGCCCGGGATCGTCCCCGAGCCGGCACGCGCGGCGCGGGCATCGCCGGTCCGATTCCGCATATGGAGGAACTCGGCTGCCTCGGCAGCGCGCTCGAGGACCTCCTCGCCGGCG
>DASSZA010000038.1:0-2163 GCA_035703005.1 Candidatus Limnocylindrales bacterium | reverse complement strand
GTACGACCTGGGGTATGTCGCCCTGGCCCTGACGCTTCTCGCGGGCTCGCGACCGAGCGGCGTCGTGCTGGCATCACTGTTCTACGCGGCGCTCACGACCGGCGCGAAGAACATGACCATCGTGACGGGCATCCCGTTGGCACTGCTCGTGGTGATCATCGCGTTCGCCATCATGTTCGTGGCGGCACCGGGTCTCACCCGGTCGATCTGGCGGCTGAAGCCACCCGGGCCAAGCACCGCTGTTAGGAGTGAAGGGATGGGGCGATGAACGAGGACCGCGTGACCGACCGGCGTGATCGCTTCCGCGCCCTGCACGGCGAAGGGCTCTTCGTCATGCCGAACGCGTGGGACATCGGATCGGCGAGATTGCTCGCGTCGATGGGCTTCCAGGCGATCGCAACCACGAGCCTTGGCCATGCAGCTTCGCTGGGCAAAGGCGACACGCAAGTGACTCGAGACGAGCTTCTCAGCCACGTCGAAGCGCTCGCTGCAGCGGTCGATATCCCGTTGAGCGTCGACGCCGAGCGCTGTTTTGCCGACGACCCGGCCGGTGTCGCGGAGACCGTCTCGTTGATCGCGGAGGCTGGGGCTGCCGGATGTTCGATCGAGGACTACGACCCGGCGACCGATTCGATCGACGCGCTGGACGTGGCGACGGCGCGGGTGGAGGCGGCGGTCGAAGCGGCACACCGGAACGGGATGGTCTTGACCGCACGCGCCGAGAACCACCTGCACGGGGTCGATGACCTCGACGACACGATCGAACGCCTGCGCTCGTATCGAGCGGCCGGCGCGGACTGCGTATACGCGCCGCGGCTCGTCGATCGAGGACAGATCGAGCGTCTCGTGAAAGCAGTCGACGCGCCGCTGAACGTCCTTACGATGCCGGATGGCCCCACCGTACCCGAGCTCGCGGCCCTCGCCGTGCGGCGCGTGTCGACGGGTGGCGGCCTCGCCAGAGTGGCCTATGGAGCGCTGCGCGCCGCCGCCCGCGAGCTCCGCGACACCGGGACGTACTCGTACCTCGATTCGGCGATCTCCGCCAGCGATCTCGAAGGCGCGTTCGCAGCGCGTGAGGTCGCGTGAAGCTGCGGACGATCACGCAACTCTCCGTCGATGCCGTGATGCAGGCGCCCGGCACGAACCTCGCCGAGGGCGACGACGACATGTCCGACCGCCGCGGCTGGGCCCATTTCGACGACGAAGCCGGCTCGGCCATGAACGAATTCTTCGAGCGTGCCGGCGCGTTCCTCTTCGGCCGGCGGACCTTCGACCACTTCGCGAGCACCTGGGGTGCGTGGGATGATCCGGGCGACAGTCCCATTTGGACCGCGCTTCACACCCTGCCGAAATACGTGGTGTCGGCCTCTCGGGCGTCCCCGCTCTGGGCCGGCACTACCGTGATATCCGGCGACGTCGAGACGGCTGTCCGCGACCTGAAGGCCGAGCCTGGACGTGAGTTGCAGGTCCACGGCAGTGGCGCGCTGTTCCGATGGTTGCTCGACCGCGACCTGATCGATGAGATGACGTTATTCACCTTCCCGGTGGTCGTCGGACAGGGTACGCGGCTGTTTCCGGCGACCGGGCCCGACGCGTCGCTCGAGCTCGTCGCATCGCGAATCACCACGAGCGGAGTGATGATCCAGTCGTACCGGTTCATCGGGGCGAGGCCGCCGGCCTAGCTGGTTGACACACGCCGCGACGGTCGCGACCGTATCGCGGTGGCTGATCTCGCCCGCTATCCGCTGCTCCTGTCGCCCCTCGAGATCCGCGGACGTCGGCTGCGGAATCGGATCGTGTCGACGCCGCATGCCACGGGCTGGAGTCGCGACGGGCTGATCGACCAGAGCGAGGTCGACTACCACATCCGCAAGGCCGCAGGCGGCTGCGGCCTCGTGATGACGTTCGGGTCGGCGTCGGTGGACCCGGCGACCGAGGCGTCGTATGGCTCCATCGCGCTGTGGGATGAGCGGAACGAGCCGGCGCTCCGGGCGCTCGCCGACGGCGTGCATGCCGAGGGCGGCCTCGTGATGTCGCAGATGACCCATATGGGGAGGCGCGGGACGTCGGCCATCTCGGGGATCCCGCTCCGCGCGCCATCGGACCTGCCCGAGCCGGTCCACATGGAGGTGCCGGTCCCGCTCGAGACGTGGGAGATCCCGG
>DASSZA010000233.1:0-11653 GCA_035703005.1 Candidatus Limnocylindrales bacterium | reverse complement strand
CCAGGACAGCTGCGATCTCCTCGAGGGCCTCGGCGTGCCGAGCGCACCCACGGACCTCAACCTGCCGTCGATCGGCATCTCGGAGGTCGCGGGGAGCCAGACCGTGACCCGGACCGTCACCAGCGTCGCGCGGAGCAACGCGAAGGTGACGTACCGCGCGCGCGTCTCGGCGCCGGCGGGCTACAAAGTCAAGGTATCGCCATCGAAGATCACGCTCCGACGCGGCCAGTCCGCCACATTCAGGGTGACCGTCACGAACGTGAGCGCGCCGATCGGCGCGTGGCGGTTCGGCTCACTGACGTGGGTCTCGCACGACTACAAGGTCCGCAGCCCGATCGCGGTGAAGGGTGCGCTGTTCGATGCACCCGAGGAGGTCGCCGCGACCGGGACGGCTGGCTCCGTCAGCATCCCGGTGAAGTTCGGTTACACCGGCGCCTACACCGCGGCGGCGCACGGGCTCGTCAAGGCGACCCTGACCCACGCGAACGTCAAGCAGGACGCCGACCAGACATTCGCACCCGGTGACGTCGCCACCGGTGGCGCCAACCTCCACCAGTTCACCCTGTCCGGCGCGGCCTTGCTCCGCGTCGCGATCCCGCCCGACGGTACCGAAGCGAACGCGGACCTCGATGTCTACGTCGTCGGTCCGCACGGCGAAGAGTTCAGTAGCACGGCGGGTGGCACCGACGAGGAGGTCGACATCCCCAACCCCGCGAACGGGGTCTGGAAGGTGTACGTCCACGGTTGGTCGACACCGGGCGGGAACTCCGACTACGACATGTGGTCGTGGGCCATTCCCGCGACGCCCGGCGGCGGTTCACTGTCGATCGCGTCGGCGCCGACTTCGGCGACGAATGCGACGGTGGGCACCGTCGAGGCGACGTGGAGCGGGATCACGGCCGGGACCAGTGCCGACTGGTATCTGGGCGCGGTGTCACACAGCGGTCCGACCGGCGTGATGGGGCTGACCGTCGTGAACGTCGACAACCGCCACTGACGCGACGCTCCGTCGCGAACGTCGCTGGAGTCGCGGGCGTCGCGGACATCAATCCGGGCGGAGCTAACGCCACCCGCACCGGCCGGCGCAGGGGCACGGCGTTCCCGGCGGGTATCCGTCGCGAACAATGCGCTCGCTGATGTCCGCGACGACTCGCGGCTCCGGCCTCGCCTAGGACCATCCGGGCTGATGTCTGGCGACAGATCGGAGCCCACCGACCCGAGCGCGGTCCCCAGGCTCCGGTCGGCGCTGCACCTAGGACCGGTAAGGCGTCGTGCATGGGGCGCACGACGCCATAGCGCTTCGTCGCGCGCTCTCGCCCGCGGAACGTGAAAGAGCGCCCGGGGAGGGACCGGGCGCTCGGGCAGGAACGCGATCGAGGCTGGGCGGCCTGACGCCGCCCCGAGTGGATATTTTGCTAGCGGTTCTGGGCCAGGAACTTCATCACGTCGTCGAGGCGGAAGCGGCGATCGCCACGCTTGCAGACGCGATAGAAGGGCAGCTCGCCGCGGTCACCCAGCCGCTTCACCGTGTTCACGTGCAGGTGGAGCATCTCGGCGACCTCGGTCGCGGTGAGCATCGGTCCCAGTTCGTTGACGGCCATCGATGCCATGGGTCAGGTTGCCTCGTTCTGCGCACTTCTCGGCGGCTCCGGACCCCTGGGGTACTCAGGGGTAGGGACGGGTCCGCTGTGCGCCAGACAGTAGGGGTGCGGCACCTGCTGCTCCAAGCCGTACTTTGGACTACCCGCCAGTACCAGACTCGACCGCGTCCTACCATCCCGCCATGCGGATGACGGCGCCGATGCGGATCCCACGTTCGACGGGCGGCCTGGCGGCGCCTCGGCCGAGCACAGCGCTCACGGCGCTCGCCGTCATCGCGGCGTTCATCCTCGCCACCGTCGTGACCGCGGTCCTCGAGGGCGACATCTTCGGGATCGAGGACGCCTCACCCGTCTACCTCGTGGCCGTGGTCGCCGCGGGGGCGCTGGCGGGGACGATCCCGGCGGTCGTCACCGCGTTCGCCGCCTTCCTCGCGTACGACGTCCTTTTCACGGAGCCACGGTTCAGCGTCGCCGTCGCCGATCCGCGCGAGGTCCTCGACCTTGTCCTGTTCCTGTTCGTCGGGCTGGTCGTCGGGCGCCTCGTGTCGATCCAGCATGCGCGGGCCGAGGAGGCCGCCGAGCGGGCCGCGGAGGCAAACACGCTGTTCGCGCTCAGCAGGGCCCTGGCGACCGCGACGTCGACCGCGGAGGCGGCACCAGACATCGCCGGCCGCGTCCGCGACGCGGCCGATCTGGAGCGCGTCTGGATCGTCGCCGGGACCGGCGCTGCGGAACGTGTACTGGCAGATACCGGCGATGGCTCTGCCGGCGGTCAGCCGCCGCCGCACCCGAGCCTGACCTCCAACCTCGTCCGGACACCCGGCGACGAACCCGCGCGATGGGTGCGTACGCACGCCAAGGGCCGGGACGGCGCTCCCTCGACGACCGACGCGTTGCAGTACCAGGCCCGGATCGAGGTCGACGAGGTCCAGCTCGGGACGATCGTCGCGCTCCGTGACCGACGTTTGGGCGACCCGTCGCGTAGCGAGACCCGCGTACTGGCGCTCGCTGCGGACCAGGTCGCCGTGTCGCTCCGGCGCGACCAGCTTCGGCGCGCCGCGACCGATCTCGAGATCGCCCATCAGACCGACGTCCTGAAGACCGCGCTGATCGACTCCGTCTCGCACGACCTGCGCACGCCCCTGGCGAGCATCCGGGCGACGGCCGGCGGCCTCGCGGACCCCGATGTGGCCTGGACCGACGACGCTCGGCGCGACGCCGCGAGCGTGATCGACACGGAGGCGGCAAGGCTCGACCGGCTCGTGAGCGGCGTGCTCGACCTCAGCAAGATCACATCCGGCGGCCTCCACCCGGACCTCGAGCCCCACGAGCTCTGGTCGGTGGTCCAGCCGGTCGTCGACCGGCTTCGGCCGAGCCTCGGCCAGCGGTCGATCTCGGTCGACGTCCCGGAGACGCTTCCGCCGGTCCTCGCCGACGCGGTGCTGCTGGACATCGTGGTCACGAACCTCCTCGACAATGTCGGCGCTCACAGCGCGCCGGACGCTCCGGTGTCGATCCGTGCGAACGAGGAGGACGGTATGGTGCGACTGGTCGTCGAGGATGGAGGGCCCGGAGTCCCGGTCGACGTCATCGGCTCGCTCTTCGACCGATTCCGGCGCGGGCCGACTCGCACCGAGAGCTCGCGGCGAGGACTCGGCATCGGGCTCAGCGTCGTCCGCGGTCTGGTCGACGCGATGTCAGGACAGGTCACGGCCGATCGAAGTCCACTCGGTGGGCTTGCCGTGTCCGTCAGGCTCCGGCCGGCCCCGCTCGATCCCGACCGATGACTGTCAGACGATGAGCGCGCGCATCCTCCTCGTCGAAGACGATGCTGCGACGCGCACGGCCGTCGCATCCAACCTCGAGGCGCATGGCTTCCGCGTGACGACCAGCGACGACGTCGCCGGCGCGCTGCGCGCCTGGGACGCCGAGCGTCCCGACCTGATCCTGCTCGATCTCGGCCTCCCGGACCTCGACGGGAGCGCGGTCGTTCGCCACGTCCGCCGGGACGCGACGACCCCGATCCTCATCCTGTCGGCCCGCACCGATGAGCGCGTGAAGGTCGCGACGCTCGAAGCGGGCGCAGACGACTACGTGACGAAGCCGTTCGGCATGGACGAGCTGCGGGCACGGGTCGGGGCTGTCCTGCGGCGCGCCGCCGGGCCGGCAGCGGACACGACGGGAGTGGTTCGCCTCGGTCCGATCGCGATGGACATCGCCGCGCGGCGGGTCACGGTCGATGGCACGCCGGTCGAGCTCACGCCCCGGGAATACGAGCTGCTCAAGGTGATGATGGCGCAGCCCGGCCGGCTCCTCACGAAGGGTCGCCTCCTTCGCGCCGTGTGGGGCACGGCCTACGCCGATGAGGCGCACTACCTGCACGTCTACGTGTCGCGACTGCGCCGGAAGCTGGCAGCGGCCGATACGACTGGGGCTGTTGACGGCTTGATCACGGCGGAACCCGGCATCGGCTACCGGATCGGCGACCCGACCGTCCGGCATTGAGCGCTGCTTGAGCGCGTAGGGCGCCTCCCGGGCCCGTTCCTTCTTGGGGCACCGGCCTAGCGTGGAGGCATGGACACCGCGGGACTGATCGTCCTGCCACGCGCAGAAGACCCTATCGACGCCGACCTGCGGGAGGTGGACGTCGCGATCGCCTTGGTCGCCCAGGGCGCGGCGGTCCGTGTCCGCCTCGTCGGCCTTCCTTCGGCCGAGCGGATCGCCCCGTTCGCGCTCGCCCATGCCCAATCCGCCGGCGTCGACTTCCGCGTCGACGGATCCGGCCCGACGACGCGCCTGACATTCGGCCCGTCCTGATCGGGGTCATCCATGCTGCCCGGAAAGGTCGGCCGACGGCCGGCTGATCGCCGTGTGCCGGTGCGCCGCCCCGGCTCGCCCTACTTCCGCAGGCTCGCGGACGACGTCATGGTCGCGCGGCCGGCTGCCATCGAACCGTCGGGCCCAGTCGAACGCACCCTTGCCCGCGTCCGCCGCGTCGCGTTCGGGCGACCGCTCGCCAACGCTGAGGAGTCGACAGAGCGGCTGTCAAAGGTCAAGGCGCTGGCGGTCTTCTCGAGCGACAACCTGTCGTCCGTCGCGTACGCAACCGAGGCCATCCTTTTCACGTTGCTTGCCGCCGGAACCGGTGCGTTCTGGCTGACCGTCCCGATCTCGGCCGCGATCGTCGCGGTCCTCGGCATCATCGTCGTGTCGTACCGACAGACGATCCGCGCCTACCCCAATGGCGGCGGGAGCTACATCGTCGCGCGCGAGAACCTGGGGACGGGAGCCGGGCTCGTGGCGGCCGCGGCGCTCCTCACTGACTACGTGCTAACGGTGTCGGTCAGTGTGGCCGCGGGCATCGCCGCGATCACCTCGGCGTTCCCGGGGGCGCTTGACGACGCCCGGGTCGAGATCGCCGCCCTGAGCATCATCGTGGTGATGCTCATCAACCTGCGTGGGGTGCGCGAGAGCGGGTCGATCTTCGCGATCCCGACCTACGTGTTCGTCGGGTCGATGCTCGTCCTCATCGCGGTCGGTGTGGTGCGGACGCTCGTGGGCGCCGCGCCGACCGTCACGGACGTGGTTCCCGCGACCGTCCCGACCCAGACCCTCGGGATCCTGCTGCTGATGCGTGCCTTCGCTGACGGCTGCACAGCGATCACCGGCGTGGAGGCGGTGTCGAACGGCGTCCCGGCGTTCAAGCGATCGGAGTCCTGGAACGCTCGAGTGACGCTCACGGTCATGGCCGTGTTGGTGGGGATCATGTTCCTCGGCACGAGCTGGCTCGCGGAAGTCGCCGGCGCCGTACCGGCGGAACGAGAGACGGTCCTCTCGCAGCTGGGTCGCGCTGTCTTCGGGGGTGTCGGCCCCGCGTACCTCGTCCTCCAACTCTCGACGATGGGCATCCTGATCCTTGCGGCGAACACGGCCTTCGCAGACTTTCCCCGGTTGTCATCCCTCCTGGCGCGCGATGGGTTCATGCCCCGCCGCTTCGCGTTCCGCGGCGAGCGGCTCGCGTTCAGCACCGGCATCGTCGCGCTCGCCGTCCTCTCGATCGCGGTCCTCGCCG
Source organism: Candidatus Limnocylindrales bacterium (assembly GCA_035703005.1). Taxonomy (GTDB): domain Bacteria; phylum Chloroflexota; class Limnocylindria; order Limnocylindrales; family CSP1-4; genus SPCO01. The sequence goes on along the minus strand of DASSZA010000233.1, from coordinate 5,980 downwards.
CATTCGGCGGAAGAGTCGAGGCGCTGATCCCGCTGTATGCGGTCGGCGTGTTCACGTCGATCACGTTGTCGCAGGCCGGGATGGTTCGGCACTGGTGGCGCTCGCGCGAACCGGGCTGGCGGCGAAGCATGACGATCAACGGCGTCGGGGCGATCGCGACGGCGATCGTGACGATGATCTTCGCCATCGCGAAATTCGCTCTCGGCGCATGGCTGATCATCATCGTGATCCCCATCCTGGTCGCGGCGATGATCGCGGTCCATCGACGCTACGCCCGACGCAGCCTCGAGAAGGCGGTCCGCTCCGATTTCGTCGTCCGCCCGCCCCGACGAGCACAGCGGGTCATCGTGCCGGTCGCCGACGTCTCTCGTGACGTGGTCCACGCGCTCACGTTCGGCCGAACGATGTCCGACGATGTCACCGCCGTCCACGTTACCGACGACGCGGAGCGCGGCAAGGAGCTGCGGAAGCGCTTCCAGCGCCAGATCCCCGGCATCCCGCTCGTCGTCGTCGAGTCCCCCTATCGGGAGCTCGTGCGACCGCTGGTGCGATACCTCCGGGACGCGGCCGACGCCGCTGGGGAGGACGTCGTCATCGTCCTGCTGCCCGAATACCTGCCACACAACCGGCTCGAACAGTTCCTCTACAACGACAACGCCCGCAGGATCCGCGAGGCGATCCTCGGCCTCCCGAACGTCCTCGTCGCGGAGGTGCCGTATCGCCGCGCCGCGTGACGGACGCCACGGGGCCGCCCAGAACGAATATTGAGCGATCGTTGAGCGCGTGGTCGACGGGCATGCACGAACCGCCCGCCACCGAACGTGGCACCGTATGGACGTGCCATCAACCACCGCCGGTCGGTCGCGACCGGCCGAAGCGGGTGCGCGACCGCCGGTCGCGCGCAGGACGACGCCGACGTGATCGGCGGCCGTCGTCCCCTCACAGGACGTAAAGCCGGCGACCGACGCATCCGCGTCGAGCGGCCCCACGCTCCCTACTTCCGATACGCGGGCCCAGGTCAGCTCGTCGCCCGTGAGGCTGCGTCCCAACCGCGCACGCCGGCTGGGCGCGCATTCGCGCGTGCCCGCGCAGTCGTCTTCGGGCGCCCGCTCGCCAGCGAGGCCGACATCGATGAGCGCCTATCGAAGGTCAAGGCGCTCGCGATCTTCAGCTCGGACGCGATCTCGTCCTCGGCTTACGCGACCGAGGAGATCCTCCGGGTCCTGATCCTTGCGGGTGCCGCGGCGATGCTGCTGTCGATCGAGGTATCGATCGCGATCGCGATCCTGCTGGCGGTCGTCGCCGTGTCCTACCGCCAGGTGTGTCGCGCCTACCCCAACGGCGGCGGCGCCTACATCGTGGCGCGGACGAACCTCGCGCCGATCTTCGGGTTGATCGCGGCAGCGTCACTGCTCATCGACTACGTGATGACCGTGGCGGTGTCGACCGCTTCGGCGATCGCCCAGATCCAATCGGTCGTCCCCGCGGCGTACGACGTCCGGATCGAGATCGCGTTCATCTCGATCACCCTCATCACGATCGCGAACCTGCGCGGCCTTCGGGAGTCCGGGAACATCTTCGCCGTCCCGACATATCTGTTCGTCGGGCTCGCGCTGCTCATCGTGGTCACCGGGGTTTCGCAGATCCTTATGGGCACCGCGCAGCCCGTCCCACCCCGGCCGGACTCCCTACCGCTGGGAACTGAGCCGCTCGGGGTCCTATTGCTCCTCCGAGCGTTCGCTGGAGGGTCCGTCGCGCTGACCGGCGTCGAAGCGATCGCGAACGGCGTGCCGGCATTCAAACCTCCCGAATCGAAGAACGCCGCCAACACGATGACCGCGATGGCCGTCCTGCTCGGCATCCTTTTCGTCGGGCTGACCGTCGTGTCGGTCGCGTATGGGTTGCGACCAACCCAAGCTGGGGGCCCTTCGATCGTGGCGATGGCGGCGGAGGTGACGCTCGGCGCAGGTTCGCCCCTCGTCCCGCTCTTCGCGGCTGCGACGGCCCTCATCCTGTTCCTGGCCGCCAACACCAGCTTCAACGCGTTCCCGCGTCTCGCCGCGATCCTCGCGGAGGACGGCTACATGCCGCGACAGTTCGCGTTCCGTGGCGACCGGCTCGCGTACTCGTGGGGGATCGTCCTGCTGGCGGCGATCGCGTTCGGACTGCTGTGGGCGTTCGGCGGCGACACGCACGCACTTATCCCGCTCTACTCGGTCGGCGTGTTCCTCTGCTTCACGCTGAGCCAGGCCGGCATGGTCAAGCACTGGCGGGAGGTCCGCGAATCGGGCTGGCAGTGGCGGCTCGCGGTCAATGCCTTCGGCGGCGTGCTGACCGCGATCGTGCTCGGCATCGTCGTCTTCGAGAAGTTCCGGGACGGTGCGTACCTGGTCGTGATCCTGGTCCCGCTGCTCGTCGCGATGATGCTGTTCATCAACCGCCAGTACGCCCGGTCGAAGGCGGAGCTCGCGGTCCGGCCGGACATCATCGTCGGACCGCCGATCCGCGAAGAACGCGTCGTCGTCCCGATCCCGGGCCTCGACCGGGCGACCGTCCAGGCGATCAAGGTCGGTCGGTCGATCGATGAGGACGTGCGAGCGGTCTTCATCTCCGACGATCCTGAGCGCGCGGCGGCGGTCCGCCGCGACTTCGAACGGCAGGTCCCGGGCGTGCCGCTGGTGGTCGTCGAGTCGCCGTATCGGGCGCTGGCGGGGCCTCTCCTGGCGTACCTGGACGTGCTCGACATGGCCTGGCCGCCTGACAAGCCGGAGCCGATCACGTTCGTCGTCATCCCCGAGTACGTCGCGAAGAGGTGGTGGGAACGGTTGCTCTACAACCAGTCGGCGAAACGGCTCCGTTCCTTGCTCCTCGGTCGTCCACACACCGTGATCGTGAACGTGCCGTACCGCCGCGAGGACGAGACCGCGCAGGACACCGGACCCGAACACACCGCCTAGCGGCGCGCGATCCGTCTCGCCTTCGCGGTGACCCGCAGGAACTCTCGGAAGTGGCGCCACGGCTCGATGTGGCTTGGCTCGCCCGCGTAGATCGTCCGGATCGGCACCCATTCGATCGGGAGCCCAAGAGCGATCGCCCGCGCGATCATCTCGACCTCGAACTCGAAACCCGATTCGTCGCTGTCGAGCATCGCGCGCATCAGCACGCGACCGATGAGCCGGTAGCCCGACTGGTTGTCCGGCACGTTCCGACCGAGCGCGGCGGAGAGTGTCAGCCCGCCGAGCGTGTTCGACAGGCGCCGGATCGGCGGCATCTCGTCGAATGCGCGCTTGCCGATCACGAGCTCGGGTCGATGTTCACGGAACGCGTCGAGGAATGCCCGGATCTCGTCGGGGTCGTGCTGGCCGTCGGCGTCGAGCGTGACGACGGCTGCGTAGCCGCCGTCGAGCGCATGCCGAAAGCCCGCCCGGAGCGCCGCACCCTTGCCGGCGTTGGGGACCTGCCTGATGACGGTGGCGCCGGCTGCCTCCGCGCGAGCCGCGGTGTCATCGGACGATCCGTCGTCGACGACGACGACCGGCAGATGCGCGCGAACCGCTTCGACGACGGCTCCGATCCGCGGACCTTCCTCGTAGGCGGGGATGAGCGCCATCACGGGATCAAAGGAGTCCGGCATCGGTGCAGTATCGCAACGCGCAGTGGCCCGATTCTCATGACGGGCTCAGGAAATGCCGCGAAAGTCGCGTCCATCACACGCACTCCGCCCGGGGTGGCGCATCCAGGAGACATCGATGACAGCGAATCCGACGGATCCGACCGAGGGGACCGCGTTCAGCGGGTCGCCCGGGACGCCGAGCCGACGACGCGTCGGGCTCGTCCTCGCGGGTGCCACGATCCTGATCATCGGCGCCGCTGCGACCTCGTTCGCGGCGTCACCCGCTCCAAGCTCGTCCGGCGCGCCATCCGCGGGCGGTTCTCAGACGATGCCGGTCGCCCCCGGGAATGGCCCAGCCGGCGCCCCCGACTTCGGCCGCTTCGGCCGGCCCGGGTTCGGGTTCCGCGACATCACGATCGCGTCGATCAGCGGCAACGACATCACGCTCAAGACCGACGACGGATGGACGCGCACGATCACGATCACCGACTCCGTCGAGTTGACCAAGGGTGGTCAGACGATCCAGGTATCGGACCTCAAGGTCGGTGACCAAGTTCGCTTCCGCCAGACGCGCAACGACGACGGCACGTACACCGTCACGGCCGTCGCGGTCGTCGTCCCGAGGATCGAGGGAAAGGCGAGCGACATCACGTCGAGCGGTTTCAAGGTGACGACACGCGACGGGTCAGTGTGGACGGTCACGGTCAACGGCTCGACCGTCTACAAGTTCGGGCAGGCGACGGGCAGCCTCTCCGACGTCAAGGACGGCCAGCGCGTGGCTGTCGGTGGCACGGTCCCGGCAGACAACCAGATGACCGCGTCCAGCGTACGCGTGGCAGGCGACCGCGTGGTCGGCAAGGTCACCGCGAAGACCGCCGACACGATCACCATCCAGACCCGCGACGGCAAGAGCGTCACCGTCCATGTGTCTGCTGACACGACCTATCGCGTCGCCGGCGTCGACAACGCGGCCTTGAACGATGTGGCGGTCGACATGGCGATCGGCGTCAGCGGGCGGTCACGCTCCGATGGCTCGATCGACGCGGCGGCGGTGGTCGCCGGGAAGATGGGCGCATTCGGACGAGGCTTCGGTCACTTCCCCGGCGGCAAGGGGTTCGGTCGCGGCGGTGACGCACCCGACGCGCCTGACGGCTCGGAGCCGGACGCCGCACAGCCGGCCATCGACTTCGAACTCGGGTTCCCGACCGCCTGAGCTCCTCCCCGGGCGGTCCCGCGCAGGACCTCGCAGGACCCACGGCTGGGGGCCGTGGGTCCTGCCGCTTATCCCATCACTCGCAGTACGAACGTGCGGCTGGCGCCGGCCGCCTTGCCGGCTAGCGTTCCACGCATGGAACTCGTCGTCGCTTTCATATCGGCTGCGCTCGGACTGAGCGCGGCGTTCTTCCTGACGATCGGGACGTACGACCTCTTCCCAGACGCCTGGCTCAAGCTCGGACGCTGGCGCCAGCGGGCACTGTTCGGGACGGCGTCGACCCTGCGCAACCCGATGATCCCGCGCTCGATCCGCCGGACACCGCTGGACTGACGCTCGTGCGCGACGCGCGCCTCGGCGCCGGGCACTCGCGACGACGCGTGGCGTCCCCGGCAGGATTCGAACCTGCGACCTTGCGCTTAGAAGGCGCCTGCTCTGTCCACTGAGCTACGGGGACACGGCGCCACTGTACGCGACGACCGGGATCGACGACCGCCGAAGCAGGCGGTCGGATGCGGCGTTCACCGTATCGACATCTGACGTGCACGAACATAGGTTCGTGCTCCACATCGCGGAAACCATGGAGGCCACCCGATGGACCCGATGCAGGCGTGGACCCTTATCGCGTTCGTCACCGTCATGTCGGCGGCACTCCTGATCCTGGAGTTGGGGATGCGCCGCGCCCGCGGTGCCCAACAGAGACGGATCGGAGTCGATCCAGCGCTTCGCCGAGGTCGAGGCGACCGCTGATCGCTGGTCTCATCGAGGAGCGCGATCCGTTGCCGAGGATGGGGACGGAGCTATGGCAGCGCGATCCAGGGCGCCGCCCACGACTGGTCGTGTGACTGGTCTGTACTCGGCCGATCACCACGAGGCACGAGGATCGTCGGCCCGCCGCCTGGCGCGAAGGACTCACGAGGCGACGCAAGACGCGTCAGCCTCGGCGGCCGACCTGGACGCGCGCCACTACCTCGCTGAGTCGAGCCGTCGCCATGGCAACGACGCTGTCCGCGGCTCCGTAGTAGAGCTGGATCAGGTCGGCATCGGTGTCCACGACCCAGCCACAAGGGAAGACGACGCGCCCGACGTCACCGGACACTTCATACGGCGTGAGTGGCCCGAAGACCCACTCGTCCGATCGACGCAACACCGTC
>DASSZA010000240.1:0-6392 GCA_035703005.1 Candidatus Limnocylindrales bacterium | reverse complement strand
TCGGCGAGCGAGTCCTCCATCATCGCGGTGAAGGCTTCCTGCTCGCGGCCGGTCGGGATCACCTGTCGCCGGATGGGATCGTTCGGGTCCTTCGGGTCGATCAGGCTGATGAAGTAGGGCGTGATGTCGACGCGGAACTTGTCGGTCGCCGACAGGCCTTCCCGCTCCTCGTCGGTCAGGTCGAGGATCCGCTCGATCTCGTCGAGGTCGTTGACGCGGTTCGATAGCTGCCACCGCCAGTCGTTCCACTTCTCGTCGGGGACGTCCTCGTAGATCGGCGCCCGACGGCTGACGGCCGGCTTGCCATCCGCGCCAAGCGCACGCGCCGGATCGGCCAGGTTCACGAACGGCGTCTCAGCAGCCGCTCGTTGGGCTTCCTGGTGCGCGACAGCGCTCTTGATCTCCTGGGCGTCCAAGCGGTTCCGACCTCCCGGCACGACGTAGGCGATGCATAGACTCTATGCAGTCTGCAAGTCGCCGGATGATAGCGCCGAGGTACGGGCAGGGTCCAGCGTCAGTCCCGGATGGCACCGATCAGATCGGTATAGCGATCAGTCCACGGGCGGCGCCCTTCCACCTGCGCGGTGCGCCAGCGATCGCCCGCGACGAGGTCGGCGACGTCCGAGTAGGAGCGACCCACGATCACCCACTGCGACGCGTCGGCGAGGCCCGTGAGTTCGGCCGCTGGGAAGTCGCTACCGATGATCGACACGAACCCGTTCGCCTTGGCGGCCGCGGCGACGATGGGCTCGAGGTCGAGGAAGCGGTTCGAGATGTGGACGGCGATCACACCGGCGGGAGCGACCGTTCGCATCGCCGTCGCCATCGATTCGACCGTGAGGAGATGGACGGGGACGGCGTCTGACGAGAAGGCGTCGAGGACGAGGAGATCGAATGCCGCGTCGGGCGTCGACTCGAGGCCAAGCCTGCCGTCCTCCACGACGACATCGACGGACGCGGCGGAATCGGCGAGGAACGTGAAGCTCGCGGGATCGCGCGCGATCGAGACGACGGTCGGATCGATCTCAAAGAACGTGTAGCTGTCGCCGTATCGACCGTATGCCGCGATCGCACCGGCTCCCAGCCCGACCGCCCCGACACGCATCGTCGGGTACTCCTGCTGGAGCGATGCGATGACCTCCCCGAGCGGCCCGGCCCGGTGGTAGTAGCTCAACGGTTCGCCGGCGTATGGCCCGCTGAACGTCTCGCGTCCGTGGATCGTCGTCCCCGAGTAGAGGACGTGGAGGTCGGGCGTCGGCGCGGTGACGCGGTACGCGCCGTAGAAGCTCCGATCAACGCGGATCGTGCCGGGCGGTCCGACGATCGTGGCAACGATCGCCAACCCGAGCGCGACCACGGCCGGAACGCTCAGCACGCGCCACCAGCCGGTCGGCGCCGCCAGCACGACCGCGGCACCCAGGACGAGCAGCCCTTCGAGCGGAACGTTGAAGACGAGTGGGGCGAGGATCCCTGCAGCGATCCCACCCAGGGCGCCGCCGAGCGCGACAAGCAGCGTGTATCCCGTGAGGTATCTCGGGCTGGGGCGGTCCGCCGCGAGACGTCCGTGGAGTGCCAGCCCGGCGGCACCGAGCGTCGCGAGCAGCAGCGCGATCGAAACACCGACGGGCGGCGCGATCACACCGAGCTTCCGGAGCGCGACGGCGAAGGCGAGCGGGATGAGCGCCACGGCCGCAGGCCGTGCGCCGATCGGTGTCGGGCGGGCGTAGGCGAGGATCAGGGTCCCGAGGTAGACCACGAGCGGTCCGACCCACAGCAGCGGGACTGCGGCGATGTCGGTCGAGATGTCCGTCGTGACGCCGACCAAGAGCGCGGCCGGGATGCCCGCGAGCAGGGTCCACGAGATGCGGCGGGGCGTGGTCGGTCCGGGCTCGTCGACGTCCCAGACCACGTCGAGGGGTCGCCCCTTGCGCCGAACGACGACCGCGGCGGCCACGGTGAGTGCCACGAACACCGCAAATCCGATCGACCACCAGCGCGCCTGATCGGTCAGGTCCATGTTCGGCTCGATGAGCGTCGGATAGGCGACGAGACCGATGAGGCTGCCGAGGTTCGATGCCGCGAACAGCCGATACGGCTCGACGCCGCCCGGGAGTGCCGCGAACCAGCGTTGCGTCGTCGGACTCGCGCTCGACAGGGCGAGGAACGGCAACCCCACGATCGAGGTGAGTACGAGGATCAGCCACAGCGCCGTCGGTGCGGAGGCTGGCGCCTGAGCGAAGGACGGGACCGCGAGGGCAGCCGGAAGCAGCACCACCAACGCGATGACGACGAGGGCGATCTGCGCGACGACGTGTCGCTGCAGCGCGAGCCGTGTCGACGTCACGTGCGCCCAGGCGTACCCGACCAGGAGCACGCACTGGAAGAAGACGAGGGCCGTCGTCCAGACCGCGCTCGTCCCGCCGTACGTCGGCAGCAACGAGCGAGCCACGAGTGGTTCGACGAGGAACGCGAGCGCTGCCGCCAGGAACGCGACTGCGACGTAGAGCGCGGTCTCCGTCCGGGAGACCGACTCGGCTATTCCCCGATCACCGACCAGAGCAACCCCATCATGATGAAGAAGCCGCTGAAGAGAGCGATCAGGCCGAGACCCCCGTACGGCGTGCTCGCGCCGACGTGTGGCACGAGCTGGAGGACGATCCCAAAGCCGATCGCCCAGACGATGAACAGGAACGTGAAGAGGAATTTCGCGTTCGTATTCGTCACCCGGCGGACCCAGCGGGCGCCACCCTCACTCGAGAGCGCGGCCTTGAGGATGATGAAGATCATCAGGGTGACGACGGCGGTGCTGATCCCGAACGGGATCGGCTGCTGGAAGGCCACAAGGAAGAGCTGCATCGCTCGGCGATGCTAGCAGACGGCACGGTCAGGGGACGCGGCTCCGCGACAGGCCGTCAGGCCCCGAATCCGGGCGCCGCATACGATGACTCCGATGGGTCCCTTCGATCGTCTCGGCCGGTTCGTCGCGCGCCACGCGCGGCTCGTCGTCGCCGCGTGGGCGGTCCTCATCGTCGTCGCCTTGCCGTTCGCGCCGCAGGCGCCGAGCGCCCTGCGGGCGGGCGGATTCATCCGTGACGATCTCGAATCCGCTCGGGCTAAAGCCCTCCTCGAGCAGGAGCTCGGTTCACCGCCGTCGGCCCTCGTCGTCGCCTTCCACAGCGATCAACTCGTCGCCGGCACGCCCGCCTTCGAGACATCCGCGGCCTCCGCGATGCGCGACGTCCCCAGTGCTCCGCACGTGGTACAGGTGATCTCGCACCTCGTCCAGCCGCGGCAGATCTCTGCGGACGGCCATACCGCCTACGACATCGTCTTCCTCGACCTTCCGGCCGACGACTCACCCGACGCGCTGCCGATCCTGCGCGAGCGGCTCGGCGGCGCCCCCGGTCTGACCGTCGAGCTCGCCGGCGGCCCTGCCTTCTACGGCGACGTCCAGCACGTCAGCGAGCGCGACCTCCAGCGGAGCGAGGTGATCTCGCTGCCGCTGGCCGCCCTCGCGTTGCTGATCGTGTTCGGGTCGCTGGTCGCGGCGGGTGTCCCGCTCGTCGTCGGCGGTTCAAGCGTCCTCGTAGCACTCGCCGCGATCTTCGTGGTCGCCCAGTTCACGCCGATGAGCATCTTCGTGCTCAACCTCGCGACGCTGCTGGGACTCGGCCTCGGCGTCGACTATTCGCTGCTGGTGACGAGCCGCTTCCGCGAGGAGCTCTCGAAGCGTCCGGCCGGCGACACCGACCGGGTCGAGGAAGCCGTCCGGATCACGGTGGCCACGGCGGGTCGGGCGATCTTCTTCAGCGGTCTGACGGTGCTGCTCGGGCTCCTCGGCCTCGTCCTCTTCGAGTTCATGATCCTGCGCTCGGTGGGCATCGCGGGTGCGATCGTCGTGGTCTTCGCGGTCTCATCGGCCCTCACCCTGCTCCCCGCGCTGCTGACGCTGTTCGGTCGCCACCTCGATCGATATGCCATCCGGCAAGTCAAGACCCGACCCGAAGCCGACGGACCCTGGTCGCGGCTCGCGCGGTGGGTCATGCGCCGGCCTGTCGCGGTCCTGATCCCGACGCTGGCGTTCCTGTTGCTGCTCGGCTCCCCGTTCCTCCACGTCCGGTTCAACTCGCCCGACGCGAGCATCCTCCCGGCGAACGTACCGTCGCGAGCCGCGTTCGATCGGCTTCGCGACGCCTTCGGTGAGGGCGAATTCGCGCCGATCGCCATCGCGATCCGGACGGACGGCCGGGCGACGAGCGCCGGCAACCTCGCTGCCCTGTACGACTACTCTCGGCGGATCGCCGCCGACCCGCGGGTCTCACGGGTCGACAGCCTCGTCGACGTCGATCCGCGGATGACCCTCGCGCAATACCAGCTCCTCTACGCGGACCCGAATGGCCCGCGTGATCGGTTCACGGCGACCGTCCTCGCTGCGACGACCCGGGCGGACCTGACGGCGTTCACGATCACGACGCCGTTCGGCCCCAATCGGGAGGAGGGACGCGCGCTCGTCCGCGACCTCCGCTCGCAGTCGGGTCCGCTTGCCGCGCCACCCGGGACGAAGATCCTCGTGGGCGGAGGGGCCGCCGACGTGGCGGATGTCGTCGACGGGGTCGCCGCCGACTTCCCGCGGACGGCCGCGTTCATCATCGTCACGACCTACCTGGTGCTCTTCGCCCTGCTCCGGTCCGTGGTGCTACCGGCGAAGGCGCTCGTGATGAACGCGCTGTCGATCACGGCAAGCTTCGGCGCCCTGGTCTGGATCTTCCAGGACGGCAACCTGTCGGCGCTGCTTGGGTTCCAACCGGTCGGGTTCGTCGAGACGACACAGCCCGTGATCCTGTTCTGCGTGCTTTTCGGACTGTCGATGGACTACGAGGTGTTCCTGCTGTCGCGGATGAAGGAGGTCTGGGACACCACCGGCGACAACACCGAGGCGGTCGCCCGCGGTCTCGAGCGGAGTGGTCGGATCGTCACATCGGCCGCCCTGATCGTGGTCGTCGTGGCCGGCTCGTTCGCCTTCGCGGACATCGTCCTGATCAAGGCGCTCGGGCTCGGTGTCGCGATCGCCGTCGCGCTCGACGCCACCGTCGTTCGCGCGCTGCTCGTCCCTGCCACGATGCGCCTGCTCGGGCGGTGGAACTGGTGGATGCCGGCCACGCTCGAACGCTTCGTAGCGAACCGATTGCCCGCGTCCGAGGCCGAGGCGGAAGCGGCGGCGGCCCGATGAAACGCCTCGTCGCACTGGGACTCATCGCCGCATCCCTCGTGGGATGCTCGCCGAACAGCGGGCCGATCCTCGCAAATCCGCCGGCCCCTCGGCCGTCGATCGCACCACCGACCGCGCCACCCGCGGTCGTGCAGGATCCGCTCCCCATCGAGCTGCCACGGGACGACGGGCCGCACGATCGACTGACCGAGTGGTGGTACTACACCGGCCACCTGGCCGCGACCGGGCCACAGGCGTCACCCGTCAGGCGCACGTTCGGCTTCGAGTTCGTGATCTTCCGTGCCGAACGCGGCGCGTATCCCACGACCTGGGCATCACACCTCGCGATCACCGACGAGACCGGCAACGCCTTCCACTACGCCCAGCGGCTCGAGGTCGGTCCGTCCGTCGACCGTTCGCCTCGCGACGATGACGGCGTGCCGACGGGCTTCGATCTCGCGCTCACCGGTCTGGACCCGACGGACCCCTCGACGGTCGGTCGTCCGGGCTGGTCGATGGCGGGATCGGACGGTACGGATCGTCTGAGCGCTGCCATCGCACCGGCCGAGGCCGCCGCGCAAGGGACCGTCCCGCTCGGCCTCGATCTCCGCCTCGCCGCGCGGAAGCCACCTGCCCTTCACGACCGAGACGGTTGGATCGATTTCGGGCCGGGTGGCGGCTCGTACTACTACTCCCGGACGGACATGGCTGCCAACGGGACCCTGAGCCTGGGTGACACCACCTACCAGGTCGATGGCTCCGCGTGGTTCGATCACCAATGGGGTGACTTCATCAGCGTCGGGGGCGGCGGGTGGGACTGGTTCGCCGTGAACCTCGACGACGGCACCGACCTGACGCTTTCTCTGGTCCGCGACGCTGACGGTACGTACCCACTGATCTATGGCACCCGCGTTCTCCCGGATGGCACCACGCAGCACCTCGATCGCGACGCGTTCACGGTCGACGTGACCGGGACGTGGACCAGCCCGTCGACCGGGGCGACCTATCCCGCCGGATGGTCGATCCACCTGCCCGCGGACGAGCTCACGATCGACCTGAGCCCGACCGTCGCAGGGCAGGAGCTCGATACCCGCGCCACCTCGGGCGTCGTCTACTGGGAGGGGTCGCAGAAGGTCGCGGCCAGGCGTGGCCCGGGCCGGGGTGTGGATATCGGCGGTGAGGC
>DASSZA010000200.1:0-18346 GCA_035703005.1 Candidatus Limnocylindrales bacterium | reverse complement strand
CGACGATGGTCCGCTCCGTGTACTGGACGAGTCCACGGCGCACCATCCGGAGCACTTCGCGCTCGGCCAGGGACGACATCAGGACCTTGCCCGACGCGACGCAGTGCAACGGCGTCGACCGCCCGGTCCAGTCGCCGACCGCGATCAGATTCGGCCCGTCGACCTGAGCGACGGTCAGCAGCGACTCACCGTCGAGGATCCCGATCCCCGTGGTCTCGTGCGTCAGCCGAGCCAGCCGCTCGAGCTCGGGCATCGCCAGCCCGCGCAGATCGAGCGTCCGCTCCGCCCGTTCGGCCAGTCGGATGACGACGAGGCCCAGCCGGTACTTGCCGGTCTCATCGTCCTGTTCGACGAGGCCTCGTTTCTGGAGCGTCGCGAGCAGACGTGAGGCGGTCGACTTGTGCAGACCGAGACGCCGGGCAAGCTCGGTCACGCCGGCCTCGCCCTGCGAGTCCCCGAGGGCCAGGAGGAGCGCCGCGGCCCGGTCGACCGAGCGGACCGCGTTGCCGTCGAGGACCATCGCGCTGCCCTCGGTCAGCCGGCTGCCGGCGACGCCATGCCGCCGTGGGGCGTGACATGGAGTCCGGCGCGAGCCCGCTCCTCGAGCGCCGCATGGAGCGAGTCCTCGAAGGCGGTGAGCACGCGGTCGATGATGTCGGCGTCGGCGTGCGCCTCGCACATGAACCACGGCTCGCGCGAGTCGGGCTCCGGCATCGCGCCGCGTGCGTGCATCCCGATCGCGATCGCGTCGTACAGCTCGTGGTCGCTGCTCGCCCAGTCGCGGTATTCGGTCGGCACCTCGTCGCGGAACATGACCCCGAACATCGACGGGTGACCGGTGAAGTGATACGGGATCCCGACCGGGTCGAGGATCTCCTTCATCCCGTCCTGGATCGTCCGACCCGTGGCGTGGATCGTCTCGAGCGCGTTCGTGTCGCGCAGGATCTCGAGCGTCTTGACCGCCGCAGCGGCCGCGACGCGATTGCCGGCGTACGTCCCGCCGTGGCTGACCTTGTCGGGCAGCAGCTCCATGATCTCCCGCCGACCACCGAACGCCGCGGCCGGATAGCCGTTGCCCATCGCCTTAGCGAACGAGGCGAGGTCCGGCTTGATGCCGAAATACTCGGCGGCGCCGCCTCGCGCGAAGCGGAACCCCGTCTTGACCTCGTCGAAGATCAGGAGGATGCCGAACTCCTCGGTGAGCGCGCGCATCTGCCGATGGAATCCCTCCTCGGGCAGGATGCCCTGCGCATTGCCGAGAACTGGCTCGACGATGATGGCCGCGATCTCCTCGCCGCGTGCCTCGAAGAGCTCGCGCAGGCGGTCGATCCGGTTGTAGCGGGCTGGGATGATCGTTTCAGCCACGGGACCGGGGATGCCGCGGCCCCATGCGAGCGCGACGGGCGCGTCCGGGTCGCCGAGCTGGGCCATGTCGTCAGGGCCGACGCTGATCAACGCGTAGTCGTGGACGCCGTGGTACTGGCCCTCGAACTTCACGATGCGGTCGCGGCCGGTGTAGGCGCGGGCGAGGCGCATCAGATGCATCGTCGCCTCGGTGCCGGAGACCGTCATCCGCGCCATGTCGACCCAGCCGGTGAGTTCGCTGATGAGCTCGATGGTGCGGATCTCGTCCTCGCTCGTGAGGCTGAAGCTCACGCCCTTGCGCATCCGCTCGTTGACGTAGTCGTCGACGCGCTGATCCCCGTGGCCGAGGATGACCGGGCCATAGCCCATCCGCAGATCGACGTACTCGTTGCCATCGGCATCCCAGACGCGGCCGCCCTCACCCCGGTCGACGTAGACCGTGCTCTCACCCCACGCGCGGAAGTTCGAATCCGTGCCGCCTGGCATGTGCTGCGATGCGCGCCGATACAGCGCCAACTGGCGGTCGCGGCGGAGGATGGGGGTGCTTGCGGCGGCGGGCTCGGTGGCCATGAGGTCCTCGTGTGCGGATTCCGCGGCCCGGTCCATGGGACGGGCGTTGCGCGATACGAGACGCGCGGGGACCCCACTCTGACATACGGCGGCAGCGGGCGTCAATGCGAGATTCGTGGCGATCGCATCCCGGGCGTGCGAATGACCGCGGCTGCACGGGCTCGAGGGCAGCGACCCGCAGCCTCGTCGATCGCGATGGTCGCTACTGCCAGGCCCCGATGATCATCCCCACGAGCACCAGCGCGACGACGTGGTAGGCCCCGCTGATGGCGAACCAGTTCCACGGCTTCGGCTTGTTCGGGTCGAAGACCGCGTCGGTCGCCGTGACGGTCAGCGCGTAGCCCACACCGACCATCAGACCGAGGACGACGCCCTCGCTGACGGTGTCGGTCCCGGTCGCCTTCGCGAGGATGGCGGTGACGCCCGACGCGATCAGGTAGAAGACGGCTGGGCCCGCATAGCTGACGGGGTTCATCTGCGGGCGCGGCTTCGAGTCATCGAAGCCGATGGCCTCCATCCAGGGCTTGCCGAAGACGCCTGGCGCGAACCACGCGGCGCCGACCACGAAGTAGACGGCTGCCGCGACGATGACCGCCAGCCAGTTGATCCCCGCGACATCGAGCGTCATCGCCCGGACCTCCTCCGAACCCCCTGATAGCGAGGGCAGCGTAGACCGCCACCACCGCGGTCGCCCAGCGTGCCACGATGCCCGTCGTGACCGACCGACCCGACACCGCCGTCTCGTACTGGCTTCGCGACCAGGCTCCGCCGGGCATCGCGGATCCGCCGCTGGGATCCGATGAGCGCCTCGCTGTCGATGTCGCCATCATCGGCGCCGGGTTCACGGGTCTGTGGACGGCGATCGCCCTGACCGACACCGACCCCACGCTGAGGGTCGCCGTCCTCGAGGCGACGACGGTGGGCTACGGCGCCAGCGGCCGCAACGGCGGCTTCTGCGAGGCGAGCCTTACCCACGGTCTGGCGAACGGCATCCGCCACTTCCCCGACGAGCTCGAGACGCTCGAACGGGAGGGCCTCGACAACCTCAACGGCTTGATCGCGTTCACGCGTGAGCACGGCATCGACTGCGACCTCGAGGAGACCGGGATGCTCGCGCTCGCCGGTCAGGCGTACCAGGTCGATGAGTTCAAGGCTTCGGCTGACGAGGCGGCTGCCTACGGGGAGGCCGTCGAGTTCCTCGATCGGGAGGCTGTCCGCGCGGAGGTCCACTCCCCGCTCTGGCACGCCGGCCTGTACCGCTTGCCGGGGCGCGACGTCCTCGTCGACCCGGCGAAGCTGTGTCGTGGCGTCGCGCGCGTCGCGCACGAGCGTGGTGTGCGGATCCACGAGGGAACGCCGGTGCGGAGCCTTTCCCGGCGTGCCGGCCGGGTCGTCGCCAAGGCCGCAAACGGCGCCGAGGTGACTGCCGCGCACGTCGTCGTCGCCACGTCGGCCTACTCGGGCTGGCTGCCCCGCCTCGGGTCGACGTTCGTGCCGGTCTACGACTACGCACTCGTCACCGAGCCCCTGACCCCGGAGCAGCGCGAGGCGATCGGCTGGCGCCGGCGGCAGGGCCTGGCAGATGCGAACAACCAGTTCCACTACTTCCGCCTCACCGCCGACGACCGGATCCTGTGGGGCGGCTACGACGCGATCCACCACCGCGGCAGCAGGGTCGGTCCGGAGCTCGACCGGCGAGATGCGACGTTCGACCGTCTCGAGGCCCAGTTCTTGCGCGCATTCCCGCAGCTGGAGGGCATCGCGTTCCCGTATCGCTGGGGTGGCGCGATCGACACGACGTCACGGTTCACCGTGACGTTCGGCCAGCTGCTGGGCGGGCGGGTCCTCTACGCCCTCGGCTACACGGGTCTCGGTGTCGGCACGAGTCGCTGGGCGGCCGGCGTGGTGCGCGACATGATCCTGCGACCGGACGAGGACCGGCTGCGCCTGCGCCTCGTCACGAGTCCACCGATCCCCTTCCCACCCGAGCCGTTGCGGTCGCTGGCGGTCGACATCGTCCGCCACGAGCTCGATCGCGCGGACCGTGAAGGCGGGCGCCGCGGGCTGATCCTGCGAACGCTGGACGCGATCGGGATCGGCTTCGACTCGTAGGCCGGTGCCGCGCGACACCGGACCATCGAACCCGGACGCGCGGACACAAAGGACCAGCCGAGACGCCCTTTAGCGGGGGCATCATCGGGACCGAGGTGACCCGAATGGACCGACCGATCCTGACGCCACGCCGGCGCGCCCTGCTCGCGCTCGGAGCCTGCAGCGTGCTCCTGACCGCGACGATCACTGGCGCCGCCGCGCGGGCCGACCTACGCGAACCGGGCGATAGTGCTTCGAACGTCCTCGTGACGCTCGACGACGAACGCGAGCAGGACCCGAGCCTCGCGGCTGAGACCGACGAGCCCGAGACCGAAGCCCCGGAGACGAGCGAGCCCGAAGAGACCGCCGAGTCCGAGGATGCCGAGGACGCAGCCGAACCCGCCAAGGCCGCACCGAAGAAGGCGTCGACCGCGGAGGTCGACGAAGACGATCAGGGCGAGGACACGGACGAGGATCACGACGACGAGGGAGACGAAGCCGACTCGGCCAGGGAGCACCACAGGGCCGAGCGACATGAGGAGGAGCACAAGGACCGTCACGAGGACGGCGGTGACGACGAGGGTGGCGACGACTGACGAACGCGCCGAGATGTGACGAGGCCCCGCCGACGGCGGGGCCTCTTGCTACCCGGGTGCTCGGGTTCAGCCGCCCGTGACGCGCACCAACAACATCTGGCCACCCTCGCGCTTGTCGAGGAAGTCGGCGCCGGCGGGGGTGAAGTTGTCGTCCCCGTCTGCAACCTCCACGAAGAGCGAGTGGGCCTGGACGTTGATCAGGAACGCACCAGGGCCGAAGGCCGCGGATGCGTCGACGATCCCGGTCGATTCCCACGACCCGAGGTTGCCCCGCGTGGTGGCCGGATCCTTGTCGGTGGTGCCCTCGTCCAGGCTCTGGTCGACGGCGAGGATCGGCCGTTTCGTACCCGCAGCCAGGTCGTACTGCCAGACGCGAGCTGTCGTCCGATTCGGATCTACCGACGTGGCTGGGAACTGCTGGCTGCCACCCGGATCCTCCTGGATGTACAGCGCGTTCGGCGTTGATTCGATGTTGTCCGGCTGATGGATCTCGGTGCGCGTCTTGACCGGGCTTCCATCGCCATCGATGAGGATCGACAGCTTGGCCTTGGTCGGATCGTTCGGATCGAGCACCATCTTCCAGACGCGGCCGTTGGTCGAGATACCAGGCCCGAAGGTAGGCACGGGGTCAGCCGGCGGTGGCGGCTGGACCGGCGCCGTCCCGCGCCCCGAATCGACGATGTAGACCGTGTTCGACATACCGGGTCGCTTGTCATACGCGATGTCCTCGACGCGAACGAACGCGAAGACACCGTGGTCGCGCGACCACTTCTCGAGCACCCATTGGGGCCCGTCGACAGGGATACCTGTGACAGGGTCGCGCTGCCAGCTCCCGTCGTTCGGGGGCGGGTCGAACGGCCCGCCGAGCGAGGCCGGCACGGTGGCCGACATCAACTCGGTGCCATCAGCCTTGCGGCCGGTCGCGATCAGCCGCGGGACCTCCACGAACTCGCCGTCGATCTGGGCAGTGCTGCCCGGAGCGAAGTCCTCGTACTTGGTGTACCCGGTCGTCGTCGACTTGAATGCCCAGAGGCTGCCCTGGTCGTTCCAGACGGCGTCGGCATCCTCAGCCTTGTAGGCGTAGACCTGCGACTGCGACGGGTTATTGGTGAACGTGTCGTCACCGGACATGAGCACGACGTCTTCATAGCCCGGGATGGCGACCGAGTTCTCGTGGTTGTGACGACCCATGCCCCAGATGGCACGGCTCTTTCCGGTCTTCGGGTCGTAGGCGACCACGACACCGCCTTCACGAGCCGTCGCCGCACCGACGGTGGCCGGCCACGCCTTCCCCGTCCGGTTCACCCAATCGGGCGTCTCCTCGTTGGTGAAGAGGAGCTCGCGGTCGAACCCCTCCTTCGCCGTCGCCAGGTAGTTCGAGCAGAACCGCTGGTAGTTCTGGTCGCTGGTGATCACCAGCTTCCCGGTGAGTACGCCCGCGCTCTTCTGGTTCAGCATCAGTCGGCTGAGCTGCGCATTGTCGAAATCGTTCTGGCCATTGGCGGTCGTCGGTGGCGTCCCGACGGCGGCATAGGGGAACGGGACGCGTGCCGTTTCGTGGTTCACGAAGACTTCGGCAGTGCCGTTGCCCTTCAGGCGAAGCGAGATCCCGTCGGGGATCGCCTCGAAGCGGTAACCATCATCACCGGCGGTCTCCCCAACGGTGATCAACGCCTCGACGCTCACACCGTCGACGAGGCTGTCGAGCATGGCGGCCTGGCTCGTCTTGACACCGCCGTGCGCGGCGGCGCCGGGAACGGTCCCGAACAGCAGCACGGCGGCAGCTCCGAGAGCCGCGGCTCGGGGATGGGCATGGAGCCCGTGGGCGAGGGCAGAACGCATGAGCCTCCTCCTTGTCCGGGGGGTGCGGACGACTACGGTCGGGGCGTCTGCTGGGGGCTCAATGGTGCCGCGCGTTCGGAGGCAGATGCAAATCGCGTCGGTCGTTCCTTGACACGCCAACGGTGCGCGGACGCACCGGTTTCGCCCGACCCTCGCGACCCTCGGGCCGCGCCGTCAGGCGGGAGTCGCCACCCATGTCGGCAACTCGCGCGCCAGCGTCGCCAGCGGCAGCGAGCCGTGGCCGAGCACCTGGTCGTGGAACTCGCGCAGGTCGAAGCGCGACCCGTCTCGTTCCTCGATCTGCCGCCGAAGAGCCTGGATCTGGCGCTGGCCGAGCATGTACGTCAGCGCCTGACCGGGCCAGCAGATGTACCGATCTGTCTCGATCACGGCGTCCGTCTCCGATAGTCCGGCGTCGTGGCGCAGGAAGTCGATCGAGCGCTGGCGCTCCCAGCGCAGCGCGTGCATCCCCGTATCGACGACGAGCCGGCCGGCGCGCCAGGCTTGCGCGTCGAGCATCCCGAAGCGTTCGCCTTCCGAGCGGTAGAGGCCCATCTCGTCCGCGAGACGCTCGCTGTACAGGCCCCACCCTTCGACGTAGGCGCCGCCGACCATCCGCGCCCCAAGTCGGCGGAACGTGATGAGGTCGGGGTTCTCCATCTCGAGGGCGATCTGGAAATGGTGGCCCGGCGCCGCCTCGTGGTACGTCGTCGACGCCAGCTTCGTGTACTTGCGCGACGGCAGGTCGTAGCCGTTGGCGTAGTAGATCCCGTGGCGCTCGCCCGTCGCCGACGGCGGGTAGTAGTACGCGAATGGCGCGTCCTTCTCCTTGTACTCCTCGACCGACCTCACCTCGAGGCCGGCCTTCGGCAGTCGACCGAAGTAGCGCGGCGCCGCCGCCATCGCGCGGTCGATGTCCTCGCGAGCTCGCGCGACGAGCGCGTCCTTGCTCTCGGGTGTGTTGCCCGGCGCGGTCTCGAGCGACGCCCGATAGGCACCGATATCGTCGCCGAACCCGGCGGCACCGGCGATGGCGCGCCGCTCGTCGTCGATCGCCGCGAGCGCCTCGAGCCCGATGCGGTGGATCTCCTCGGGGTCCATCTCGAGGGTCGTCCAACTCCGGATCGCAGTCCGGTAGATCGCGTCACCGTTCGGTGCCGACCAGATGCCCGGCTCCTCGCGGCTGGCATGGCGGTACTCGCCACGAAGCGTCTCGAGGAACGCTGCGTCGGCCGGATAGACGACATCGCGCACGATGTCGCGGATCCGCTCGCGGTCGGCGTCAGAGGCACCCTGGACGCTGCTGGGGATGATGGCCGACTCGATCGGGATGGCGAGCATCCGCTCCAGCTGGGCGATCACGCGCTCCGTGACGATCGACGGCGCCGTCAGCCCGGTGCCGAGGGCCTCGCGCAGGATGTCCGCGTTCGCGGCCATGAACGTCGGATAGGCATGCAGTCGAGCGATGAACGCCTCGAGTCCCTCCGGCGTACCGACCGGCTGGAACGCGGTGAGTTGCGGCATCAGTTGCTGCGGTCCGCCCATCTGGTCGACGACGCGGAGCTGGTACAGGCCCTGGTCGTCCTCCTCGACCGAGAGCTCGCCGATGACCTGGAGCATGTCCCGCGTGATCCGCTCCTCGGTCGAAAGCCCCTCGAGCGGGATGGCGGCAGCTTCCGCAGCCGTGCGCTCCATGAGTCCCCGCGCGCGGGCGCGGCCCTCGGGTGAGGGGTCCTCGAGCCGGTCGGCGTAGCGACTGTCGCCGTAGAACGTGGCGGTGGTCGGGTTGAGCTCGAGGATCCCCTCCCACAGCCGGTCGGCCAGCTCGTTGACAGGGGATGTCTGCTGATCGGTCACGCGCGAAGGCCTCTCAGTGCAGGGCGGGTCGGCCGCGTAGGGTGCGGCGGCCGCGGTAGCCGCGGCCGGCATCGGCCGCTAGGGTAGCCGCCGCGGCGATCAGCCGCCGAACAGCGGCATCTGTTCGCCGCCGCGCTCGACGACGGGATCGAGCCCGATGAACGGCTCGAGGTCGCTGAGATCGGGGCGATCGGCGGCGAGGAACGTCCGAAGGTGATCCCACTTGATGATGTTCCAGCCCTGCTCATCGATCGCCGCCCGCAACAGCGGCGAGCGCTCGAGCTTGTGGCGGATGAGATCGGTCCGCTCGGGCGCGACGACGAGGAAGCGCACGAACCGCTCGTCGACGCCGATGCGAGCGTGCCGTCGGAGAAGCGGCTCGCCGAGCATCGCCGTCCACTCCACCTCGAACATCATCCCGAGCTTGCCGCGGATGTACCAGATCGCGTCGACCTGCGACAGCGCGTCGACGGCGCGGCCGATGCTGCCGAGGTAGGCGCCCTTCTCGCGCTCGTCGAGGACGTCGCCCAGATGGCCGCGTCCGTAGCGACGCCCCTGCTCCCGTTCCGCGATCCAGACCCGGAGACCGAGGCGATGCCCTCCGTCGGCGATCGTCGCCAGCAGGTCGGTGTGTTCCTGGCTCCGCCGGAGCAGGTCGTCGGCCGTGACGAGATGGTCGGGCGTGCTGGCCAGGCTTCTGTAGCTGTCGAGGCATGCCGCGACGAGCGTCTCGTCGGGCAGGTCGTGCCCGGTGAACAACGTCGCGATGCGGTCGTAGAACGCGGCCTCCGACAACGGTCCGGCGGTCGACAGCAGGCTGAAGACGGCCCATTCGACGCGGTCGGCAAGCGGCGGCGCGGCCGCCTCCTGGTCGTTCGCATCGGCCAGCCACCAACGCCCGGGTTCGATCTCGATCAGTCGGCGTTGGTCCGGACGAGCGAGCTCGTCGCGGATGAGCGCGAGCAGGCGCTCCACGGGATCCGGCGCGCTGTCCGCGACCGCGACGGCCCGACGCGTGATGACCGGCGGCCCGGACTCACCTTCCGCGAGCTCAGCGACGGGTCCGGCGCCGGTGCCGGGGCCCGCGGGAACGGTCGGCGTGACCGTCGGCGTCGCGGTCGGTGGCGGCAGATCCCTCGCAGGCGGGTCACTGGGTCGGGCACCGGCAGAGAGCCGCCGGAGGTGACCCGACCGATCGAGGCCGACGAGGATCTCGCCGAAGAGTCGCTCCATCCGCGCCGGTTCACCGCGTGCACGAAGTGTTTCGATGGCCGCTTCCGACACCACCTTTGCCGCGTCCGAGGGCGAGAACGGTCGCTGGTCGAACCGCTCCGGCGGCGCGAAGAGCCCCTTGCCCGGGACGATCTCGGGGTCGCCCGCGCCACCGGGCGCGTAGGGCAGGGCGACGTTCGCCCGCGTCCGAGGACCTGGCGGGACGGCCGCCCCCGGCGGCACCATCTCGATCACGCCGGCGCCCGCATCGTCGGGATCCGATTGGCGCGCGACCACGACCCGATACCCGGCCGACGCGGCACCGATCGCGACGGCGGCGAGTGCCTCGGCTCCGCCATCCACGAGCTGGACGACGCGGCCGTCACGAGCCATCGATGGCTCGACCGCCGCCAGCGAGCGCGCGACCGTGACCGCCTGCCATGACCACGGAGCACGCAACGATTGGTCGGCGAGGGCATCGACCGGCAGGAGCGATGTCGCTTCGCGTCCGAGCGTCCACGCCGAGCCGAGGTAGGCCATCGCCAGCCGCTCGAGGCTCGGTCGCATCGGCGGCTGGCCCAGCACGAGCCGGACCTTCGGGTTCGGCGCGGCCGCGCGGCCGAAACCCTCGCCATCGCTGAGCGCTCGGACGGCAGAGGGACTCGAAACGGCGAGGACCGCCGTCGCCGACCCCTCGGCGAGCGCCTGGAGATCCTCGCCGAGGCGTGCCTGGAGCGGACCCAGCGCACCACCCTCGAGATGCTGGACGAAACCGCGGACCTGACGGAAGCCGTCCTCGAAGGCGAGCCACGGGTTGCGTTCGCGCCACTGGGCGGTGCCCGGTAGCCGGACGTGACCACCGGACACCCGAAGCGCTCCGCCGCGGCCGGCGCCGGTCGCGAGACGGCTCGACGGGATCAGCGCATGCAGCAGCGCGAGCCGCAGCGCGGCAAGGACGGGGGCCGCGCGGAGATCGGCCTCGATCCGTTCCATGATCGCGGTCAGAGCGAGCAACTGGCGCGGGGTGTGGAGGTCGAGCAGCTCGTCGACGAGGTCGGGCGCACCGTCGACCGCGGGGAACCGGTCGCGCGCCCAGGCACGCGCTGACCCGCCATCGGGGTCCTTCGTCGCGCGTTCGAGATCCTCGAGATCGAGCGCACCGTGGCGTGCCTCCGATCCGCCGCGCATGTCGCGACAGACCGTGCACCGATAGGTCCGCTGGACCGGCTGTGGCGGCGCCTCGCCATCGCTCGACCACGTGAACTCGTCCGCGACGAGCATCCGCCCACAGGTCGCGCAGCGGGTCGCGAATAGATCTCCCATCGAGACCTTGAGGCTCGACTCGCCGCGCGGTGACGCCGACATCCCCTGGAACGCGGCGTCGAGGTGGCGCACGTCCGGCGGACGGAGCACGACCTCGGCGAGCATCCGGGTCAGCGGACTCGATTCGATCGAGATCGCGCGCCGCTGGCGATCGACCGCTGCGCGCGCTACCCAGCCGCCGCGGCCGGCCAGGTCGGCGACGACGTCGCCGGGCCCGGTGTGTGCCTCGATGCGCGCCGCAAGCAGGAGCGCCGGCGGTGCCGGCGCCAGTCGCTCGAAGACGGGGAGGTTGCCGCCCACGTCGGCGCGTGAGGCATGGTGACGGACGGCCATCTGCCGAATGCTACCTCCCTCGTGCCAGCCCTCCGGCCGTCGGCACGAGGGTCCGAGACGGACGCGACGAGCGGCTTACGCCTCGTCGAGCTCGTCCTGCTCCTCTTCGAAGGCCTCGTCGGTCGTCGACTCGGGCGGGAGGACGCGATCGAGGTCCTCGATCTCCTCGTCTTCCTCGTCGTCCTCGAGGTCTTCCTCGAGCTCCATCTCCTCGCGGACGAGCGTGCCCTTCGTATATGGGCGCAGGTCCGTCGACTTGGCCGCAGTCGGGAAGCTCACCTTGCCGTAGTTGCTCGGGTCCTGGAAGGTCTCGCGGATGATCAGGCGGACGTCCTTGTCGCCGAGGCTCGTGACTCCGGCGGCGTACTTGTTCCCGTCGGCGATGAGCTTCAACAGCCGTGCGGCGACGCGGGGCTCCACGACGCCGATCCGGACGCCGTTCGAGAATGCGATCAGGCGGCTACGCTCCGGAACGAGCTCCACGGCATCGCCCGGGTTGACCTGGGCAAGCTCCTTGGGCGACGCGAGATCCGTGAGGTACGCGAAGCCGGTCTTACCGGTCTCCTCGACGAAGATGCTGACCGGTGCCTTGCTTCCCTCTTGCGCCGGGACGGTCCGCTCCCCCGCGGCGGTGAGCAGCACCTTCAGACGGTCGATATTGCGCTCGGCGATGCGGTTGGTAGGGTCGAGGGCGAGCGCGGTCTGATAGTGCTCGCGGGCCTCGCCAAGCAAACCGAGCTCCCAAAGTGCCTTGGCGAGGCGGTTCTCCGCTTCAGCATCGGGGCCGAGCTCCAGCAGCTTGCGATTGGTCTCGGCCGCCTCCTCCCACTGGGCCGCTGAGGCCTGGGCGATCGCCTGTTCGGCAAGCTGGCGCTTGGTCCGGGTCAGGTTGACCGGACTCTGCTGGTTGGTCTCGACATCGGGGAAGGTCACGGGCTGGTCGTCCTTTCGGGTCGGTCGGGGCACGTGTTTCTAGCATCGGCGGCGGGCGTCGTCAAACGGAGACGCCCGGCGTTCACGGCGGATGCAGCGGAGTGGCGGTGCGTCAGTCGCGGATCAACAGGTTCAGGGCGATGACGGCGACGCCCAGCACCGCGAGGAGCGCGGTCTGCCAGATCCAGCGGACGTCACGCCGGCGCGTCGGGCCAGCGGCATGGAAGGCATCCCAAAGGTAGAACGTGAGGGTCAACAGGGCCGGGCCCATCAGTCGTGGGATCTGGACGAAGCGGAGTGCCGCGGCCGCGATGGCGATCGCGATGCCGTACGTCGCTGCCGACCATAGCGCGTCGCGCAGCGTCGTCACCCGCAGGGCGGCGGCGCGGTAGCCGAGCAGGAACGCGACGACGGCATCGCCGGTCGCGAGCACGAGGAGGTCGCGCCGCGGGAGCGGCTGACCGGCGATCCCGCTCGTGCCTGGTTGGGCGAGCCCGCCAGGAACGGTCGCGGCGACCCCGACGAACGCGAGGAACGCGACGATCAACGTGGTCACGAGCACCGTCGTCCGGAAGTCGGCGTCGAGGCCACCCGGTGATGACAGGATCCGAGCCTCGAGGGCCAGGCATCGTTCGATGAGGACGCCGGTGATCATCAACGCCGGCACGAGCGCGAGCCCGAACGGCACGAGCCGGATCGCACCGAGACATGCCACCGCGGCGACGGCAGGCAGGATCAGTGACTCGATCGGGATCCCGAGCGCGTGGTCCGCCGCATCGACGGTCTCATCGTGAAGGACCTGGAGGCTGCCGAGGATCACCGCGCCGAGCAGGAAGACGGCGACGAACCAGACGCCCGGCGGTTCGATGAGCCGCGACAGCCCGACGATCGTCACCGCGGCAAGCGCGAGATCGCGACGGCCGGCCCGATCGTCCTGCATCGCCGGGATGGTACGCGAGGCGGATCCCGCCGCTGGCGTCGTCATACGCGGTCCGGCTTGCCGGCGACCCACGCGAGCAGCTCGGCGCGGGAGCGCGTGTTGATCACGTCGGCGGGCTCGACCCAGGCACGCCGGGCCTGGGTTACGCCCCAGCGCAAGTGCTCGTACTCGGCGATCTTGTGCGCGTCGGAGTCGATCGAGAGGGTCACGCCCATACCCACGGCGCGGCGCGCTCGCTCGACCGCCAGATCGAGACGGTGGGGGGAGCCGTTCATCTCGAGGATGGTGCCGGTGCGCGCGGCCTCGCCGTAGACCGTGTCCCAGTCGAGGTCGAGGTCGTCGCGGGTGCCGATCATCCGGCCCGAGGGATGGGCGATGACATCGACGTGTGGGCTACGGATGCCGTTGAGCGTCCGCCGCGTCAGCTCGGCCTTCGATTGCCGGCGCGAGACGTGGACCGAGGCGACGACGACATCGAACCGCGCGAGCAGCTCGTCCGGATAGTCGAGCTCACCGTCCGCCCGGATCTCGAGCTCGCACCCGTGCAACAGGCGGAAGCCCTCCGGCGGTGTCTCTGGCGGCGCGGTCCCCTCGGCTTCCTCTTCCGCATACCGCCGGTTCAACTCGGCGATGATCGCGCGCTGCTGCTCGACGCGGTCCGGTGTCAGGCCGCGCGCGATGGCGAGCGACTGGCTGTGGTCGGTGAGGACCTGGAAGGCGTGCCCGCGGCGACGGGCCGCCTCGGCCATCACTTCGATCGAGTGGGTGCCGTCCGACCACTCCGAATGGCTATGGAGATCGCCGGTCAGGTCCTCGAGCCTGATCAGCGTCGGGAGGCGGCCGGCGAGCGCAGCCTCGATCTCACCATGGTCCTCGCGCAGCTCGGGTTCGATGAAGGGCAGCCCGAGGAAGGCGTACGCCTCCTCCTCGGTCGGGAACGTGCGGAGCTCGGCGTCATCGCCCGTCAGGGGCTCGCCGTCCTCACCGATCCGCAGGAAGCCCTTCTCGGACAGGCTCCAGCCCATGTCGCGGGCTCGCTCGCGGAGCCTCACGTTGTGCTCCTTCGAACCGGTGAAATGGATGCGGTACGTGCCGGCGGCGCCGGGCGGCATGACCATCAGATCGACCTGTGGGCCGCGGAGGACGCGGACCGCCGCCTTGTACCCGCCCTTGTTCAGCACCTGGTCGACGATCCCGAGACCGGTGAAGCGCTCGATCAGGGCCGGGCCGTCATCCGTCTCCGCGAGGAGGTCGAGATCGCCGATGCTCTCGCGCTTGCGGCGGAACGAGCCAGCGGGCTCGATCGTGCTGACCCCGGGCGTGTCGGACAACGCCTCGATGAAGCCAAGGATCGTCGCCTCGGCGCGATGGAGCAGCATCCGCTGCGGCGTCGTCTCGAGGCGTCGGATCCCGTCGAGGATGAGCGCCTCGGTGCGGTCACTGAGCCCTTTCAGCGTCCGGATGCGGCCCTCTTCCGCGGCCACGCGGAGGTCGTCGATCGAGACGATACCGAGCTCGACCCAGATCTGGCGGACCGTCCGCGGTCCGAGCCCCGGGATCCGTAGCAGCTCGACGAGCGTCGGCGGGACCTCGGCGATGAGCTTGTCGTAGTAGGCCATCCGGCCGGTGGTGACGAGCTCGGTGATCTTGTCGCTGATCGCTGCGCCGACCCCCGCGATCTTCGGTGGATCGCCCGAGCGATACGCCGCGACGAGGTCGACGGGGCTGCGGCCGATCGCGTCGGCGGCCCGGTGGTACGCGACGGTCTTGAACCGCAGCTCGCCCTTGACCTCGAGCATGTCGCCGATGTCATGGAAGATCCGGGCGAGATCGCCGTTGGTGAGGTCGCGTCTCCCGGTCTCGTCTTCCTCCCGGAGGTCCGCGTCCGCCGGTTCGAGGTCGGTTTCGGAGGGCTCGACGGTAGGTGCGTCGACGTCGGGCGGCGGATCGGTCCGGGCGACGCGGCGAGGCATGGCGGCGATGGTACGGGGTACGAGCGGCCGAGCCTGCTTCCCGCATCCATGTCGCCGTCGCCGACACGATCCGCACGAACCGTTCATGGCCGATCACCGGCACGACGGAGATGCCGTCGCACCGGCGGTCGGCGCAAGCTCGTTCGTCCCGGACGCGTCGGCAGGACCGACACCACCCACAGGTTGCGGACGGGCGGCGCCCTACCGCTCCCCGACGTCGACGCTACGCGGCGACCACCCGATCGCGCCCTGCCCGCTTCGCGCTGTACAGGTTCTGATCCGCGACGGCGAGCAGGTCCTCGACGCTGTCGTCCGGGCCGCTCGCGACCGCGACACCGACCGACACACTGACGGGCGGTACCCCGAGCTCGCTCAGGTCGAGAGCCCGCACGGCGGCCCGGATCCGCTCGCCGACCTCCACGGCGACGCCTGCGGCCGGGTTGCGGAGCAGCACGACGAACTCCTCGCCCCCGAAGCGCGCCGGGACGTCGTCCTCGCGCACGGCCGAGACGATCGCCGCGGCGACACCGCGCAGCACGGCATCACCGGTCGGGTGGCCGTACTTGTCATTGAGCGCCTTGAACCGGTCGATATCGACCATCAGGATGCCGACGGCATCTCCCGCCCGACGGCCCTGCGACAGCAGTCCGACGAATTCGTCGAAGTAGCGCCGGTTCGGGAGCCCGGTCAATGGGTCCGTCGATGCCCGGGCCTCGGCGTCGCGGTGCGACACAGCTCGTGCCAATGCCGCGGACGCTTCGACCGCGGCGCCGTTGAGGATCCGTCGCGTCGATTCCTGCCACGTCGCGCCGACGCGGCGAGACACGACGATCGCCCCGACCACGGACTCGCCGACAGCGAGCGGCGCTGCCATGACCTGGCCGAGGCCGTAGACATCCTGGACGCGCCCGGCGATCCGGTCGGCGATCTCCTGCGGCCGCGCCGGCCGCCCGCCGATGTCGTCGTCGAGGTCACTGAGCGAGAGCGGCGTGGAATGGGTCGGGATGCCGGGACGAAGGCTGACGAGGTGGGCTGACAGCGAGCGTCCGGTCTCCTCGCGGCGAACGACGACGACGTGATCGACCGCGGTCGCGCGCCCGAGCTCCTCCGCGATGGCATCGACGATCGCGTCGGGCGACACCGATCGCGACAGGCCGCTGAGGATCCGAGCGAACGACTCGGCCTCACCCCGCCGGCGCGACTCGAGATCGCCGACCAGTAGCCCGTTGACGATCGCCGCGGCACCCGCGATCACGACCACGACCAGCAATGCGCGGTCAGCGAACGACGCGTCCGGCGCGAGGGCGTCCAGCAGGACGATCGCGGTGAGGAGGAGGAAAGCTCCGAAGAAGATCCACCAGGACCGGCGGATACGGCGATCCGACGGATCCATGGAGCGCGCGGTGCGCGGTGTGGATCGGCTCACGTCGGGAATACAGGATGCGGCCCAGAGGCACCGCCGTCCACCTGGATCGGTGGTACCGATGGCTAGAAGCGGCTAGTACTTCCGTCCTGGTCGGGCACGAGTCGCCCGACCCGGCCATCGCGTTTGGCCTGGTACAGCGCGCGGTCGGCGGTCGCGATGAGCTCCGTCCCAGTACGCCCATCGATGGGGAAGGTCGCCGTTCCGATCGAGGCCGCGATCGGGACGGGACCACGCTGCTCACCGACGAACGGGTGGTCGCGGAACGCATCGAGGATGCGCTGGGCGGCGTGGGCGGCATCGGTGCGATCGGTCTCGGGCAGGACCACGGCGAACTCGTCGCCCCCGTAGCGGGCCGGTACGTCCGAGGCCCGGAGCGTGGCGCGGATGAGCTCGGCCGCCCAGGTCAGCACGCGATCGCCGAACAGGTGCCCGAACGTGTCGTTGACGAGCTTGAAGTCGTCGAGGTCGAGCATCATCACGCTCAGCGGTTGCTTGTTGCGCTGCGCGCGGACGACCTCCTCGCCCATCCGCTCGTGCAGATAGCGGTGGTTGAAGAAGCCCGTGAGGGGGTCGCGGTCCGCACGCTTGCGCGCATCCTCGTAGAGCCGCGCGTTCTCGAGGGCCATCGCGGCCTCGTTCGCCATCGTCCTGGCCACTTCGAGCTGCTGCGCGTCCCAGCGCACGTACGCCTTCGAGAACAGCTCGACGAGACCGATCGCCTGGCCCTTGGCGACGAGCGGCAGCATCACCAGCATCCGGATGCCATCACGCCGCAGCAGACGGACCTCCGCCGCATCGGCAGTCGCGTCCTCGGCGTCGATGATCACGGTCATGCCTCGCTCGAGGACGTGGAGGGTCTCCGGATAGCCGGCCACCTCGAAGTACGGCTCCATCTCGTCGAGCCGAAGGACGGGGTGATAGCCGAGCGATTCGAGCCGGCCCGTCGAGCGGTCCCAGTAGCTGATCGCGCATTCGTCGACACCCATCGCGCGCGCCAGATGGCCGGCCATCAGGTTCGCGACCTGACGCGGGTCGAGGCTCTCGGACAGCTCACCGCTCATGTCGAGCAGCCGGCGCAGCTCGCGGGCGAGGTCCTGGCTGCGCGTCAGCAGCCGGGCCGTCTCAAGCGACGTCGCCGCGTGATCGGCGAGGATCGTGAGGAGGCGAAGATCGTCGGCATCGAAACCACCGAGACCGAGTTTCGAGAGCGTGATGACCCCGACGGTCACCTCGTCATAGCGCATCGGGACGACGAGCATCGATTCGTCGATGTCGTCGGTGCCGGTGATCGTGGCGCCTCGCGGATCGGCATTGGCATCGTTGATGAGCAGCGGCTCGCCGTGCAGTGCCACCCAACCGGTGAAGCCCTCGCCGAAGCGGCAGCGCAGCAGGTCGAGGTCCACCTCGTTGTAGGCGCCGACGCGCCCCTCGAAGGCGATCGGCACGACCCAGTCCGGTGCCTCGAGCAGATACACGCGGGCGTTGTGGTAGTCGATGATCCGCCGCGTCTCCTCGACGATCGCCCGCCCGACGGCCTCGACGGACGTCGCGCGACTGAGCCGACCGGACGCAGCCTGGAGCACCTCGAGCTGGGCCGCCTTCGCCGCGGTGGCCTCGAACAGCTCGGCATTCGTCAGGGCGATCGCGGCGTGGGTCGCGATGGTGGTCAGGAACGCGATGTCCCCGTCGGTCCAGTCGCGCGGCTCGCGGGTGCAGGCGGACAACGCGCCGATCACTCGGTCGTGGTGGGTCAGTGGTGCGACGAGGTCACCGGCGAACTCGACCATGCCCGAGAAACGCTCGACACCAGCCTGCGGGTCGATGCGCGCGTCGGACCACGCGCGCGGGCGACCCGTCCGGAGCACCTCGGCGACCCTGTCGTCGC
>DASSZA010000080.1:0-13161 GCA_035703005.1 Candidatus Limnocylindrales bacterium | reverse complement strand
ATCGCCCTCTTCGTCGGATTGGTCGAGCTCATGCTCGAGTTCGTCAAGCCCGTCACGCTGTCGATGCGACTCTTCGGCAACATCTACGGCGGGGAGGTCGCGCTCGGCGTGATCACCGCGCTGACCATCGCCTTCGTCCCTGTCGCGTTGCTCGGGCTCGAGGTCATGCTCAATGCCATCCAGGCGTTGATCTTCTCGGTCCTCACACTCATCTTCATCACCCTCGCGATCGAGAGCCATCACGAAGCCGAGGGGCATATCGCCGAGGAGGCACTCGGTTCGACAGAGGGCGAGGGGCAGCAGCTCCAGCCCGCTCACTGACGGGCCGCCCACCAAGGTCCCAACAACCCCGGCCATGACAGCCGGGCAGTAGGAGGAAGTCAGGACATGGATTACTTCGGCGCCGGCCTCGCCGCCCTCGGGGTCATCGGCCCCGGCATCGGCGTCGGCATCATCGGTGGGCTGTCGGCCCAGGCGATCGGTCGCAATCCCGACGCCGCCGGCCAGATCCGCGGCATCGCGATCATCCTCGCGGCATTCGCCGAAGGACTCGGCGTGCTCGCCATCGTCGTCGGCCTGCTGGCGATCTTCATCCAGCCCTCGTAACCCGCTCGGCACGGAGAGACGATCGTGGATGTCCTCGCCGTCGCGTCCGACGTCGGGCGCGTGGCCGCTCAGGCCACGGCTGAAGGTGACGCTGCGCTGTTCCAGGTCAACCTCTTCTGGGTGATCGTGAGTGCGCTGAACTTCATCGTGTTCTTCGCGCTGATCTGGACGTTCGCGTTCAAGCCCGTCTCGCGGATGCTGGAAGACCGCCGCGACCGGATCGAGCAGGGGTTGAAGGACGCGGAGCAGGCACGCCGCGACCGCGAGAACGCGGAGACGGAACGCGTCGCGGCGCTAGCCGAGGCGCGCAAGGAGGCCAACGACATCCTGGCGCGTGCCCAGCGCCTGGCGCAGGAGACGCGCGACGCGGACATCGCCGCCACCCGCGAGGAGCTCGATCGCATGCGCGAGCGGGCGAGAAATGAGATCGAGGCCGAGAAGCAGCGCGCGATCGCTGAGCTGCGCGCCGAGGTCGCCGATCTCGCTTTGGCCGCCGCAAGCCGTGTCATCGGCGAGTCGATGACCGACGAGCGGCAGCGCCGTCTCGTCACCGAGTTCCTGGCCGCCTCGACACAGGATGGCGACGCGAGGAACTGATGGCCCGCCGAGACACCGCTGCACGCCGCTACGCCGAAGCCGCCTTCGAGGTGGCGATGCGTGACGGCACGTTCGAGCGATGGCGCGCCGATCTCGACCTTGCGGCGAGTCTCGCCGGCGACCAACGATCGCTCGACGTGCTCGCCAACCCCGCCATCCCGATCGAACGACGGGCGGCCGTCCTGGACGAGCTGCTCGGCGGCCGCGTCTCCGCGCAGACCGCCAATCTCATCCGGTTGCTGCTTCGCCGCGGCCGGATCGAGGACCTGCCGCGCGTCGCCGCCGAGTACCGGCGTCTCGACGATGAGCGACAGGGCATCACCCACGCCACCGCTACGTCTGCGTCCGAGCTCACCCAGGACGAGATCCGTGAGCTCACCGCGCGGCTGGAGCAGTCCACCGGCGGCCGCATCGCGCTCGACGTCGAGGTCGATCCCAGCTTGCTGGGCGGTCTCGTCGTGCGAGTGGGTGACCGCCTGATCGACGGGAGCGTCCGGGGTCGCCTCGAGCGGCTGCGGAACCAGCTCATCTCGGGCGCCCTCTAGGAGTCTTCGCACCATGGCCATCCGATCCGACGAGATCACCAGCATCATCAAGTCCGCCATCGATTCGTTCGACTCCGGCGTCGAGACGCGTAGCGTCGGCACGGTCGTCGAGGTCGGTGACGGCATCGCCCAGATCTACGGGCTCGACAACGCGCTCGCGTCCGAGATGCTCGAGTTCCCCGACGGCATCATGGGCATGGCGCTCAACCTCGAGGAGGAGACCGTCGGTGCGGTGCTCCTCGGTGAGGCGGCGTCGATCAAGGAAGGCGACACGGTCAAGACCACCGGGCGTGTCGTCGAGGTGCCGGTGGGCGCAGCGCTGCTCGGCCGCGTCGTCGACGCGCTCGGTCGCCCGCTCGACGACAAGGGCCCGATCGAGACCAAGGCGACCCGGCCCGTCGAGCGCATCGCCCCGGGCGTCATCGTTCGTCAGTCCGTCGACACCCCGGTCCAGACCGGTATCAAGGCTATCGACGCGCTGATCCCGATCGGCCGTGGTCAGCGCGAGTTGATCATCGGCGACCGCCAGACCGGGAAGACGGCCATCGCGATCGACACGATCATCAACCAGAAGGGCCAGGGCCTGGTCTGCATCTACGTGGCGATCGGTCAGAAACTCTCGACGGTCGCGAACACCGTCGCCGTCCTCGAGGAGCACGGCGCGATGGATCACACGATCGTGGTCGTCGCCGGCGCCGAGGATCCCGCACCGCTCCAGTACCTGGCCCCGTACGCCGGTGCGGCGATGGGCGAGGAGGTCATGGAGAACGGCGTCGAGGTCGCGGGGCAGGGTCTGGTCAAGGAGGCGCTCTGCGTCTACGACGACCTATCCAAGCACGCCTGGGCGTACCGCGAGATGGCGTTGCTGCTTCGGCGGCCGCCCGGCCGTGAGGCCTACCCCGGCGACGTGTTCTACCTCCACAGCCGGCTGCTCGAACGGGCCGCCAGGCTCAACGAGGAGAACGGCGGTGGGTCGCTGACGGCCCTGCCGGTCGTCGAGACCCAGGCCGGTGACGTGTCGGCGTACATCCCGACGAACGTGATCTCGATCACGGACGGGCAGATCTTCCTCGAGACCGACCTCTTCAATGCCGGTCAGCGGCCTGCGCTCAACATCGGCATCTCCGTGTCCCGTGTCGGCTCCGCGGCCCAGACCAAGGCGATGAAGGCAGTCGCGGCGCCGCTGAAGCTCGACCTCGCCCAGTACCGCGCGCTGGCGGCGTTCGCCCAATTCGCGTCGGACCTGGACAAGGCGACACGCGACCAGCTGACCCGGGGCGAGAAGCTCTCGGAGATCATCAAGCAGCCGCAGTACGCGCCGCTTCCTGTCGAGAAGCAGGTCGCGATCCTCTACGTCGCGACCACTGGCAAGCTCGATGATGTCCCGACGCCTCGCGTCCGCGAGTTCGAGAGCCAGTTCTACCGCTTCCTCGAGGCTGAACGGCCGGAGGTCCTCAAGGAGCTCGGCGAGACGAAGAACCTGACCGACGAACTCAAGAAGGGCCTCGACGACGCCGTCGACGAATTCAGGAAGGCCTTTCTCGCTTGATCGACGTCGGACGGGCCATGGCGGCGTTGTCGACTGCGCGCGCTCGCTCACGCACGTCGGAGTCCGCTCGCTCACGTGCTCGACGACGCCTTGCCCTGGCCGCGCCCGGACGTCGATCTTCAGCAGGATCTGACTGATGGCGAGCCAGCGCGATATCCGGCGGCGCATCGGCGCCGTCCGGAATATCAAGCAGATCACCCGGGCGATGCAGTTCGTCGCTGCGTCGAAGCTCAAGCGGGCCCAGGACGCGACGCTCGCGGCGCGGCCATACAGCGACGTCATCGATGAGGTCCTCGCGGATCTCGCGACGGTCCTCAGCGCCGAGGATCACCCGCTCCTCGCCGAGCGCGAGGGAGGCAAGCGACTGATCGTCCTGATCACCACGGATCGTGGACTCGCCGGACCGCTGAACACCAATACGATCCGCTTCGCCGCCCGCGAGATCACCGAATCGAAGGGCGATCTGGCAGTCGTGACGGTCGGGCGCAAGGGTCGCGACGCGATGCGCCGAGCGGGTGTCCCGATGGAAGCCCACTTCGCCGGCTTCGGCGACCGGCCGGTCTTCGCCGACGTGATCCCCCTCGCCCGTCTGATCACCGACGACTTCCTCGAGGGGAAGGTCGACCGTGTCGACATCGTGTACAGCCGGTTCGTGACCACCCTCAGCCAGCGTCCCGAGCTCTTCCAGTTGCTGCCGATCAAGCCGTCGGAGGACACGGAGGGCATCCCCGGCAACCAGTTCATCTTCGAGCCAGACGCCGCGACGGTCCTGACCCAGCTGCTGCCGCGTTACGTCGCGACGCGGCTGTTCCAGGCCGTCCTCGAGGCGAAGGCGAGCGAGGAATCGAGCCGGATGGTCGCGATGAAGAACGCGACCGACAATGCCGAAGAGCTCATCGAGGACCTGACCCTCTCGTATAACAAGGTCCGCCAGTCCAACATCACTCGCGAGATGATCGAGATCGCGTCGGGCGCCAACGCCCGCTGACGCATACCGACGCAGGAGGCTTCGCACCTATGGCCACCGCCGCACCGACCGCCACCGGTCGGGTCATCCAGATCACCGGACCCGTCGTGGACATCCAGTTCCCCGCCGGGAAGCTGCCGTCGATCCTGAACGCCGTGGAGATCGAGCGTGAGGGACAGGACTCGCTCGTCTGCGAGGTGCAGCAGCACCTCGGCAACAACTGGGTCCGTTCCGTCGCGATGACGACGACCGACGGTCTCGCTCGCGGCGTCGAGGTGCGCGACACGGGCGCACCGATCTCCGTACCGGTCGGCGAGCCGACCCTCGGACGAGTGTTCGACGTCCTCGGTCGTCCGATCGACAACAAGGGCCCGGTCGACGCGACGACCAAGCTGCCGATCCATCGCGACGCGCCGCCGTTCGACGAGCAGTCGACCGAGGTCGAGGTGTTCGAGACGGGCCTCAAGATCATCGACCTGATCTGCCCGTTCAAGAAGGGCGGCAAGGTCGGCATCTTCGGTGGTGCCGGCGTCGGCAAGACGGTCATCATCCAGGAGCTGATCCGGAACGTCGCCCAGGAGCACTCGGGCTACTCCGTCTTCGCCGGGGTCGGCGAGCGCAGCCGCGAGGGGAACGACCTCATCCACGAGATGACCGAGTCGGGCGTCCTCGCCAAGACGGCGTTCGCGTTCGGCCAGATGAACGAGCCGCCGGGCGCACGACAGCGCGTCGCGCTGACGGGCCTGACGATGGCGGAGTACTTCCGCGACGAGGAGGGCCGCGACGTCCTCCTCTTCATCGACAACATCTTCCGCTTCACCCAGGCAGGCTCCGAGGTGTCGGCGCTGCTCGGACGCATGCCATCGGCGGTCGGCTACCAGCCGAACCTCGCCACCGAGATGGCCGGCCTGCAGGAACGCATCACGTCGACCAAGAAGGGCTCGATCACGTCGCTCCAGGCCGTGTTCGTCCCAGCCGACGACTACACCGACCCGGCCCCGGCGACGACGTTCGCCCACCTCGACTCGACGATCCGCCTCGAGCGCTCGATCGCCGAGCTCGGCATCTATCCCGCGGTCGATCCGCTGACCTCGACGTCACGCGTGCTCGATCCGAACGTCGTCGGGCAGGAGCACTACGACGTCGCGCAGGAGACGAAGCGCGTCCTGCAGCGGTACCGCGACCTCCAGGACATCATCGCGATCCTCGGCATCGACGAGCTGTCGGAAGAGGACAAGGCGACGGTCGCCCGGGCTCGCCGGCTGCAGCGCTTCGCGAGCCAGCCGTTCTTCGTCGCTGAGGTCTTCACCGGCCGACCCGGTGCATACGTGTCGATCAAGGACACGGTCGCCTCGTTCAAGGAGATCCTCGAGGGCAAGACCGACACGCTCCCGGAGCAGGCGTTCTTCCTCGCCGGTACCGTTGAAGACGTGCGCGCCAACGCCGAGAGGCTCCAAGGCTGATGCCGCTCCAGCTCGAGATCGTCACCCCTGAGCGACAGGTCTTTTCGGACACGGTCGACTCGGTCCAGGTGCCCGGCTCCGAGGGCGAGCTCGGCGTCCTGCCGCACCACGCCCCGCTCGTGTCGACCCTCGGCGTCGGCGAGCTGCGCTTCCGCAAGGACGGCATCGAGGAGTCGTTTGCGATCGTCGGCGGCTTCCTCCAGGTCCGGCCGGACCGGGTCGTCGTCCTGGCGGAGACCGCGGACCTCGCGAGCGACATCGACCTCGAAAAGGCCCAGGAGGCCCGACGCGAGGCCGAGCGCGCTCTCGAATCCGGGTTCCACGAGGGAGCGGATCTGAGCGCTGCCCGGGCGCAACTCCAGCAGGCGTTGCTCAGGATCCGGGTGGCCGAACGGCGGTACCGCGAGGGCCCGCGCCACCGCGGCTAGCCTGCATGGCTGACGCCAAATCCTCAGGCCGATGGCTCGCGGTCGCGTCGCCTCGGCCTTCGGAGAGGTTCGATGGCTGACGCACGACCCTTTCATTGGGAATACGTCCCCGAGCCCGTCACGCGGGAGGTCTTCCGCGTGGAGGGCGGCCGTCCGCTGTCGGGGTCCGTCGCGATCAGTGGTGCCAAGAACGCCGCACTCAAGATGCTCGCGGCCGCGACCTTGACGGGCGAGCGCTGCCGGATCACGAACGTCCCGGAGATCGAGGACGTCCGCGTGATGGCCCAGACGCTGATCGAGCTCGGCGTCGTCGTCGACCATCCGGAGGACAACGTGTACGAGGTCGCCGCGGGCGACGTCGAGTGGCAGTTCGTCCCTCTCGAGGCGGCGGCCAAGATGCGAGCGTCGTTCATGCTGCTCGGCCCGCTCCTGGCTCGTTTCGGGCGGGTGATCATCAGCAACCCGGGCGGTGACCGGATCGGGCGGCGGCCGGTGAACCTGCACGTCGACGCGATGCGTGCGCTCGGCGCGGAGATCGACTACCGCAACGGCTACTACTTCGCGACCGCGCCGGGACGGCTTCGGGGCGGCGAGGTGCGGTTCCCGTTCGTGTCGGTCATGGGCACCGAGAACGCGATGCTCGCCGCGACTCTGGCCGACGGGCACACCATCATCAGGCCCGCCGCGCAGGAACCGGAGGTCGACGACCTCATCGCCTTCCTTCAGAAGATGGGCGCACAGGTCGAGCGGACCGACCGCGACACGATCGAGGTCGACGGCAAGCGACGGCTTCGCGGGGCGGAGCATCGTGTCATCCCCGACCGCATCGAGGCCGGCACGTTCGTGATCGCAGGGGCGGTGACCGGCGGGCGCATCAGGCTGACGAGCGCTCCGTGCGACCACCTCGGCGCGTTCCTCGAGTCGGTCGCTCGAGCGGGCGTCGACGTCGGTTGCACCGACGACACCATCGAGGTCGACGGGTCCGCGCTCGCCGACGGCGGCTTCCGCGCGGTGGATATCGAGACCGGGCCATACCCGGGTCTTCCGACCGACCTTCAGCCGCCGACATCGGTCCTCCTGACCCAGGCCACCGGCGCGTCCCGCGTCAACGAGACCATCTTCGAGGACCGTCTCGAGTGGATGTCCGAACTGCGCCGGATGGGCGCAGACGTCGAGATCCTCGACCCGCACACAGCCGTCATCACCGGTCGCGCGCCGCTCCATGGCGCCGACGTCGACATCAGTGACCTCCGTGCCGGAGCATCGCTGATCCTCGCCGCCCTCGCCGCCGACGGTGAGACCACGATCCACGGTGCTCACCACGTTCACCGGGGGTATGAGAACATCGAGGGGAAGTTCCTGGATCTCGGCGCCAGGATCGAGCGCCTCGCAGAAGGGACTGACCTTTCCACGTCATGAAGATCGGGATCGACCTCGGCACCGCAAACGTGCTGGTCTACGTCAAGGGCAAGGGCATCGTCATCACCGAGCCATCGGTCGTGGCCGTGTCCGACGACAACCGCATCGTGGCGGTCGGCGAAGAGGCTCGCGAGATGATCGGGCGGACGCCTGGCAACATCCAGGCGATCCGGCCGATGAAGGACGGCGTGATCGCGGACTACGTCATCACGGAGGCGATGTTGCGTTTCTTCATCGCCAAGGCCACCCGCGGACGCATCGGCTTCAATCGCCCCGAGGTGATGATCAGCGTGCCCGCGGGCGTGACCTCGGTCGAGAAGCGGGCCGTCCGGGACGCCGCGCTCAAGGCCGGCGCGAAGGACGCCTATCTGATCGAGGAGCCCCTCGCAGCGGCGATCGGAGCGAACGTGCCCATCAGCGGCCCGTCCGGCAACATGATCATCGACATCGGTGGCGGCACGAGCGAGATCGCCGTGATCGCCCTCGGCGGCATCGTGGTGTCGCATTCGCTCCGTGTCGGCGGGAACAAGTTCGACGAGGCCATCGCGACCTACATCCGCAAGAAGTACAACCTGATGATCGGCGAGCGCACCGCCGAAGAGGTCAAGATGCAGATCGGGACCGCGCTCCCGCTGGAGCGTGAGCTGACGATGGAGGTCCGCGGGCGCGACCTCATCGCCGGTCTGCCGCGGACGATCCCGATCACCTCGTCCGAGGTGATGGAGGCGATCGAGCAACCGCTCCAGCAGCTGGTCGCCGCCGTCCGCTCGGTCCTCGAGCAGACGCCGCCCGAGCTCTCGTCCGACATCATCGACAAGGGCATGGTCATGTCCGGTGGTGGCGCGCTGCTGCGGAACATCGACAAGCTGCTCACACAGGTCACCGGGGTGCCCTGCCACGTGGCCGAGAACTCGCTCGACTGCGTCGCGCTGGGCACGGGGCTCGCTCTCGAGCATTTCGACTTCTTCAAGAAGTCCCTGGTGCAGCAGATCTAGTCATGTCCGCGCCCGCGAATATCGACCCGGCACGGACCTCGGGCGCGCGTGTCCGGCCCGCGAGATGGGGTCCCAGGGCGAGGCGGCGCCGAGCACGTGAGCGAGCGCATGGCTGACCTGCGTCAGCGAGCGAGCGGAGGTGCCAACGAAGCCATGGGGCGTCAGGTCGGGGGCCGTGCGTTCAT
The DNA here is from genome assembly GCA_035703005.1 of Candidatus Limnocylindrales bacterium. GTDB lineage: Bacteria > Chloroflexota > Limnocylindria > Limnocylindrales > CSP1-4 > SPCO01. The sequence continues at coordinate 4,407 of DASSZA010000080.1, read as the reverse complement.
CGATCTGCATTGCCATACGTCGGCCTCGTTCGACAGCCTCGCTGATCCGGCGAAGGTGGTCCGCGCGGCAGCAGCCAGAGGTCTGACCCACCTCGTCATCACCGACCACGACCGCATCGACGGCGCGCTCCGTGCCCGTGACGCCGCACCCGGCGGGCTGACCGTGATCATCGGCCAGGAGGTACGGACGAAGGCCGGCGACCTGATCGCCGCGTACATCGAGCGGCCGATCGACCGCGACCTGCCGGCAGCCGAGGCCATCGCCGCCATCCGGGAGCAGGGCGGGCTCGTCGGGATGCCCCACCCGTATGACCAGTTCCGCAGCTCGGTGCTGCGTGATGCGGTGCACGAGTCACTCATGGGTTCTGTCGACTGGATCGAGGTGCACAACGCCCGTCTCGTCGGTAAGGGGAACGAGCGGGCGGCAGCCGCGGCCCGCGAGCATGGCCGACCGGGCGTCGCCGCCTCGGACGCCCACACCGTCCTCGAGGTCGGCGTGGCGTACAACGCGGTCGACGGCGATCCGTCCACCCCGGCCGGGCTCCTCGCCGCGCTACCACCGGCCGAGCTCGTCACGGGCCGCGCGACCTACGTCGTGCGCCTCTGGACACCGCTCGCCAAGGGCGTCCAGCGGCTTCGAGGAAACGGCCGGAACAGGTCCGCGGTCCGGGCATGAGTGACGCGCGGCAGGACCATCGACCGATGGTCGGTGGGACCGGTGAACCCGTACCGTCGGGAGCGATGGAGGCCACCCCGGCGATCGATCCGCGGGTCCCGGTCGTCGGCGGTCTACCCGCCCCGACGCGGCCTGTGGAAGGCGCCGCCCTGCCGGAGATCGAGCCCGATCCGGAGCCCATGTCGCTCTCCCGGCGACTGCGCCAACCGCGCACCATCATCTCGATCCTCGTCCCGATCTTCATCCTCGGCGCGTTCGTGTATCTCAACGGCGCGCAGCTGTCGAGGGTCCCCGCGCTGATCCTGGCGGCGAATGGCTGGCTCGTGCTCGCGGCGTTCCTGGTGTTCTACGCCGGTTTCCCGTTGCGGGGATACCGGTGGGCGATCCTGCTCCGGGGCACCGGCGAGCACATCTCGACGAAGGACTCGACCGAGATCATCTTCCTGTCCTGGCTCGTCAACTGCGTCGTGCCGGCGAAGCTCGGTGACGTCTACCGCGCCTATCTGCTGAAGATCAACAGCCGGACGGCGTCGCTGTCACGCACGTTCGGCACGGTCTTCATCGAGCGCATCCTCGATCTGTTCGCTATCTCGACCATGGGTCTGGCCGCCGGCTACTGGAGCTTCCGCAGCGGTCTTCCGCCCGCCATCCAGGTGGTTTTCGGCATCGGCGTCGTCACGGTGGCGGTCCTCGCCTTCGCGCTGCTGACGATGCGCAACTTCGGCCGGCAGATCATCGTCGCGCTACCGCTGCCCCACCAGGTCATCGAGCTCTACGACCGGTTCGAGGAGGGCGTGTTCGGCGCCCTTGCGACGCACCACCTCCCACGCCTCGGGTTCCTGACCGTCCTCATATGGTTGACGGAGGGTCTGCGACTCTTCCTGGTCATCCAGGCCCTCGGGTTCGCGAACGTGTCGGTGGGCCTGTCAGGGGCGCTCTTCGTCGCGCTCATCGGCTCACTGCTTACCGCAGTCCCGCTCAGCCCGGCTGGCCTCGGCATCGTCGAGGCGGGCGTCGTCGGCGTGCTGCACGTCGCCTATGGCGTGCCGCTCCCCGAAGCCACGGCGATCGCCCTGCTTGACCGCGTGATCAGCGTCTTCTCGATCATCATCTTCGGCTCGATCGTGTACTTCCTGTCGTCAAAGCCGCGCGGACTCCCCCGTCTGGACGAGGCCGCGAAGGCTGCTACCCGAGCTTCGACGCCCGCCTGATCCTGGCTTCCGGAGGGCCCCGAAAAGGGGCAGTACTTTCGTCCTATCGGCATCGCGTCGGATGACCCCACCCGACCGCCGACGACCCCACCCGTCCTGCCCGCTCCGGCGCCGTTCCGCTCGAACGGCGAACGGTACCAACGGGTGATACAGGCGCCCGAGCGCTCTCAGCATCATCGTGGCATCGAGGCACCGGACGCGCGGGGTTCGACCGCACGCGGCACGCCCGTAGGAGCGCCCAGGCAGCATGACCACACAGAACGGCCGAGCGTTCAACGAGTGGCTACGAGCCCAGCTCAAGGCCAAGAAGATGTCGCAGCGGCAATTGGCCCAGCAGTCGGGCGTCGATCATTCGACGATCTCCCGGCTCATCCGAGGCGATCGGATGCCATCCCTCGGGACGGCGACCAAGCTCGCTCGCGGTCTCCGCGAGCTGCGCGATGACGCCGACACGCCGCAATACCTCGGCCTGGTCGCGGCCGGATCGACCAACCCGACCGCTCGGGTCGAGTACGCACTCCGCGCCGACGACCTCCTGTCGGAGCCGCAGGTGCGCCAGATCATGGAGTACTACCTCGCCGTCCGGATGCGCCGCTTCGGCCGCGCGTTCCCTGGCGGCAACAACACCGGATCAAGCACGTCGAACGAGCGCGGCGAGCGATCCGATCGCCCGATGGGCTCGTCGATGGGCAGCCGTCCGTTGGCAGCGCGAGTCTCGGGCATCAACCCGGCCGGTCAGGTCGGGGTCACCGCGGTGAGCACGGTCCGGACCGTTTCGCGCGGGCCCGGCCGGAACGGCCGCTACTAGAGCATTCCAGGGCACGACCCGGATCGCCCTCCACCGTCCGGGTCTCGGGGACAGCGAACGCCGGCGTCTGGGGCGCCGGCGTTCGCATATCCGGCGCGATCAGTCGCGGCCTGACGCGTACACCGACATCCAGCGGCCAGGTGCCGCCTCGAACCGTTCGATCAGGCTGCCCGCGCGATCGCCGGACGCGGCTGCAGCTGCATCCTCGGCAGGGCCACCACAGTCCGCCCCGATCGCGTCACGGAACAGCTGGTCGCACATGATCACGACGCCGGCCGTCGGATGCGGCGCGGCGGCACTCCCGAGTGCACGCTTGCCCTTCGGCAGGTCGGCGCTATAGGCACGGCCGAGTCTGGCGAGCGGATAGACGAGCGCCTCGGTCGACTTGAAATCGGGCAGCGAGCGGATCCATGTCGCGTCTATGCGATCGATCCCCTGACGGCTGAGCGCCGTGTCGACGCGGTGCGCCGCCGCGTCACCGGCCGGGAAGCCACCGTCGGGATGGACGGCCGGGGGCAGGTGGGTGAGGTTCCAGCCGAGGAGGACCACGACGAGGCCGGCCGCCGCGACGGGCCCCGCGGGAGCACGGACCTCACGGACGAGGGCCCCGACGCCGAGCCCGACCAGCACGAACACCATCGGATCGGCGAAGGCGTGGTAGTGGTCGTTGGGCAGACCTCGAACGACCGCCGCGAGGCTCGGCGCCGCGATCGTCAGGAATGCGATCGACCAGAGCAGTCCCAGACCGAGCCAGCGCACCACGAAGCGTTCATCGGCGTCGGGCGTGCGCCATCGCCAGATCACGATGGCGATGACTGCGACGGTGGCAAGCGACCCCGCGATGAAGCCGTCCGTGATCAGCCCGGTGAGTGGCCAGCTCAGGACGCGGAGCGTAGCGATCCCCAAGCGGATGGGGAGAGCGACGTCCGCTCCCGATCGGTCGCTCGCGATGTAGGCCGCCGCCGCTGACGCCTCGGAGAAGCCTGTCGTCAGCTCGTTGACGACGAGTGGCAGGTAGGCGATGGCGATGATCGCGACGACAGCTACCCATACGCCGCCGATGCGTCGCCGTCGGGCGTCGAGCAGGAACGGTGCAGCGACGACCGGCAGCAGCGCGACGCCGAGGACGTGGCATTGCATCGTGATCGCGGTTCCGACCGCGGCCAGGAGCCACCATCGACGGTCGCCACCAGACCACGCCTTCCACGCGGCGGCGAGCGCGATCGCGCTCGATAACGCGATCAGGTTCGGGTTCCAGATGAACGTCGATTCGTCGACAGCGGCGGCCGACGCCGCCATCGCGAGACCGGCGACGGCACCGGCGATCGGGCCCCCGACGGATCGCCCGAGCCACCACACGACGCCCACCGCGGCGATCCCGGCGAGCGCGATGACGGCGACGACGGCCAGTGGAGAGTCGCCACCCGTCAGCGCGGCCGCCGGAGAGAGCAGGTAGTAGTACCAGGCGCCGTGGTGCACATCCCCGATCGACGTGGGCGGACCGAGCAGCGGCACCGTCCCATCGCGCACGAACGTGCGCAAGACCAGCATGTCGTGGCCCTGATCGCCATCCCAGGTCCCTCGAGCAGCGAGGTTCGGCACGCGCAGTAGCGCGGCAAGGATCAACAACGCGGGAAGCGCCAGGCGATCGAGCGCGAGCGGCCGCTCCACGGCGGCGAGGCGGCCGAGGGTCACGCGCTCGCCGATCGCTT
>DASSZA010000061.1:0-20404 GCA_035703005.1 Candidatus Limnocylindrales bacterium | reverse complement strand
CGCGATCGTCGTCGGGGCGATCTTTGGCGGAACGTGTCTCATCGCGGTCCGTCGCGGCCTGGATGTCCGCACCGCCGCGATCCTCTCGCTGCTTGCCTTCGTCGTGGCGGCGCCGGCACTTGCGTTGCGCCCGCAACTCCTCGGGATGCTGTGCTTTGTCGGGGTCCTGCTGCTGGTCGCCGACCGGCGAGCCCACCCGGGCCGGCTGTGGCTCGCCCCCGTCATCGTGGCGATCTGGGCGAACGTCCACGGCTCGTTCTTCCTCGGACCGCTCGTCCTTGGGCTTGCATGGCTCGAAGACCTCCACGACCGGCAGCCGGCTGCCATGCGAACCCTCGCCGTGACGGGCGTCGCGGCCCTCGCTGCGTGCCTGACCCCGAGCGGACCACTCGTCTGGCTGTACGCCGCCGGGCTGACCTCGAATGCCTCGGTCACGGCTCGGGTGACCGAATGGCAACCGACCTCGATCCGCGACGTGCCGGGTCTGCTGTTCTTCGCTTCCGCGCTGGCGATCGTGACGCTGATGGCCCGCTCGGAACGGCGAGTCCCGTGGCCGACCCTGGCATGGCTTGCCGTCTTCTTCCTGATCGGGGTCTACGCCCAGCGAGGCGTGGCGTGGTGGCCGATCGCCGCGGTCACAGCGATCGCCGGGACGCTGGTGCCGGCATTCCCGGCAAGGACACGAGTCGAGACGCAGACGATGCGCCGGCTCAACGCCCTCGTGGCGGGCGTGCTTGTCCTCGCGATGTTCCTCGCCCTTCCCGCGAACCGTCCGGCCGTCCCGGGCGCGGTCGTCTCAGAGGATTGGGTCTCTCCCGCGCCCGCGGGGATAACTGCCAGCCTGCGCGACCTGTCGGGGCCCGGCGATCGCGTCCTCAATCCCCAGACCTGGGGTTCGTGGTTCGAGTACGCGCTGCCGCAGCTGTCGGTCGCGGTCGATTCGCGGATCGAGATGTTCAAGCCGGACGTGTGGAGCACCTACGAGTCCATCGTCGCGGGCCAGGACGGCTGGGAAAGGCGGATGGCCGAATGGGGCGTGACACACATCGTGGTGGACGCCGACGAGACGGCATTCCGCGACCGGCTCGTTCGCGCGGGCTGGGAGGTCGCATATGAGGATACGGACGGGGCGCTGCTCTTGCCGCGATCTTGAAGCGAGCTAGTCGGACCAGAGATGGAAGGTGTGGACCGCGTGCGTGGGCTCGAAACCCGCACGGATCCAGACCTTCTGCGCCCGCACGTTCCAGACCTGCGTCGATACGACGCAACGGGCCGCCTTCAGCGTCGCGGAGAGCCGCAGTGCTCCGATGACGAGCGCGGTATACAGACCCTGTCCTTGGGCGTCGGGCCGGATGGCATTGAGTACGATCTCGGTGTCGGTGTCGTGCCGCTCCAACGTCAGGAAGCCGGCGACCCGTCCCGCGTCCTCGACGACGAGTGCGTCGGCGATAGACCGACGGGCCCAGTCGACGTAGCCGGCATCCGCCGCGGCGCGATCGAGGCGACGATCGGCGTGGTAATGACCGTCATATCCGGCGAACGCCTCCGCCGCGATCGCACCGATCGCGTCGATCTCGTCCCGACGAGCGCGACGCACTGGACGTGGCTGCTCAGGGATCGGTCGATCGAGCGGACGTGCATAGTGCACCAACGTGTCACACAGCCGTCCACCGGCGGTCTCGATGGCCTGTGCGACAGCAAGTTCGCTAGCGGGTGCTCTCACGATCACCATGGCGACACCGGACTTCCGCGCGTCCTTGCGGATCGCGGTGACGTCGACCGGCGAAGCGGCGAACGCGCGGGCGATCGGCACGCCGAATCGCGCCGAATCGACATCTGAGGCAGCCAGTACCGGCGTGGCTACGAGGCGGGTCGCAGACAGGCGCGAAGTCACCGCGGCCGACTCCGTGGCGGTGATCCAGCGTGGTTGCTGAGCGTCCGCAGCGTATCAGCCTCTTCGCGTACTAGGACGTTCGGCGCGGTGACTGGTGGCACCGCGTCAGTAGACTCCTGAGCATGACGCAGGAGACCCGCGACCTCGACGTCGTCGTGCTTGGCGGCGGCGGCCATGTCGGGTTGCCGCTCAGCCTGACGCTGGCTGATGCCGGCCTGTGCGTTGGCATCTATGACACCAGTCAGGCGACACTCGACCGTATCGCCGCTGGCGACATGCCGTTCCTTGAGACTGGCGCCGACGAGCTCCTTCGCAAGGTCCTGGCCACCGGGCGACTCGAGCTTGGGACGGACGGGTCGATCATCGAGCGCACTGAGACCTTGATCATCGTCGTCGGGACTCCGGTCGACGAATTCCTCGGGCCGTCGATGACCGTCTTCGAACGCGTGGTCAACCAGGTCGCGCCTCATCTTCGGGACGGTGCGCTCGTCATCCTCAGAAGCACGGTCTACCCAGGCACGACGGAATACGTCACACACCACCTTGCCGAAGCCGGCTGCTCCGTCGACGTCGCCTTCTGTCCGGAGCGGATCGCCGAGGGGCACGCACTCGAGGAGCTCCACACGCTCCCACAGATCATCGGCGCGGATGACGATCAGGCGGCCGAACGCGCCACGGCGTTGTTCCGCAACCTGGTCACGAAGACCGTCCGAGTGTCGACGAAGGAAGCGGAGCTCGCGAAGCTGTTCACGAACACGTGGCGCTACATGAAGTTCGCGGTGGCGAATCAGTTCTTCATGATCGCCGACCAGGCGGGCGTGGACTACACGAACGTCCTGCGCGCGATCCGCGAGGACTACCCCCGAGCCCAGGACCTCCCAGGACCGGGATTTGCAGCCGGACCCTGCCTCTTCAAGGATGCGATGCAGCTCGCCGCCTTCACGAGCGATCACTTCCCGATGGGTCAGGCCGCGATGCAGGTCAACGAGGGTCTGCCCGCGTATATCGTGTCCGCCCTCGAACGCCGCTACGGCGGCCTGAAGGGCAAGACGATCGGCATCCTCGGGATGGCGTTCAAAGCCGAGTCGGACGACACTCGCGCATCGCTTTCCTACAAGTTGCGCAAGCTGTTGTCGTGGTCGGGTGCCCGCGTGCTCGGCACGGACCCCTACGTCGAGGACCCGAGGTTGGTCAGCCTCGAGTGCGTGCTCGAGGAGAGCGACGTCCTCGTCCTCGGGGCGCCGCACAAGCAATACCGCGGTCTGCAGATCGGCGGCAAGGACGTCGTGGATGTGTGGGGGGCACTCGGTGAAGGGATCCGTCTCTGAGCCCGGCGGGGCCGTCGAGCGACGAGAACTTCGATCCCGATCGGCCTTGGCGCATCGCGACGATCGTCGTGTTCGCCCTCTTCTCCGGCCTTCAAGCCCTGGAAGGACTGGTCCTGCCGCTGGCGGTCGGTTCGCACGCGGCGAATTACACGGCCGCTGCCGCGGCGATGCTGGCCGGTGGGGATCCGTGGCAGGTCGGACCACCAGCGGCGATCTACGCGGGTCCGCCGCCGATGCTTCTGCTTTTCGTGCCGTTCATCCCGCTCCCTCCGGACCTGACGCGGCTCATCTGGGTCGTTGGCATGTTCCTGGCAGCGGTCTGGGTCGTCCGAAGGATCGGTCTTCCCGGGTATTGGGTCGCGTTTCCCCCCATGTTCCAGGCGATCTTCCTCGGCCATCCCGAGGTCATCGTCCTCGCGCTGCTCGTCTTCGGTGGGCCGCTCAGTGGGATCGCCGCGGTGATCAAGCCGTATGCGGCGGCGCCGCTGCTCGCCGAGCGACGCTGGTCCGCGTTCCTGATAGCGATCGCTGTCGTCCTCATCAGTTCACCATTCCTGCCCTGGGCGACCTTCATCGCGGACCTACCGTCGATCGCGGCGAACCTCGTCCGGCAGAATCACGGCGACTCGACCTTCGGAAGTCCGATCCTCATGGCCCTGGCCGTCCTGGCGCTCGTGAGCCTCGGCCTGCGTCGGGGTCTCTGGCTGTCGGTCCCGCTGCTCTGGCCGTTGGCGCAGCCCCTGTACAAGACGGCATCGCTCCCAGCCCTGTCACCGTTCCTTGCGATCGCCTGGTCGATCCCGGTGCCCGGGTTCACCCTCGTCGGGCTTCTCCTCGAAGCCATGGTTATTCGTGTCGCGTCCCGACGACCGCTTCCGTCTTGGGTCGTGCACGGGTTCACGCCGGCTCCGGCCCGCGGACCGTTCGGCGCGGCCACCCGCTGACGTTCGACTTCGAGATGGAGACCTGCTGACGTGCGCATCCTGGTCACCGGCGCCGCCGGATTCATCAATGGGTACCTCGTCCCCGAGCTACTCGAAGCCGGTCACGAAGTCATCGGCCTCGATGACTTCTCGAAATACGGTCGCCTCGCGAAGTCCTACGACGGACATCCGTGCTACCAGTTCGTCGAGGGTGACGCAAAGGACACCGCGTTGATGCGCGAGCTCGCATCCGACGTCGACCAGGTGGTCGCGTCAGCGGCGATGATCGGCGGGATCAGCTACTTCCATGAATTCGCGTACGACCTGATCGCCGAGAACGAGCGGATCCTCGCGTCGACGTTCGATGCCGCGATCGCTGCCCACCGCGACGGCCATCTGCAGCGCATCGTCGTGATGTCGTCATCGATGGTCTATGAGTCGGCGACCGCTTTTCCGACGCCCGAGGGCGCGCAGCTGAGCTCACCGCCGCCGATCTCGACGTATGGCTTCCAGAAGCTCGCTTCGGAGTACTTCGCGAAGGGTGCGTGGGAGCAGTACCAGCTGCCGTACACGATCGTGCGGCCGTTCAACTGCGTCGGCATCGGCGAGCGCCGAGCTCTGCGGGACACCGACGTGATGTCCGGCAACGTGAAGCTCGCGCTATCGCATGTGGTGCCAGATCTGGCGCTGAAGGTGATGAAGGGTCAGGACCCGCTGCACATCCTTGGCGACGGGTCGCAGGTCCGTCACTACACATACGGCGGCGACCTCGCGCATGGCATCCGACTCGCGATGGAGTCGGACCGGATGGTCAATGAAGATGTGAACCTTTCGACCGCGCAGTCGACGACCGTGCTCGAACTTGCGACGGCGATCTGGCACAAGATCCACGGCCCGGACCACCAGTTCCACTACGTTTCCGATCCCCCGTTCGAGCACGACGTCCAGATGCGCGTCCCGGATGTGCGCAAGGCGAAGGATGTCCTCGGCTTCGAAGCCTCGACGACCCTCGACGAGATGCTCGATGAGGTCATCCCTTGGATCCGCGGCGAGGCCGAGGCCGGCCGGCTGTGATCCAGGCCCCGTGGGAGCGACGGCGAGCCCCGAGCCCATGGGTGGCCGAGCCCGAGCTCGCCTCGGGGATCTCGATCGTCGTGCCCGTGTATCGCTCCCAGGAGACGCTGCGCGAGCTCGTCCGACGACTCAACGAGACGGTCCGAGCACTCGGCGAGCCGTACGAGATCATCTTCGTCGAGGACTCCAGCCCCGACGGTTCATGGTCGGTTATCAGCGACCTTGCGGCGGAGGACCAGCGTGTCCGAGGCGTCCGGCTCAGTCGGAATTACGGCCAGCACAACGCGCTCCTGTGTGGCATCCGGGCCGCGAGATTCGACAAGACCGTCACGCTGGATGACGACCTCCAGAACCCGCCCGAGGAGATCCCCACGCTTCTCGCGCTCCTCGGTCGGGACACCGATGTGGTGTACGGCACACCTCTGACCGAGCAACACGGATTCTTGCGAGACCTCGCATCGCGGTTCACGAAGCTCGCTCTCCAGGAGGCGATGGGGGCGGAGGTGGCGCGTAACGTCAGCGCGTTCCGCGCGTTCCGGACCCGGCTGCGCGACGCCTTCCCCGCGTATCGCGGCCCGTACGTTTCGGTGGACGTGCTCCTGACTTGGGGGACCACCCGGTTCACGCACACGCCGGTGCAGCACGACGCGCGTCGAGTGGGCGCTTCCGGTTACACGGTTCGCAAACTCGTCGCGCACGCGCTGAACATGGCGACCGGGTTCAGCACGTTGCCGCTCCAGCTCGCGAGCTTCGTCGGTTTCGTGTTCACGGTCTTCGGTTTACTCGTTCTCGCGTATGTCGTGGTGAACTACATCTCGAACGGGCCGAATAACGTGCCTGGCTTCGCATTCGTCGCCTCGATGATCGCGATCTTCAGCGGCGCCCAGCTCTTCGCGCTCGGGATCATCGGGGAGTACCTCGCCCGCATGCACTTCCGCGCGATGGATCGACCGACGTACCTGATCCGTGAACGAACCGATGACGAACAGTCCGACTGATTCGAAGCGAACGCGTCATCACGTCCTTCGTGGGCGGGACCCTGGTGTCGTTGCCTTCAACAGGCCGTTCCTGACCGGTCGAGAGCTCGAATACATCAAGCGGGCGCACGCGAACGGCCACCTCGCTGGTCAAGGGGAGTTCGCGCGACTGTCGGGCCACTGGCTTGAGGAGCGCTTCGGATCGGTCCGCGGCTTGCTGACGCATTCGTGTACCGCAGCGCTTGAGATGTCCGCCATCCTGGCCGACGTCGGGCCCGGGGACGAGGTGATCATGCCGTCGTTCACGTTCGTGTCGACGGCCAACGCGTTCGTGCTTCGTGGCGCGACGCCAGTGTTCGTTGACATCCGGCCCGACACCCTGAACCTCGATGAGCGGCTGATCGCGGACGCGATCACCGATCGAACGAAGGCCATCGTCCCCGTCCATTACGCCGGGGTTGCCTGCGACATGGACGCGATCATGGACACCGCGCGCGAACGCGAGCTGCTCGTGATCGAGGACGCGGCGCAAGCCGTCCTCTCGACGTACAACGGGCGTCCTGCCGGCGGCATCGGGCACTTAGCGGCGCTGTCCTTCCACGAAACCAAGAACGTGATCTCGGGTGAGGGCGGTGCCCTGCTCGTGAACGATCCGGCATTCGCAAGCCGCGCCGAGGTCATCCTCGAGAAGGGGACGAACCGGTCTCAGTTCTTCCGTGGCGAGGTCGACAAGTACACGTGGGTCGACATCGGCTCGTCCTATCTGCCCGGCGAGATCATCGCGGCGTTCCTCTTCGCCCAGCTCGAGCATGCCGAGGAGATCACCGCGCGTCGACGTGCGATCTGGGCCCGCTACCACGCGGCGTTCGAGGGCGCTGAGCGCGAGGGCGTGCTGCGGCGGCCGATCGTGCCCGACGACCGCGAGCACAACGCCCACATGTATTACCTGCTCCTGCCGGATCTCGCGACCCGGACGATGCTCATCGACGCCCTTCGGACGCGGCTGGTCCATTCCGTCTTCCACTACGTCCCGCTTCACAGCTCACCGCAGGGTTCGAAGGTCGGTCGTGTCGCCGGCCCCATCGACGTGACGGACTCGGCAAGCGAGCGGCTGGTTCGGTTGCCGCTCTGGCTCGGGGTGGAGGCGGAGCAGGACCGGGTGATCGAAGCCGTCCTCTCGGCGCTCGATTAGGACGCACGCGTGACTCGCCTATTACCCGAGCTGTACGACGCACGCTTCGACGAGCGCGAGATCAGTCGCAAGGATGAGGTGTGGCGGGAGATCGTCGCGTACCTCCGGCGCTACATCGACCCGGACGGTCCGACGCTCGACGTGGCCTGCGACCGCGGTCACTTCATCCGATTCGTGACCGCGTCTGAGCGCTGGGCGACGGACATCCGAGACATGCGGTCCGCGCTACCGTCCGATGTCCGGTTCATCCAGGGATCGGGGCTCGACCTTGCCAAGCTGCTCCCCAATCGCCATTTCGCCACCGTCTTCATGAGCAACGACCTCGAACACCTCGAGTCGAGTGACGCCGTGATCGACCAGCTTCGGGTCGTCCGCTCGCTGCTCCGCCCTGGGGGTCGGGTCATCGTCCTCCAGCCGAACATCAGACTCGTCGGTCCTCGGTATTGGGACTTCATCGATCACCGGGTCGCCTTGACCGAGCGTAGCCTCCTCGAGGCGGCCGAGGTGGCCGGCCTCCGGACGGTCGACCTCATCACGCGCTTCCTCCCGTACTCGACGAAGGGCCGTTTGCCGACGGATCAGCGGCTCGTGCGGATCTATCTGCGCCTCCGCCCCGCCTGGTGGGTCCTCGGTCGTCAGACGCTGTTCGTGGGGGAAGCGTCGTGAACCTGGACGTCGCCGTCGCCGAACGCCCGGTCGATCTCTCGATGGTGATGCCCGTCTTCAAGGAGGGCGAGGCCGTCGAGCCTGTGATCCGAGCGCTGACGAGCGGCGTCGCGACGCCGCACGAGATCCTCGTCGTGTACGACTTCGATGAGGATCCGACGGTGCCTGTCATCGAGCGCCTGGGCGCGGAGCTCCCGGCGGTGCGCGGTCTCCGCAACGACCTCGGGCGCGGCGTCCTGAACGCGATGAAGGCAGGGATCGCGGCGGCGCGTGGCGACTACATCCTGATCACGATGTCCGACGGCTCCGACGAGCCACACATCGTCGACGACATGGTGGCAAAGGCCAGGGCGGGCGCCGATGTGGTCGCCGCCTCGCGCTACATGCGAGGAGGGCACCAGATCGGGGGTCCGCGTTTGAAGCGGCTGATGAGCCGGACCGCGGGTCTGACCCTCCATTGGTTCGCCGGTGTGCCGACCCACGACCCGACGAACAACTTCAAGCTCTATTCCCGGCGCTTCCTCGATACCGTCACGATCGACAGCACCGCCGGTTTCGAGCTGGCGTTGGAGCTGACCGTGAAGGCGACGCTCGAGGGACGCCGCGTCGACGAGGTCCCGACGACCTGGCGCGACAGGACCGCCGGCCAGAGCAACTTCAAGCTGCGGAAGTGGCTGCCGCACTACCTCGATTGGTATCGGCGAGCATTCGTGGGCCGATGGCTGCGCCGACGTGCTGCGGTGTCGTCGTGATCGGCCGTCTCCGCCTCGCACTCGAGCAGATCGGGCTGCCGGCCTGGTTCATCGCGATCGATCTGCTGTGGATCGCCAAGCTCGACGTGCTCGCGATCGACGCGCGGCATTACCAGCGGGCGACGAACGCCTGGCTCGCGGGCGGCGACCCGTTCGCCGTCACCGAGGGCACGACGCCGTATGTAAGTGGTCCGCACACCCTCCTGTTCTACGTGCCGACGTCGTTCCTGCCGGTATCGGTTTCGACATGGGTGTGGATGGCGTTCGGGGTGGTGGCGTCCATCTGGCTGATCCGTCGGCTCGAGTTGCCACTGTGGTGGGTCCTATTCCCGCCGCTCGCCCATGCGATCTGGAACGGCAATCCGCAGACGATCGCGCTCGCGCTGCTCGTTCTTGGTGGCCCGCTCACCGCTGCAGCGGCCGTCGGTCTCAAGCTCTACACCGGGCTCGCCCTCGTCTTCCGCTGGCGGGACGCGCTCGTCGCCGGGGTGTTCCTGCTGGTCACCTTGCCGTTCGTCCCGTGGCAGCTGTATCTCGAGCACTCGGGAACGGTCGCCGCGCACGTAGCGACGTCGTGGAACGGAAGCGCCTGGCGGCTGCCGATCCTGCTGCCGTTCGCCGCGATCGCGATATGGATCCTGCGGAAGGAAGGCGGCGCGTGGCATGCGGTCGGCGCGCTCTGGCCTGGGACGCAGTTCTACTACAACTCGATGGCGCTGCCGGCCATCGCACACCGAAAGGTCGTGACGGCGTTCCTGGCAGCTCCGGTGCCGCTGATGGCACCCCTGGTCGTCATCGGGCTAGCGGCGAAGCACGTCATCGATGCGCGGCGACAAGCAGCCGCCGTGAGACAAACCTCGCATCCGATCGCGGAGGCGAGCGGATGACGATCGCTCGTAGGTCGAGGTCACTCCACTAGCCGACGCCTTGCTTCCACGAGGATATCGGGAGGGATCGGGCGGACCGCGCCGGGGACGACTCGATCGGTTCGCGGATCTCCATACAGGTCAGCGATCCGCCGCAGGGAATCCGGAGATGGCACAAGCACGAGCGATCTCGATGGATCGCTGCCGGGCGGCAGTTCGTGCGCCAACGCGACCGTGACGAGCGCGCGGGTCATATCGGCTCGAAGGAGGAACAGTTCACGGCCAGCCAGGAGGAATCGACCGTTGAGGAGTAGCGCCGTCGTCGCCCACAGAGCGAGTACCGCGGTGGTGTAGAGCCGCTTCCGTCCGACGGCCGTCCGCTTGATGCCGCGAACGAGAACACCGGCCGCCACGATCGCGAGGATCACCGGGGTGTAGAGGTAGCGGGTGTATTCCGCCGCCCCCTCGGAAAGGTGCGACCGGATGACTGCCGTCAACGCGTACTGCGCGACGATCGCGAACGCGATGCCGACGACGCGCGGCGACCGCAGCCGACGCGGGTGTCGCACCCCCACGGCGACCACCACCATGAAGAGGACGAGCAGGCCCGCTGCGAACGGCACACCAGCAACGACTCCCAGCACGGTTCCCAAGCCGTCCGCTACGAACCACGGGATCGACGCGATCATCGACGGCGAGATGGGCGTGCGGTCTGGCCTCACCGCGTATCGCCCGAAGGCGACGAACCAGACTAGAAAGACGCCGGCCGGCACGACGAGGTACGGGACGTAAAGACGCCAACGGCGGTCGACGAGCCACTCGATGCCGACCGCGAATGACATCACCACGCCGATGCCCGACGTCGCGAGGGAGGCCAGGAGAAGCAGGGCCACGGACCACGCACGAGTCGGGCTGGGCTGCCCGTCAGAGACGTCCATCGCGATGAGACCGAGCAGGGTCGATCCGACGAACGTGACCTGGAAGCTCCAATAGAGGTTCTCGAACCCGCCGCCGAGGAAGAGGACGATGGTCGAGCCGACGAGGGCGAACCGGGGACCAGTGGAACGCTTGGTCAGACGGAACACCTCCGCGGCCACGGCGATGTGAAGCGCGACGAGGACGACGTGATAGGGGACATACGAGCCGATGCCAACGGTCTCGACCAAGGCGCGATAGACCAAGACCGGCAGGGTCACCCAGTGCTCGTTGTGCGGCGTGAACCACGACGCGGGATCCCCGAGCGAGCGTGACTCGATGAACGCCCATTCGTCCGCGAAGAAGGTCATTCCACGACCGAGCCACAGCAGCATGGCAGCGGCAAGCACAGCGAGGATCGCGAAGACTCCTGTTGCTGGATCCACCCCCCGAGGCGGCCGAGCGGTCACGCTCGCTTGCGTCATCGGGACGCGCGGCCCTCGCGGGGATAAGCGTTGCGCACGACCACAGCCGTCAGGCACACGATCGAAAGGACGGTCACCAGGATCGAACCCGTCATCCCGACAGCTCCGTCAACAGGAAGCGCCGCCTCGATCCCGGACGTCGCCGGCACGGCCGCGAAGAGGTTCAGCGTGAAGACGACCGCGAGGATCGCCGCGAACCAGCGGATCGCGCGATCCGGGATGAGCAGCAGGACGACGACAAGCGCGGCATAGGCATAGCGCTCGTGCATCTGGGTCATCCAGGTGAAGATCGTCAGGACCGACGCCACCACCCCGAGCACCAACGTCCGCGGGCGCGGGTCGCGGACGATCGCGAGCCCGATCAGTGCGGACAGCAGCGCCGTTACCAGGTACCCGACGTGGCGAAGCGTGAACGGCCCGATGATCGCGACATCGTCCCGGATGAAGTCGCCGCCGGCCGCGACCACCTGCAGGATCCACCACGGGTTCCACGCACGCAGCGATAGCACATTGAAGATCTCGTTCTGATACGTGCCCAGATTCCGGAGGTAGCCGAGCGGACCTGTCGGCAGGAACGGGATCCACAAGACCGCGGCCGTAACCGCACCGAGCACAGCTGCACGTGCGAGCCCACGCCAGCCACCTGTCGCCCAGAACCACGCCGCGAAGGGGATCACGAACGCGATCGCCTGCGGCTTCGTCATCAGTGACACCGCGATGAGGATCGCGGCGAGGTCGTTCCGGCCCTTGGTCGCCGCGATCACTGCGGCGAGTGCCGAAAGCGCGAAGATCGCCTCGTACTGGCCCCACCATGCGCTGACGTACCAGGTCGCCGGCACGAGGAGGACGACGGCGCCGCCGATCGCGGCCCACCGTGGACGGTCGCGCAGGGCGTACACGATCAGCGCCGCGAGCCCCAGGTCGGCGACGCTGGCAGGCAGCTTCATGAGGGCACGGATCGCCGGGTCGCTGGCGTCGGTGACAGTCGCGAACGCGGGCTGGATCGCCGCCAGCACCGCCCAGATGTAGGCCATGACCGGGCCGAACGTGACCGGTCCAGCGTCCGTCCCTTCGTACAGCGTCGATAGCCCTTGGGTCGCGATGTGATGGACCCACCCGACGAACTGGTCGATGTCCCCTCGAAGGCCCTCCGTCGGAAGGAGCACGACCCGGATCGCGATCCCGGCTATGAGGGCGACCAGGATGATCAGCGTGTCGGAACGGTCCCAGCCGTCCGACGGTCGATCAGACGCGGCTCGTCCGCCAGTACCGTTCGGCCTGCCCGTCGATGTCGCCGAGCGTGCCGAGTGCCGCCCCGTATGACCGGACGGCGTCGCCCATCTGCCGGTCGCCGTCGAACAGCCGCTCGACCTGGCTCTCGTAGATCGAGATGCCGGTGATCTTGCGCTCGATCTGGTCGGTGATATCGGCGAACGCGGGATAGACGCTCACGTCTGACGGCAGACCGCGGAAGGCGTCCGGGCCGAGCTGATCGAGCGTCCGGAAATCGTTCCACAGTGCGTACGGGAAGTCCTCGTAGAAGACGACCGTCCCCGCATATTCGGGACCCGGCATCACCCACCGCTGGCCAAGGTTCAACAGATCGATCCCCACCTGGCGACACACCTGATGATCGACGTGTCCTCCGACACCGAGTGGCAGGTAGACCTTCTGTGGTTCGAGACGCTCGATCTCACGGCGGATGAGCTGGCCCAACTCGAGGTCATCCTCGCGCGGCGGGCCGAGGAGCTCGGCTTCGCTCCTGTAGTCCCGGAATATGGCGTCCGGCTGATCGAGGAAGACGATCGATGCCTCCGCGAAGTAGGCGTAGCGCTCGTCTTCCATGCGGCGGCGTGCCGTCAGGTCGCCCGCTCCAGCGGCCTCCATGACCTCTTCGGTCACGACGGCTCCCTGGGTCGGCAGGTCGTCGATGACGGGCTGGCCCGCGAGGGGCTCCGCCCGGATGCTCGCGCGTCGGTACCACGACGACCGCTGCCAGAACCGCTTCGCGGCGGCGTCGGCATCTGACTGCGTCGCCTCGAGTCGATCGTCCTGCGCCGCCCATGCCTGATTCAGTGGGTAGTCCGGCAGGATCGAGCTTCGGTTGTACGCCTCGCCGGACGGCCAGACCGTCTTGTTGCCGACGCCCAGAACCTCGCGTCCGAAGTTCGGGACACCCGCGACGCCCACCACGCCATCGACGACCTCACCCGAGAACACGGTGACGATCGTGACGTTCTGGCCCAGCTCGCGGAGGCTGGCGATGAGGCCGCCGCAGGACAGCGCGACGTCGTCGGGGTGGGGCGCGACGAACACATGGGTCATGGCCGCCCGAGTATATCGACCGCTACCGGCCGGGACTCAGAACCAGCGGCGCCAGCCATCGTCGCGACGTTCGGCCTCGTCCGGGAACCCGCCCTCGCCGATGAGTGGCACGAAGACGACCGCGCCGTGGGGTGTCTCGCGCCAGTCGTCGCCGTCGCGGACGACGAGTGTCAGGACCTGGTGATCGCGCGGCCCGACCGGGATGACGAGGCGGCCGCCGTCCGCCAACTGGCCGCGAAGCTCGTTCGGGATCGATGGTGCAGCCGCAGTCACGATGATCCCGTCCCAGGGAGCTCCTCCGGGATCGCCGAGGCTGCCGTCGGTCGTGCGGATCGTGACTCGACCCGGAAGCTCGAGGTCCGCGATGTGCTCCCTTGCCTTCCGCGCGAGCACGGCATGTCGCTCGAGGCTCGTGACGTCGGCGCCGAGCGCCGCGAGGATCGCGGCTTGATACCCGGATCCGGTCCCCAGCTCGAGGATGCGATCGCCTTGTTGCGGTGCCAGCAGCTCGGTCATCCGTGCCACGACCCATGGCTGACTGATCGTCTGACCCGCTGCGATCGGGACTGCTTCGTCGGCGTACGCACGCCCCTGCTGGTCTCGATCGATGAAGCGTTCCCGCGGCACAGCGGCCATCGCGGTGAGCACGCGTTCATCACTGATGCCTCGCGCCCGGAGCTGTTCCTGGACCATGCGCCGCCGATCGTCATCAGCGCCCATGGACGAGAGGGTAGCCCCGGCGGACCGGGTCGACCGTCAGGAAGCGCTCGGCGAGGCAGCCGCGCTGGGGGATGACGATGCTGACGGGCTCGTCGCGGGGCTAGCGCTGGCCGACCCACTCGGGCTCGCACTGAGGGTCGGGCTCGCGCTCTCCGTCGGCGTCGGGGTCGGCGTCGGAAGCGGTCGGAAGATGCCGCCGGTCCCGAGGAAGACGGCATTGAGCAGGATCACGATGTAGATGGCGACGGCCGCGATCACGAACACTCGCGAGGCGTTCTCGCGTACATGGACGGCGATCTCGGACGGCGACAGCGCTCGTGCTGGTTGCTTGCCGGGAGTGCGCCGCCGAGCGGCCGACGAGCGCCGTTCCGCGGCGGTCGCCGCACCCGCCGGCACCGGCTCGCCGGCAACCTCCCGGAGCGCCGCGTCGTAATCGTCGATCTCGGCGCCGTCCGCATCGACGCGGTCCTCGATGGTTTCGAGATCGTCGCCTTCGAGATCGTCGACGTCGCCTTCGTCCTCGAGGTCATCACTCTCGTCGTCGATCGCTTCGAGGTCGTCGCCCTCTAGCTCGTCGTCGGGCGCGCGGTCACGGGGGTCGCTCACGGGTGTGTCATCCGCTCCTGGAGGTCGATGGCGGGCCGGGCTGTCGGCGCCGCGGGCGGGCGACAGGATAACCGATAGGCGATCACGCCTCGCGTACCGCCGGCACGAACCACCCGACGGCACCCGCTGCGGCTGTGACGAGCCCGAAGGCCGCGATCACCGTCGTCACCCCGACGGCCTCAGCCAGGACGCCGCCGAGCCCGATCGCGAGCGTCATCGCTCCGAATACGAGTGAGAACCGGAAACCGACGACGCGTCCGATCAGGTTGCCGGGCGTGCGCTCCTGGAACAGGGTCTGGCTCGGGATGATGAAGAGCATATTTGCGATCCCGATCCCGAAGGCGATCGAGAGGACGACGCCGAGGTTGCCCGAGAGCGCCATCAGTGTCGTCAGAAGGCCGAGCGCGATGTAGCCGACGATGATCATCCGGCCCTTCGCGAATCGCGCACCAACCAACCCGATGACGAAGCCGCCGATCAGGTTGCCTGCACCTTGACTGCCTTCGATGAACCCGTACACGGCTCGCCAATCGAAGCCCTGTCCGCTGAAGACGTGTTCGGCGAAGACGGCCGTCTGGCCGATCAGGACGCCGACGGTCAGCTGTGCCACGACGGCGAGGAGGGTGTTCGCGAGTAGCACAGGTTCGTTCCGGAGGAAGCGCCAACCGGTCAGAAGCTCCGCGCGGAACCCACCAGCGACGGCGTCGGACGTGACACCCGTCGGCGCGTCAGACCGGACAGGACGCGGGATCAGCGTGCTGAGGAGCAGCGCGGATGCGAGGTACGTCGCGCCGTCGAACCAGAACGCGACCGACACGGCATCCGCGACCAGGGCGACGAACAGCCCGGCCAAGGGGAAGCCGATGACGTCCGCCAACGTTTCGCCGATCCAGAGGGCCGAGTTCGCCGTGAGCAGTTCGTCCTCGCGAACGAGTCGCGGGAGGATCGCGACGCGCGCCGGCCTGAAGAAGATCGAGATCGTCGTCAACAGGAAGGCCAGTGGGTAGACGAGCCAGATGTTCGCGGTGGCTGCGATCGGCATGATGAAGACCACGGCCGCGCGGAGGATGTCGCTGACGACGAGGACCTCCCGGTGGTCCCATCGGTCGACGAGCGTCCCGGCGATCGGCCCGAACAGGAGGTTCGGCAGCGTCGCCGACACGAACACGAGGGCGACCGCGATCGGCGAGCCCGTCAGGACGAAGACGATCGCCGCGATTGCGACCTGATGGACCCGGTCGCCGAAGAGCGAGATCAGCTGGCCGGACCACAGCGCGCTGAACGAGCCGTTGAGCGCGAGTCGGACGTAGGGATGGCGGCGAAGGCGCGCCAGGACTTCGGGCGATAACCCCGGGATCGATATCGGCGCCCTCGGCGACGGCGCTTCCGCGGTGAGTGCCACGCTCGAGCCAGGACCCGCGAGGCGCTGGCGGTCGGCGCCGAGGACGGTCGGCCGTTGCAGTGCAGCTGACTGCTCGAGACCGGGAGTGAGGCCAGAGGGTCGATAGCCACTCGCCCGATCGGCGGCGAGGCGTCGGCGAAGGTCGGCGTCCTGCTGTTCCTCGATCGGCGTCGGGACGCGGACGACACCGGCGAACAGGAAGAATGCGAGGCCGAGCCCGAGGAAGACGTCGCCTAGCGAGTAGACGTTCTGGATGAACGAGATCGGGACGGGGATGACGTCGCCGAGGATGAGCAGCCGTCCGACGAAGTCCTGCGCATTCGCGTTGGCATCGATGATCACGTGGAACGATCGCGTGACGTCGGCGGGGGTCAGGCCGGCCGCTGCCAGCGCCGGTTCCCAGATCGGCATGTAGCCGCCGTTGACGAGGATCACGAGACCGTTGGACAGCACGCCGAGGAACGCGAGGCTCAGACCGGGATAGGTACGGTTCGCCCACAGCGGGATCAGCAGCAGCCCGAAGGCGGCGACGAGCAACGGGAGGCGGAGTGTCTCGACGATGTCGATGCCCGCGTTCAGGGCCGCCTCGGTCGCGAAGCGCAGCACGAGCGCCACAACGAGGAGGCCCGTCCAACGGAGCTGGATCTCGGCGAGGTTCCGAAGGCGCCCGCCGGCGAGAAGGCCGAGGACGAGCCCGAGCAGGATCCCGCCGATCAGCATCGCGTCATGATGCTGGAGCGGATGCTCGCGGCGTCAGGCTTGTTCGGGCGCTTGGGAGGCGGGCCCGGTGCCAGTGACCGGGGGTTCGCTCAGGCGGCTGGCCGCAGCTTGGCCGAGGATCGGGATGGGCCGAGATTGGACCGTGCGGCCCGGATCGGCGACACCCTCGACGTGGTGGGTCCTGACGAATGCGTCGACGACGACCGGGTCGAACTGGATGCCCGCGAACTTGCGCAACTCGGCAAGCGCTTGCTCCGCGGTAAGCGGGGTCATGCGGTATGGGCGGGCAGCCGTCATCGCTTCGAACGCATCCGCGACGTGCAGCACCCGGGCGAGCTTCGGGATCTCATCGCCGATCAGCCGATCGGGGTAGCCCGAGCCGTTGTACCACTCGTGGTGGTGGCGGATGATCGGAAGCTCGGGTGCGAGCTTCGTGACCGGCGCGATGATCTGGGCACCGAGTACCGGGTGCGCATTCATGATCATCCGCTCGTCCTTGTTGAGGCGTTCCTGCTTGAGGAGGACGCGGTCGGGCACGCCGATCTTGCCTACGTCATGGAGCAGGCCGCCCCACTCGAGTGCTTCGAGTTCACCGTCGCTGACGTGCATGACACGACCGATGTCGACGGCGATGTCCTTGACCCGCTGGCTGTGCTTGGCCGTGAACGGATCGCGCTTGTCGACCGCCTCGGCGAGCGCGCCGATCGTCTGGGTGAACATCTCGCGCATCTCGATGAAGCGCGCATACGCGAGCCGCGTCGAATAGAGCGGAACCGCGAACAGGGCCGTCGCCCACCACTGGACGGCGTAGACGACCGTCATCAGCCACGACAGTGGCGCCAAGGCAATCATGCTGCCGAGGACTCCGCGCGTATCTGCGCGTAAGGCCTCGAGGACGGACTGCTCCGTTCGCAGGCTCAGGAGGACAAACGCGAGCCAGACGTTCAGAACCTGGAAGACCGCTGCCGCGACCATCGCGGACGCGAAGTCCGCGAAAGGGCCTAGTCCAGGCGCGAGCTGAAGCCCAACCTCCCGAACGACTCCTGCGACGACCGCCGGGATTACCAAACATGCGTGGTTGGCAAGAGACCCGTACCAAGGGATGCGCCCGCGAAGCTCGCGCAGCTCGGTCGTGCCGATCGCCGCAACCCACCCACCAACGGCAGGGCCTCCGAGCATGAACGAGGCCATGATGGGTGCGACTGCGACGCCGATTTGCGAGCCCCGAGGCTGTTGAACGGGCCAAGCCGAAGCAAGCAGCGTGATCGCCGTCCACATGAAGACGCCGAGTGCGACTTCGAGGGAATCGCTTCCAGGAAGGCCGATATCGAGGGCGATTCCAGCCTTTGGAGGGAAAAGAAAAGTCGCGGTCACCAGCGCCAATGCGCCGATGACCACGACAGTCGCGACGTAAAGCTTAAGGGACTTAGGCATCGTTCTGGGACCAGCCACCTCCCTCACTCTACGGCCAGAGCCGAGTAGTGGGTAATGGGCCTTCCGTACTAGAAGCCCCTAAGAGATGCCCCTCCAGCTAGCGCGACCATCGCGACGCTCGAGAGTGTCACGATGATCCGCATAAGTCGCATCTTCACCGGGCGGGTCCTACCAGCCCTTGACCGATTCGGGAGCCATCTGGCTTCCTCCTTATCGGCCCTCGCGCCCCTGGGGGAACACGAAAACCGACCTGACTGAATAGTCGGTCGGTTGCACTAGTCGCTCCGTCCCACCCTAAGTGCCCATTTCAGGTGGGGCATCGCCGCGTCCGAGCGTCTTGACGGATCTTGCTAGTACTGGGGTACTAGCAAGTGGCCGGACTCTAGGGATGCCTAACTAACCCGGTCAATACGGCACCTTACCTATCCCGTCACAATGCTTCGAGCGGCGGGGGCTCGACGCCGACTTCCTCCCGCATAACCGCGGCGTAGTGCGCGTATTGCTCCGCAGCCGCAGAGTGCGCTCCCGTGACTCGATACAGACGCAGCAAGCAGACTTCGATCTGTTCTGCCGTCGGATCCGCGTCGAGCGCTCGCCTCGCAACGGTGATGCCCCGGTCGTAATGCCCTGATGTGAAGTCGTCTAGGACGGAACGTTCGACGATTTCGAGGTATGAAGCATGAAGATTGTCGCGATACGCAGCCGCCCACTCCTCGTACTCAAAATCAAGCGCGAACCTGCCGCGATACAGCGAGGTGAGCCGGTCGACATCATCGGGAGACGGCCTAGGCGGGAAGTCGCGAATGAGCGCCTTGCAGGCTGCGCTTCGACTCGTGACGAGTTCAGGGTCGAGCCACACGACATCTGAGTCATGGTGGACGTAACCGGGCGTCAGGTCGTCAGAGTACGTCTCCTCCAGCACGCGCCGTAAGAAGTAGATCGTCTGATTCAGCGAATTGACGGCGACCTCGGGATCGAGGTCAGGCCAAAGGGCATCGAGCACCTGGTCGCGCGTCGCCGACATCTCGGGGCGGGTGATCAGGAAGCAAAGCAGCCCAAGCACCTTTCGCCTTATGGCCGAACCGAGAACGCTTCTGTTGCCGATCTCGACCGTTACACGCCCTTGATCCTCGACGTGCACCAAATCCGCCAGACGTCTAGATATTGACCGGCCGAGGCTCATTGCTTCCGGCCGGCGCCGAGAAGCCCGGGCCAGCCCCCGCAGGCGAGGTATGTCCGAACGATCGCCGATCGCCTCAAGCATTCTCGCTGCGGGCATGTTCACTTCATCCGATGTCTTGTCCAAGACGAGACGGAGAGCAGCTTTCCAACGCTCTGGATGGCGCGCTCCCGCTCGATGGAGGGCGGCGAGGCTGCCCTCATCAAGCCGACCCATTTGCGGGACCAAGTCCTCGGCGACGAAGCTCAAGTGCCACGGCGCAGAATGATCTATTACACGTACCGTCTCGTTGAGGACGTCATTCGTTCCCAAAGTTGAGAGCAGGAGCTCGCCGAGTCGGCGCGTCGCGGTTGCTCCTTGAAATGCAGCAGCTTCTGTAGCCCGACGGACAAGCGGAGCACCCTCTGGAGCGTTGCGCACTAATGCGAGGTGGGCAACAGTCATCTCGAACGATGCATGGGCGCCGATTACGCTTGTTAGGCCGGGGACGAATCCGGTCAGCGCTTTCTCGGCACCGACAAGGTCCCTGACACGGATCGCGATTCGCGCCCGTGCGATAGCCACCGCGCGACGATCGGCGATTGTCTGGAGCGATTCGTGACTGATGCGGTCCAGCAATGCCAGGGCGGTCACGTGGGATTCGTAGGCATCGAAGGCATCGGCGGCCTCCGCGACTGCCTCGTTCGGGACGTATCGCGTCGATTCGGAGGTCATGCGAGCGGCTAAACCACGCGCGTCAGCGTCCAGCCCGAGCCGCAGCATGATCGCTGCTCGTAATGCACGGGCAGCCGAATGCTCGATGTCGCCTGTGGTGGATTCCAGCGCGTCAATCGCTTCATTCGCCTCCGCGAGCGCGTCGTCGAGGCGATCCTGGACAACTGAGTTCATCGCCAAGTTGAGCATGGTTACGCCGTAGTAGTGCGATGCAGACGCGCGCTGCGATTC
>DASSZA010000055.1:0-3092 GCA_035703005.1 Candidatus Limnocylindrales bacterium | reverse complement strand
TCTCCACCGTCGCTGATGGTCAGGAGGACGCGACGCCCACCGGCGTCGACGGTGATCTTCGCGCCCACCGGCGTGCCCTGGCCGTACTTGACGGCGTTGTCGAGCAGCGCCCAGAGGACCTGATCGAGCTGATCCGGGTCGGCGACTGCCAGCCAGCCGCCGGCGCGATCGTCGAGCTCGAAGTCGACGTCGTCGACGCCGAGCGCCTCCCACGCCTTACGGACGCGGGTTCCGACCGCCAGCACCTCGCTCCGCGGCTTGAGCGCGCCGGACTCGAGGCGGGTGACGGTCAGCAGCTGACGGACCATCCGCGACAGCCGTTCGGACTGCTCCGAGATGATCCCGAGCCGGCGGTCGGGCGTCGCGTCGTTCAGCTGCTCCGCGTATGCCCGGATGCTGGTCAGCGGCGTCTGCAGGTTGTGGCTGACGCCGCGGAGGAAGTCGTCCTTGGCGGCATCGAGCTCGAGCAGTTGGCGGTTCTGCGATTCCACCTGCGCGAACAGTCGAGCCGTCCGGATCGCCGCCGCCATCTCGCTGGCGAAGAGCTCGAGCAGGTCCTGGTCGGCCGGCTCCCAGCGCCGCGTCGCCGGCAATCGACCGATGAGCACGCCGATGTCTTCACCGCCCGCGCGCATCACCGCGCGCAGCGGACGCGAGACGCCGGGGACGACTTCCTCCTCCTCGACGATCGACGGATCGCCCATCACGACCGTCGCGTCGATGAGGGCGAATGCCGACGTCGCGTCGGCGGCCGTCCGTTCCACCAGGGCCTCGACGTCATCCTGCGGCGAGACCTCGTCGATCGCCTCCAGGATCCGACCCAGCTCCCGATTCCGCCGCTCGAGGTCCGCGGCCAATCGATTGTGGCTGTCGGCAAGTCGGGCGAGCTCGTCGTCGCCCACCACTTGGATCGGGCTCGACAGGTCGCCCTTCGACGTCCGGTCGACCGCCGCGACGACCGACCTGAGGGGTGCCAGCAGCTCGGTCGCCAGCGCGAACGCCGCGACGATGGCGAACGCCAAAAGGATCGCGAGGGCGAAGAAGAGGATCTGCGCGAATGTCTGGTCGGCGCCCTGACGGCCGAGGATGACCTCGAACGCGAGCACGACGACACCGAAGATGGCGAGCGGCACGATCGCCGCGAAGAGCAGCGCGAGCGTCAGTCGGGAGCGGAAGCTGAGACGAGGCGGTCGGGCGGGTCCGTCGCCGTCGGCCGTCGCGGGGGCCGATGTCCCAGCGACGACTCGCTCGTCAGCCACCAGTCGCCTCGGCGGTCGTCTTCGTTGCCACCAGTCGATAGCCGACGCCGCGGACGGTCTGGACGTGGACCGGCTTGTTGGGATCGACCTCGACCTTCTGGCGAAGTCGTCGCATCGTGACCCAGACGTACGACGGGTCGGCGTCTTCGGTCTCTGCCCAGCCTCGGGCGAGGAGCGTCTCGGTCGTCACGGTCTGCCCGAGGTTCGCGGCGAGGGCGTAGAGGAGCCGCGACTCGGTCGGCGTGAGCTGGACGACCTCACCGCCGACGGTCGCCTCGCGTCGATGGAGATCGAGCGTCAGATCCGGACCCAGGGCGAGGCTCTGCCGCGGCACCTTGTCGCCCAGCCGGCGCAAGACTCTATTGATACGCGCGCGTAGTTCCGGGTAGTGATAGGGCTTGGTGACGTAGTCCTCGGCGACCTCCTCGAGCAGGTCGGCCTTGGAGTCGCCGGCGTCGATCGCCGACAGGACGGTGATCGGCAGGTCGGCCTGAGCCTTGATCTCGCGGGCGAAGGTGAGCCCGTCCATCCTCGGCATCATCATGTCGACGATCAGGAGGTCCGGCCACGACGTCCGAAGGCGGCGGAGGGCCTCGTCGCCGTCACGGGCAGTGGTGATCTCGTAGCCGTCCGCGCGCAGCTGGTCGGCGAGGAGGACCAGGAGGTTCGGGTCGTCGTCGACGAGCAGGATCCGGGGCGCGTTCATGCCGCCGATCATGCCCGGAGTATAGGGAGGCCTCTCGGCTCGACCGCTGGTACCGCCGGCCGCGACGAGCGGCATCCGGGTGGTGCCAGTGAGCAACGTTTTTCGTTGCGGAGTGCGGTCCGGTGTGGACGGGTTCCCCATTCGGGGGATGACTTCCGGCAGATCGGTAGTACGGTGTCCCGACCACTCCCAGTGGTGGGCGAATTGAACACCGTCACCCAGTGTCCGGGTGACCGCGAGCGCGCACACAGCCCTTATCTCTTCTTCTTCGTCGACCGCGTGACTCGGGGGAATCGTCTCGGCACTGGACTCCAGGGGGGAGTCGATGTCACGCCGTTCCGATCAGCAGTCGCCCGCGGCGCGCCGCGCTGTCGTTGCATTCCAGGTCTTTCTCGTCTTGGCGACGGTGCTCGCCCCGATCCCGGTCCGGGCCGAGGATCCGTCTGCCCCGCCGAGCGACCCTGCCGCCACCCAGCCTGCGGCGACACCTGACCCGACTCCCGATCCCACGCCGGACCCCACGGTCGCGCCGACAGAAGAGCCCACCCCTGCTCCGACGGATCCGCCGACCGCGGCTCCGACCGACGAGCCGACTGTCGCGCCGACGGATCCGCCCACAGCCGCGCCGACCGACCCCCCGACGTCCGCGCCCACCTCGGCGCCGACGGACGAGCCGACCGCCGCTCCGACTGACGAGCCGACGGCCGCGCCGACCGACGAGCCCACGACGGCTCCGACGACGACTCCCGAGCCGACGACCGAGCCTTCGGCGACGCCGTCAGTTCCGGTCGCTGCGCCCTCGATCAAGAGCGACCTCGAGGACTACCCGCCCGGTGGCCTCGTCACGCTGACGGGCGCCAACTGGCAGCCCGGCGAGTCGGTCCATATCTTCGTGAACGACGACTTCGGCAGCTCCTGGTCACGCAATGTCGACGTCATCGCCGATGCCTCGGGGAACATCACCGACCAGTTCAACCTGCCGAACTGGTTTGTGGCCGTCTATTCCGTCGTCGCTTCGGGCAGTGAGTCGGGCACCGCGATCTCGACCTTTACTGACGGCACTGTCAACTCAGCAACCCTTGCGATCCGCGAGAGCTCCTGCGCGACGGCGCAAGCATCGTTCTCAG
>DASSZA010000041.1:0-4921 GCA_035703005.1 Candidatus Limnocylindrales bacterium | reverse complement strand
GGCGAGTCGTTCTGCGATCGGGCGAGGCGCCGGTGCGGCTGCCGGATCGACCGGTCGACCGAGGGCCTCGTCGAGATCAGCGCGCCGTCGCGCGGCGATCTCGTCGACAACGCTCGATCGAGAGGCGATGGCCGTCATGTCGCCGCCGGCTCCGGGACATGGGTCGCGCGCTCGGCGCGCAGCCGCCCGAGCAGGTCGGTCGCGAGCCCAGCGTCGATCGTCAGTGCGGCCTTGTCGATCCCGGCTTCGAGCTGCTCGACCTCGCCGGCGACGAGGAACGCTGCCCCCGCGTTGAGCAGGACGACGTCGCGCTTGGCCCCTGGCTCACCACGGAACACCGCCTCGATCGTCCGCGCATTCTCGTCCGGAGTCCCGCCCGCGAGGCGACTCGTCGGGGTGACCGTCAGGCCCAGTTTTGACGCCGGGATGTCGTGGCGCTCGATCGCGTCGGGGTCGACGTGATAGAGGACGCCACTGTCGTCGAGTGGCAGCTCATCGATACCTGACCCGTGGATCACGAAGGTGCGCGCGGTCCCAAGTCGCTGGGCGACTTCGGCCATCCGTGGCGCGACCGCGCCGTCGCCTACGCCCAGTAGTTGGCGGGTGGCGCCGGCGGGGTTCGTCAGCGGTCCGACGAGGTTGAACGCCGTCCGGACGCCGATCTCTCGCCGTGTGGGTCCGGCGTGCTTCATCGCGGGGTGGAAGCTTGGCGCGAACATGAACGCGAACCCGTTGGTCTGGAGCGCCTCCGACGCTGACGTCGCGTCGTGGTCGATACGGATGCCGAGTGCGTCGAGGACATCGGCCGAACCCGCCTTGGAGGTGATCGCTCGGTTGCCGTGCTTCGCGACCGGGATGCCGGCCGCGGCGACGACGAGGGCGGCTGCGGTCGAGATGTTGAACGTCCCACTGCCATCGCCGCCGGTGCCGACGACGTCGATCGTGCCGTTCGGTGCATCGACAGCCAGCACCCGCTCGCGCATCGCGAGCGCGAAGCCGGCGAGCTCGTCCACGGTCTCGCCGCGCATCCGCAGGCCCATCAGGAGCGCGGCCAGCTGTGCGGGCGTCGCCTCGCCGTCCATCACGGCGCCCATGGCGAGACGCGCCTCGTCGATCGATAGCGTCCCGCCGTCGACGATCGACGCCAGCGCCGCGCGGACCGCGTCGCTCATCGCGAGGTCTCCTCGCCGCCGGCCGCGCCCGAGGGCGCGAGTCCGGCCGTCGCGAACGAGCCGGTCGCTGCGTCAAGGCGAGCGGCCTCCCCTTCCCCCGCGAGACGAAGGAAGTTCGCAAGCAGATGCGGGCCCTGCGGGGTCAGCACGCTTTCGGGGTGGAACTGGACCCCCTCCATCGGAAGCGCGACGTGACGGATGCCCATGATCACTCGGTCGACCTCGCTCATCGCGGTGACCCGTAACACCGGCGGCAGCGTCGCCGGATCGACCGCAAGAGAGTGGTACCGAGCCGCCATGAATGCGGGCGGCATGCCCTCGAGCAGCCCGGCACCGTCGTGCGTCACTTCCGTCGCCTCGCCATGGACGAGGGTCGGCGCGCGGACGATCGAGGCGCCATACGCCGCCGCCATCGACTGCATGCCAAGACATACGCCGAGCAACGGGATCGCGCGCTCAGCGGCGACCTCGACGGTCGCGACGGACACGCCGGCGTCGTCTGGGTCACCGGGTCCTGGTGAGATGACGATGCCGCGCAGATCGCTCCCGGGGTCATCCGCCAGCGCTTCGAGACCGGCGCGATCGATCGCGTCGTTGCGCACCACCCTCACGTCGGCGCCCGCCGCCTGGAGCGCCTGGACGAGGTTGAACGTGAAGCTGTCGTAGTTGTCGACGACGAGGATCATCGAGCGGCCTCGACGGGCTCGGCGGCCTCGTCCGTCTCGCCCCTCGTCCGCGGCGCTTCCGGGATCCCGGCCGCCTGCTCGATGGCGCGCCGTAGGGCGGCCGCCTTGTGCTCCGTCTCCTCGAACTCCGACTCGGGAACGGACCCCGCGACGATCCCCGCACCCGTGTGGACGTGTGCCTGGCCGTCCTTGAGCACCGCGCTCCGGATGGTGATGGCCGTGTCGAGGTTGCCGTCGTACCCAAGGTAGCCGACCGCGCCGCCGTAGAGCCCGCGCCGCTCGCCTTCGGCCGCAGCGATGAGCTGCATCGCCCGGACCTTCGGCGCGCCGCTCAGCGTGCCGGCCGGGAAGACGGCCTTCAGCGCGTCGAGCGCATCGAGTTCTGGCTTGAGCCGCCCCTCGACGTGCGACACGAGGTGGAGGACGTGGCTGTAGCGCTCGACCTCCATGTACTTGCTCACGGTCACAGTGCCGGCGCGGCTCACCCGCCCAAGATCGTTGCGGCCGAGATCGACGAGCATCACGTGCTCGGCGCGCTCCTTCGGATCCTTCTGGAGCTGCTCGGCCAGGATCTCGTCCTCGCGCGCATCGATGCCACGTGGCCGCGTGCCGGCGATCGGGTGGGTCGTGAGCTTGTCGCCCTCGGCCTGGAGCAGCAGTTCCGGCGATGCGCCGACGACCTCGAACTGCGGCGTCCGGACGAAGAACAGGTACGGGCTCGGGTTGACCCGCCGGAGCGATCGATACAGGCCGATGCCGTCGAGCGGTCGGCCGGTCGTCGGGTCGGTCGGCAGATCGAATGACTGCCGCCGAGCGAGGACGACCTGGATCGCCTCGCCGGCCGCGATCGCGTCCTTGGCGACCTCGACCGCGTGGATGTACTCGTCGCGCCCGAGGCTGGTCTCGATGGGGTCGCTGAGCGTCGGGCCGCCGTTCGTGCGAGCCGGTGGGCCTGCGAGCTCAGCGGCGCTCGGCCGGGACGTCCGTTCGAGGGCTTCGAAGATGGCCTCCTCGGCGATCCGATACCGGCCCTCGAGGTCGGGTGCCTCAGTGTGCAGCGATGCGATCGCCGAAAGCGTGTGGGTCAGGTGATCGAAGACGAGGACGAGGTCCGTCTCGATGAAGGCGGCGGTCGGGACGCCGATCGGGTCACGCTCCGGGAGCGGGACGGTCGGCTCGAAGGCGGAGACGGCATCGTAGGAGATCGCGCCGACGGCACCGCCCGTGAACCTCGGCATGCCCTCGGTCGGCTCGACGCGCCGACGCGGGACGAAGCTTCGGATCGCGTCGAGCGGATCCGCCGCCTCGACCGTCTCGATCGGGAGGTCCGGGCTGTATGCCGGAACGGTGACCGGACGCGTCTGGATGCGGGCGAGGCCATCGCGGACCTCGAGCAGTCGGCGCGGCCCGACCCCGAGGAACGAGTAGCGGCCGAGACGCTCGCCGCCTTCGACTGACTCGAGGAGGTAGGCGGGGTCGCCGGTGTCGAGGCGGAGGAAGGCGCCGATCGGGGTCTCGAGGTCAGCCGGGCGCGTGGCGCGCAGCCGGATCGTGTCGGCGCTCGCGGCGAGCCGTTTGGCCTGGCTAAGACTGATCGGATCGGCGGTGGTCATCGCTGGTGCCTCGAGAATCAAGAACGACCTATCGTCTCGGGACGAAAGGTCGTGCCTTCCGCGGTGCCACCCTCATTCGGCGATGCCGCACTTGCGTTACCGGCGGCCGGGGTTTCTCCGTGTGTCCGCTTCGCGGACGGTCCCTGGCGATCGGCGCTGCCCTGTATCGCTGGCGCTCTGCGCCGGAGCCTACTTGGTGGGTCCGCGGTGGAGTGCCGCTCGCCGCTGCCGTTCGGTCCGGAGGCTCCCGGGTCCATTCGCCGCCGCCGTCGCCCCGGTTTCCACCAGCCACCGGGTCTCTCTGCCGACGCTCGACGGATACTCGTCCCGTTCATAGCCCGTCTTCGTGATGTCGGCGGAGTATGTGGCGGGTCGCGCGGTGCGTCAAGCGTGCGTCGGCGATCGGGGACGCCGGACGCGTCGGGTCTGACTGTCCCGTTTTCGAGCCGAGGCCGCCGCGACAGTGCATCACAAGGAGGATCCCGGGACTCACAGGCCCGGATCGGGCCCGAGGAGCGCACGGACGCCTCGTTACCTTAGAGAACGGGACCACTGGACTCGCGGGGATCGATCGGCTCGTGCCCGTTGCATCGAACGACCGGCAGGTTCGGGTATCGCGGAAAGCGCGGATCGGTCGCCGACCGCTCGCAGAGGCGGAATGTGGAGCCGCGCCGGGTCTCGACGATCCGCGAGTGGCGGCACGTGCCGCACAAGCCAGGCGATGGGGACGTCATGGCTGGCCGCGATCGCCGTCGAGGCGTCGGTCGCCTGTGGCGGAGAGGGTGGGATTCGAACCCACGAAGTCTTTCGACTCTGCGCTTTTCAAGAGCGCCGCCATCAACCGCTCGGCCACCTCTCCGGCGGCAAGGGTAGCAGTCACGACACGACGCGCCGAGGGCACCTTCGGTCGCCTTGACGGCCCGTTCGGAGGCAGTCCGACGAACGATGCCTATCCTGACCACGAACAGACCTGCCGCCGAGGGATGCCATGAGCGGAACGGATAGCTTCGTCGTGCAACGGATGGGGGCGGAGGACGGCCCTTTCAGCGTCGCTGAACTGCGGTCGCAGGCGCAAGCCGGGACGTTGCGATCGACGTCGCTCGTGAAGCGCGCCGACGGCACCGGAACGTGGTTCCAAGCGGCGGAGATCCCGTTCGTCTTCTCGGACAAGGACTGGCTCACGGCCGTGCTGCTATCGCTGTTCGTGGGGTGGCTGGGAATCGATCGTTTCTATCTCGGCTACACCGGGCTCGGGATCGCGAAGCTCCTGACGCTCGGATTCTTCGGCATCTGGGTGTTGATCGACCTCGTGCTGATCATCATGGGTCGCCTGCCCGACTCGAACGGACTGCCGCTCCGGCGGTCGAACTGACTCTCGGCGCCGACGGCTACGCCGCGGTGATCTCGTCGCGGCCCATGTAGCGGCGCAGCACCTCGGGCACCTCGACGG
>DASSZA010000289.1:0-14838 GCA_035703005.1 Candidatus Limnocylindrales bacterium | reverse complement strand
AGGCCGAACCGGTCGCCGCGTCGTCGCGCGGCCGCGGTCGTGGACGCGGAACGGCCACGGAGATCGCGGCCGGCGCCGAGGGGGCCCTCCGGGCACTCCCCGGCGAGCGACTGTCCAAGTCGGTCGGGGGCCTCACCGAGGCGGATCTCGCCGCCGCCGAGGTATTCACCCTCGATGACGCCGGGACACTCGAGGCCACGGCGGCGTCCGAGGACGGCACGGGTGCGGGTCGGACCGCGGTGACCGACGAAGACGGAACGGGCGACGGCCAGCGCCGCCGCCGCCGTCGTGGCGGCCGGGGCCGGGGCCGGGGTCGGGGCCGTGACGAGGGTATCGCCGAGACCGCGGACGCACCGTTGACGGCGTCGGACGAGGACGAGGTCGAGGACGAGGAGCTCGTGGAGCTGCCGGCCGCGCCCCGTGGACCCCGCACGACCCCGTTCGGGTCGGTCTGGGACTCGCAGCTGGGCACGCCAGCCTCGCCATCGGCCGCCAGCCTGCAGCCACTCCCCGACGACGAGGACTTCGACGAGCCCGAGATCCCCGAGTACCTCATCGCCGAGCAGCGGCGCGGAGGTCGCGGGTCCGCTGGTCGGGGTGGTACCGGCCGCGGAGCCCGCGGCGGGCGTTCGGCCTACCAGTCGGCCATCGAGCGCGAACGCTATGGACGTGGCGGGGGCGGTGGCATCAACCGCTACCCGGACGTGAGCGGGCGGACGACGCAGAGCGGGAACCGGGGCAGCGGTGGACGGAGCTACGACCGTCCGAACGATCGTCGACGCGAGCCAGCCCGGGCGACGAGCTCGGCTGAGCCGTGGAGCGAGGTCCCGCCCGAGCTCGAGGCCATGCTTCGCGCACAGGTCGGCCAGAAGCCGACGCGGGCGCCCCAAGCCGGCCCGTCCTCGAGCGCCGACACGATCGACGCGGTCGAGGCCGAGGCGATCGTCGTCGATGCGTTCGCGACCGACGCGACCGACGCGGCCGCCGCCGAGGAGGCCGCTCCGGCGTCCAAGGCAGCGCCGAAGCGGCGGACCACCCGGAAGTCGACGGCCGCGGCCAGCACGGGCGCGGGACCGGCCGAGGACGTCGCCGAGTCAGCCGCCCCGAAGCGCCGAACGACGCGCAAGGCGACGACGGCTTCGGCAGACGGTGCGACGCCAGAGGTGGCAGCCCCGAAGCGTCGGACCACTCGAGCAAAGGCGACGTCGGATGACGCCGTCCCTGCCGTTGATACGCCCGCGGGCGACCCTGCCGAGGAGGCGCCCGCCGCACCGAAGCGGCGCACGATGCGAAAGACGACCGCCACGTCCTGATCCGGAGTGGACGGCGCGCGGACGCGGGGCCATCCCGGGGCGCTTGCCGCGATCGGGTCGATGATCCGGGGCGGTGCCCCTGGCGCCGTCCTGCTCGTCGGGCCGGCGGGGATCGGCAAGACGACGCTCGCTGTCGACCTCGCCGCGGGGCTGCTGTGTACGACCGACGATCCCGCGGCGAGACCATGCGGTGCGTGCCGGAGCTGCCGGCTCGTCACCCGCGCCGCGCACCCCGACCTGCATCTGCTCGGACCCGAGGGAGCCGGTCGACAGGTCGTGATCGGCGGTCCCGGCTCCAAGGTGCGCGGCGTTCGTGACCTGATCACGGAGCTGGCGCTCCTTCCGGTCGAGGGCGGTGCGCGGGTCGCGATCGTCGAGTCGGCGCACCGGATGAACGAGGACGCCCAGGCCGCGCTCCTCAAGACGCTCGAGGAGCCGCCCGCGGGGGCGACGATCGTGCTTTGCGCCGACGCCGAGGAACCGCTGCTGCCGACGATCCGGTCGCGGGCGGCCCGGATCCGGCTCGGGCCGGTCGGAGTTCGCGACATCGAGGCGATCCTCGCCGAGGGCGGCGCCGCCGAACCGCCCGTCGCCGCTCGCGTGGCTCGCATCAGTGGTGGTCGGCCGGGCGCAGCGCTCGCGTGGGTCGCCCAGCCAGACGCACTCCGCGAACGCGTTTCGATCGGCCGGAGCTTGCTCGACCTCAGCCGGGCCAAGCCGGCCGATCGTCTGGCAGGCGTGCGAGCACTCGCCGGTTCGGCCTCGGCGATCGCGGGCATCGGTGATGGCCAGACGCTCGCCCTCCAGAGTGTGGTCGCCGGAGAAGGGGACGCTGCCTCAGGCGGCAAGGGCAAGCGGTCGCGCGGCAAGAGCCCGGCATCGGACGCGGCGACGACCGATGAACGTCCGGGCGAGGACGTCGACAGCGAAAGCGACTCGGCCGGTCCCGTGCGTCCTCCGGCGGCGGAACGCCGCCGAGCTGCCGAGGCACTGATCTCGCTCTGGACGGACCTCGCGCGTGACGTCGCACTCTGTCAGCGCGGGCTGGACCGCTCGGTCCGCGATCTTGCGCTGCTCGACGACGTCCGCGGAGCGGCGATCGACCTCGACCCGGAGGCAGTCCGCGCGTTCATCGAGCGGCTCGGTCGTGCCGCGGTCCTCGTGGCAGGCAATGCGTCACCGGAACTCGTCCTCGACGACCTCGCACTCGCCTGGCCGCGCGCCGTCTCGACCTCGCGCGCAGCGTGACGGACGAAGCCCGTGATACGACCGCTCAGCGGTCGTATCCGACAAAAGAGCGCCTCGACGCGACCGTGCGTGGCCGCGTCCAGGGCGTCGGCTTCCGCTACTTCGTCGCACGAAGGGCGATGGACCTCGGCCTGACAGGATGGGTCGCGAACGAACCGGACGGCTCGGTGCGGTGTGTCGCCGAAGGCGCCCGGTCCTCGCTCGAGGCGCTACTCGAATCGCTGGAACGGGGTCCCGCCGGCGCGCTGGTCGATCGGGTGTCGTCGCACTGGGAGATGGCGGCGGGCGGCTGGCGCTCCTTCGAGGTCAGGAGTGGCGGCCACCGCGGCGATTGATCGCCGGAAGTGACCGCGGTCACCGCTCGAAGACCGACCAGCAGAGGTCGTTTCGCACGCGCTGATCCTCGAGCACGAGGTCACGGATCTCGGCCGGAAGCTGGTCGCGCTGCCAACGACACTCCTGACGCCCGGCCGTCACGCCCTCGCCGTCATCCCCGCCCGCCGCAGCCCGTGCGGCCTTGATCGCGTAGGCGGCTGCACCGAGCTCGTGGGCGGCGACGTGCGCGACGGCCGCTGCCTGTGCGGCTGCGAACGCGGCGTGTCGTGCGGCACCTCGCCGATCTCGCGCTGCGGCGTTGGCGTGACCCGCGGCAGTGCGGGCCTCGGTCATCGTCGCCATGCCTTGTGTCCAGGCACGCACGAGCTGGATCGCGCGGCGAGGACGCTCGTCGCCGGGCTTCTCACTTTCGAAATAGGGCAGGACATGCTCGGCGCAAGCGGCTGCCCATTCGGCGAGTCGATGGTGATCCGCGTCGGTGAGCGAACCACCTCGACGGACGGTGATCAGCCTCGGGTCCCGGACGTCACTCAGGATCATGGGCGGTCAGTCTCACCTATCTCGGCCACGAATGGCGCACACGGACCAGCGGAACGCCTGACCCCTTCGTCCGCCCGCCGCGGGACGGGTGGGCTATTCCCACCCGCACGATCGGACTCCATGGTGGCAGGTGATGGAGACCAACTCTCCGGCCGAAGAGCTCCCCGCGCTCTATCGAGCGATCCTTGACCGTGTCGCCGAGATGGAGGCCGCCGGCGACCGAGCCGCTGCCGCCCGGCTCCGCAGCGACGCGACGGACGCCTACTCGAGGGCGTGGGATGAACGCGCACGCCGTCGGCTGGAGACACTCCTGCGTCGATCCGATCGCGAGACCGACGCCGACCGCCAGCGCGGCGGCGTCCGCCGCCAGCGCGGCGGCGTCCGCCGCCCGGTCGCGGCACCGCGCCGCGCGATGGCGACCCGGGAGCACTACCCCTCCTGACATCGGGTCGTGACGCGGTGCGAGGCACCGCTGGACGACGGCGGCGAGCGTACGCTGTCGCGCGTGGACGACCCGGCCGAAGCCAGCATCGATGCCGTCATCGACCGTGCCCTCGCTGCCTACTCGGCGCTGGCCGAGCTCGGTGAGGAGATCGACGACGAGTGGTCGTACATCCAGGACCTGACCGAGACGTGGCGCGACCGTTTCGAGACGCTCCGCGCCGGGCGCGGGGGTGAGGTCCTCGAGGCCGAGACCGCGACGGCGATCGACGTCGCGATCAACGAGATCGGCCGGATCGAGGATCCGCATCGCGCGATCGATTGGCTTTCCACATTCCCACAGGTAGCGATCACCGCACTCGGTGAGCGGCCGTGAGGTTCCAGGACGCCGCTCGCGACGGCCGCGCGGTCGTGTATGCCGGTATCCAGGCGGATCCGCTCGTCTCCCGAGCCGCAGAGCTGCTCGCCGAGGCAGACCCCTCGATGCGTGTCATGGCACGGGCCGTGATGAACGGCGAATCGACGGATCGGCCGACGTGGGTCGCCATGTTCCCGACGTTGTTCGGCCCGGCCGCTGACGCGGCGATCAGCGAACGGGCCCACGAAGTCCTCGGCGTCGCATTGGATGTCGCCGATCGTGGCGAAGCCGTCCGAAGCCAGTTCCGCGGTGCGATCGTCGAAGAGCTGACGGCCCGCCTGCTAGCTCGTCGCGTCGCCGGAGCCGCGATCCATCGGGAGCGACGCATCCTGTTCGACGGCGTGCGTGCGGAGATTCATCCGTACGACGTGACGGTAGAGCGAGGCGACGCGAGCGAGGCGTACGACTGCAAGTGGGGTGCGCGCGGCATCGGCGATGACGTCCTCCATCAGCTCGACGACGCGCGCCGCCACGCCGAGGATGAGGAGGCCCGCCTGGTGGTGGCACTCGTCGTCTTCGATGCCGCGCGCTCGTGCGACGTGCGGCTGGCCCGCTCGAACGCGCCTCACGAGGGCACGCGGGTCGTGGCCCTCGAGGCGCTCGACGAGCTCGCGGCTCGATGACGGACCACGTACCGACTGGACCCGCACGAGAACCGGACCGCTGCTCGGCCCCCTATCGCGTCCGATTCGACGAGGCGGCACCCGACGGCCGCGTCCGCACGTCAGTCCTGCTGCGGTACGCCCAGGACCTCGCTTGGTATCACTCCGCCCACCGTGGCTTCACCCGCGAGTGGTATCGCGAACGAGGGCTCACCTGGCTCGCACGTGCCGCGGAGGTGACGGTCGAGGGCGACATGCGCGTCGGCGACGAGATCGTCGGTACCACGCAGGTCATCGGCTGGCGTCGTGTGTGGGCCCGCCGAAGGACCGATTTCGTCGATGCGGATGGGAAGCGGCTGGGGTGGACCAACGTCGATTGGGTCCTGCTCGACGCGAGGGGTGCACCGACCCGCGTCCCGACCGACTTCGACGAGCATTTCTGGGCACCGGTCGCGACGTTCCCGCTCGGCCGCGTGACCTTGTCCGAAGCGCCAACTGACGCGACTCGTTCGGTGACGCTCGACGTCCGGCCGCAAGAGCTGGATCCGATGGACCACGTGAACAACGCCGTCTACGCGGACTGGGTCGACGAGGCCGTGTTGCGTCACGGCGGTGAGTCGGACGTTCGCGCGATCCCTCGGACGATGCGCCTGGAATACGCGCGCGCCGTCGAGGCCGGCGAGACCGTGCACGTGGACGCCTGGCGCGACGGGTCGGGTTGGTCGGCACGCGTCCGAGACACCAGCGGGACGGAGTACCTGCGATCCCGACTCGCCGCCACCCTGTAGGGCCGGCGTTCGACCGCAATCTATAATCAGCGTGTGCTCGCGATACGGAACCCGCGCGTCGGTGCCGGCGCCAGGCACGGACTTCTGCTGCTTATAGGACCCGTACGATGGCCGACATGACCCGCGCGACCGCCGATATCGACGCGATCGCACTGCTCGACGAACCGGTACGCCGAAAGCTCTATTCCTGGGTGGTTCGCCAGGGACGGCCCGTGGGGCGCGACGAGGCCGCGTCCGCAACCGGTGTCGCTCGCTCGCTGGCGGCGTTCCACCTTGACCGTCTGGCGAACGCGGGTCTGCTCGCGACCGAGTTCCGCCGGCTCAGCGGCAAGACCGGGCCCGGAGCCGGTCGCCCGGCGAAGCTGTACATGCGCGCGGATCGCGACATCAGCGTGTCGCTGCCGGAGCGCCGATACGACGTTGCGGCCGAGCTGATGGCCGGTGCCCTCGAGGATTCGGACGGCGAGCGACCGGTCGCCGCGCTCCGCGAGGCCGCGCATCGGATGGGCGAGGAGGTCGGCTCTGCGGCAAAGGTCGCGGCCGGTCCACGGCCGACCGAGGCACGCCGTCGGGAGGCACTCGTCGAGACGCTCGAGGAGCGCGGATATGAACCGCTCGAACAGCACGGGACGCTACGGCTCGGCAACTGCCCGTTCCACGCCCTGGTGGACGACCACCGCGACCTGGTCTGCGGGATGAACCTCGCCTTGGCCGAAGGAATCCTCGATGGGCTCGGCGAGGAGCGGATCTCGGCGCATCTCGACCGGCAGCCCGGACTGTGCTGCGTGGCGTTCGACCTCGAGTGATCGGCCGGTGACGCCGCCGCGGGACGTCGTCGTCATCGGTGGCGGTGCGATGGGCGGTGCCGTGGCCGTCCACCTGCTCGAGGACCCCGTGTTCGACGGCCGGGTGACGGTCATCGAGCGAGATCCGACGTATCGCCGCGCATCGTCGGCGCTGAGCGCCGCGGGGACACGCCGTCAGTTCTCGACCCCGGAGAACATCCGGATGTCGTCCTACTCGTTCGACTTCATCCGCGACCGGCTCGGTCTGGACATCCGCGAGGGTGGCTACCTCTACCTCGCCTCAGCCGCGACCCGGGATGTCCTCGAGGCTAACCACTCGATCCAGATCGCCGAGGGCGCCGACATCGTTCTGCTCTCCCCGCCCGAACTGACCGCCCGGTACCCGTGGCTGTCGACCGAGGGCGTCGCGCTCGGATCGCTCGGGCGGTCGGGCGAGGGCTGGTTCGATGGCTACGGTCTGGTCCAGGCGCTGCGGGCCAGGGCGCGTGAGCTTGGCGCTGAGCTGCTTACTGCCGAGGTCGTCGGCATGGACGTGGAAGACGACCGCATCGCCGCAGTCACCCTCGACGATGGCTCCAGGCGAGGGTGTGGATCGGTCGTCGATGCCGCGGGTCCCTGGGCGGCCGGCGTCGCGGCGATGGCAGGGGTCGAGCTCCCGGTCGAGGCGCGTCGCCGGTGCGTGTTCGTCTTCGACGTCGAGCGCGACGCCCCGGTGGACGCTCCGTTGATCATCGACACGTCCGGTGCCTGGGTCCGTCCCGAGGGTGGCTCGTTCATCGCTGGTGTTGCACCCGCCGACGAGGACGACCTGGCGGACCTTCCCCTGACGCCCGATCACGCCCTCTTCGAGACCGTCCTATGGCCGGCGCTCGCGAACCGCGTCCCTGCGTTCGATGCGATCCGCGTGACGAACGCGTGGGCGGGCTACTACGAGATGAACACGTTCGACCACAACGCGATCATCGGTCGGCATCCCAAGGTCACGAACCTGCTCTTCGCGAATGGGTTCAGTGGCCACGGCATCCAGCAGTCGCCGGCGGTCGGCCGAGCGCTAGCCGAGCTCATCGTCCACGACCGCTTCGTGTCGACGGATCTCAGCGTCTTCGGTTTCGACCGCATCGCGGCGGGGCGACCAGTCGTCGAGCAGAACGTCATCGGTTGACCTCCGAGCGCTCGATCGGACGGC
The DNA here is from genome assembly GCA_035703005.1 of Candidatus Limnocylindrales bacterium. GTDB lineage: Bacteria > Chloroflexota > Limnocylindria > Limnocylindrales > CSP1-4 > SPCO01. Next base: position 7,160 of record DASSZA010000289.1, on the reverse strand, counting down.
AATCGATCTGTAAGGCATCCCTTGCGCGTCGGAGAGTCGGTCGTCCGGCGGTCGGTGGGACGTTCGAGGCCCACAGAGGAGGACGTCATGGCGACGACCGTCGACGAGATCCGCAGCGGCACCACGATCAACGCCCCCATCGAGCGGGTCTGGCAGGCCATCACGACGCCCAGCGAGATGAAGCAATGGTTCTTCGGCGTCGATACCGAGGCCGATTGGCGGCCGGGCGGCCGGCTCGTCCATCGAGGCGAATACGACGGGAAGCCGTACATCGACAAGGGCGAGATCGTCGAGTTCGAGCCGCCTCGCCGCCTCGTGCACACGCACTGGAGCGACGTCTCCGGCCTGCCCGACGCACCGGAGCACTACCAGGTGGTCGCGTGGGACCTGACACGACATGACGGTGCCACCGACATCACGATCACGGAACGGAACCTCCCGTCGGACGCGGCGGCCAGGACCTCCGAGCAGGGATGGGCGAGCGCGCTCAAGGCATTGAAGGAGCTCCTGGAGCGCTAAGGCACCGAGATCGGCCGCCATGGGGGCGGCACGGGCGGGCGTCGAAACCGCGTACGGCCTTGTACGCTCGCGCGGTGACTCGACGTTCCACACTCGCCTCGATCGTCGCGTTCGGCCTCGTCCTCGCGGCCGGTGTGCTGCCGGTCCGCGCGGCGGTGCCGGACCCGGCGGACGATCCGACGCACGTCGCCCTCTCGACGCTCCGGCCGCGGACGAGTGCGGCGGCCACCGACCTCGCGCGCGTCTACGCGGATCGGTGTCACGTCGCCCACGACGTCACGACGCCGACCCACTGCACATACGGCGACCGCGACGGGACGATCCGGGTCATCGTCGTCGGCGACTCGATCGCCGCGCAGTGGTGGGCCGCGATCGATGGCGCGGCACGCCGCGGCGGCTGGCGGATCACGTGGATGAGCAAGACGGCCTGCCCGGCTGCGGATGTCACCGTCCGAAGCGCAGGTGTCCGCTACACGGCGTGCGACACGTGGCGGCGGAACGTCCTCACCAAGATCCGGGGCTTCGCCCGCGCTGACCTGGTCGTGATGACGGGCTCCTCGAGCTCGACGCTCATCCGGCGGACGGACGGGGCCGTCATCACGGATCCGACGGTCGCAGCAGCCGAGTGGGCGGCCGGCTACCGGCGCTCCATCGAGCGGCTCGCCGGGGTCGCCAAGCGCGTCGTGATCCTGCGCGACACACCCTCGTTCACGTCGTCGATCCCGAGCTGTGTCGCAGCGCACTCGGGCTGGACATCGCCCTGCTCCCGGGCGCGTTCTGCGGCGTTCTCGGTGGCTCGGTGGAACGCCGAGATGGCGGTCGACGCGGCCTACCCGTGGGTCCGCGCGACGGATCTCGGCGACTGGCTGTGCCAGCCCACGCGGTGCTGGCCGGTGACGTCGTCCCACGTCCTGCGCTACCGGGACGGGCACCACCTGACGAACACGTTCGCCATCGCGATGGCGCCGGCGATGTATTCGCGTCTTCGGTGGCTCATGCGTTGACCGCCTCGGCCTCTACACTCGGCGCCATGTCGCTGCATGCCCCGCCCACCGACGAGGGGGCTACGCGCGAGCTGCTCGTCGAGCTGCTACGCGACTTCCACCGGCGCGGCTGGGTCTCCGGGACCGGCGGCGGCATCTGCGGGCCGGCCGATGACGGTGGCTTGCTGCTCGCTCCGAGCGGCGTCCACAAGGAACGCGTCCGACCGGACGAGTTCTTCACCGTCGACCCGGCAGATGGTCACGCCGTCCGCCGTCCGGATCGTGACGACCTGCGGCCGAGCGAGTGCAACTCGATCTTCTGCCTTGCCCATCGGTCGCGCGGGGCGTGGAGCGTGGTCCACTCGCATGCCCTTTCGGCGGTCCTCGCCGGCGATCTCGCAGCCGAGTCAGGGGCGGATCACCTGGCGATCCGAGATCTCGAGATGCTCAAGGGCATACCGGGCGTGACGAATCTCGATGTCCATCTCGTGCCCGTGATCCGCAACACGCCGCGCGAGCCCGAGCTGGTCAGCCAGCTCGAGGAAGTCTTTGCCGACCCACGCTTCGAGGCTGCGCGGGCCGTCGTGGTCCGCGACCATGGCGCCTACATCTGGGGCGACGACATCCTTGCCGCGAAGCGCCACACCGAGGTCTATCACTTCCTGTTCGAAGCCACGGTCGCGCGACGCGGCCGACGATCGGAGGAGCGAGCGTGAGCCACCACGACAAGAGCGAACGGCGGGATCTGTCCCACCTGACCAAGGTCGACGTCATCGACGTCGCCGCCGCGGTCGACGCCGACAAGCTGACCGATGCCGAGGTGTTCAAGCGCACGTACCTCGGTCACGGGTCGCAGTCGAGCGTCTTCGTCTTCCAGGGGCATTCGGGGCCGTTCCGCATGCACGTCCACGAGACCCATGACGAGATCGGATACGTGCTGGAGGGGACGGGGACGATGACCGTCGATGGCGTGACGCACCCCGTCAAGAAGGGCGACGTCTGGGTCATCCCGGCGAACACGCCACACGGCGGGCAGTTCCAGGATGCGCCCCAGGTGTTGTTCATCTCGTCGCCGATCGACGACCCCGACGACCAGGATCGCGTCTGGATCGACTGAGCGGACGAGCGCCAAAACGCATCCGATAGACGCCCGGAGCGCACCATCGAACCAACCATCGCAAGGAGGTTTCGGTCATGGATAACCGGGCGACGCTCGACCGCACGATCGACGCGATGTTCCGTGGCGACTTCGACACTGCCACCGAGGCACTGGCCGAGGATGGTGTCGTCGAGTGGCCGCAGTCCGGCGAGCGCATCACTGGTCGGGAGGCGTGCCTGAACGTGTACCGGAACTATCCCGGCGGACCACCGACGTACGAGCTTCGGCGGATCTCGGGTGGACCTGACGTCTTCATGGTCGAAGCGCGCGGGGATTACTCGGGCACGATCGTCTACCTGACCAGCATCATCGAGTTCCGCGACGGCAGGATCCAGCGCCAGACGGACTACTTCGCCGAGGCGTTCCCGGCGCCAGCATGGCGTGCCCAGTGGGTCGACGCGCCCGCGTGACGCGGGGCATGGAAAAGGAGCAGGCCCACCAGATCCGTCCGATGAACTCCCCCCAGGATGATTCCGTCCCCCCGAGGGCCTGCTCCAAGCTGATCGTGGCACGCGGACCTTGCGGCGCGCATTACAAGACGTAGCGGCCGGTCGTGGGCCAGCAGCAAGGCCGGCGCGCCCGAAGCGATTCGAGCGCGCCGGATGCTGGGAGATCGGCTCGCGCCTCGGCTGATCTTGCCCACCGACCCGCAAGCGGTACGGCAGCTCAGAAGCTGATCGTGCCGGTATACGTGCCTGCGAAGGTGCCCGAGGAAAGCTCCAGATAGCCGTTCAGTTCGCCCGATCCGGCCGCGTCCGCGAAGCGACCCGTTCCTACGGCGACGGAATACGGACAGTGGGTGCAGTAGACGCGCGTGGGAGAGACCCAGCAGGCGACGTCGTGGCTCACGATGGTGAGCGTGGAGCCGTCAGGGGCGGTAAGCAGCTCGGTGTGAAGATTGTTGATGCCGCCCGCGGGGCAGGTGGTGGCCGGGCTGAAGTCCGTGGCGGTACCCGTGTCGGTCACCGTGCCCATGACCAACGCGATGCCCGAGCCTTGGAAGTAGACCGACGACGGGCTCGAGAAGCCGCCGACGCCTGTGATCCTCGCAACGAACGGGACCTGGGCCGACGATGCGGCCACGCTCGGTACGCCCACCAGAAGGGTCGCCACGAGCGGTAGCCCGGCGATACCCGTGATCTTCAGTCGTCTAGACATCTGCGTCTCCATTTCGATCAGTCGATGCTGGATGCATCGATGCGATCGATTCAGGCGCGCGCAGCGCCCCAGAACATCTGGTATTCACCCGATGTCTGAGAGGATCTCCTCGTCGGGAGCGGTCGCGTCGATCAGGCCGTGACGCATGGCGTAGAGAGCCGCCGAGCCACGTGTCGTCGCCCCGATCTTGTCGTAGATGTGCTCGATATGGCTGCCGGCGGTCCGTGGCGTTATCGAGAGCCGTGCGGCGATCTGCTTGTTGGAGAGCCCGCGTGCGACGAGCGCGAGGACTTCGGCCTCTCGCGCCGAGAGGCCACCGGTCATGCTCGTCTGACGACGCGTTCGGTGGCCGGCCTCGGTCAGCACGGCCTGGACGGCGGCTCCATCGAGTCGGCCTGCGCTGACCTCGCGCGTGAGCAGGTCGGCCGCCTGTGGTCGGCTCAGCGCCGGTCGGTGGGCGCGTTCTTCCCGCAGAGCCTGGTAGACCTCAGCCGCAGCCACGACTCGTGCTGCTGGTGGGATGGCAGAGGCTGACAGCCCGCGCGGGTAGCCCGAGCCGTCGAGCCGCTCGTGGAACATGCCGGCAACGCCGCCGATCTCGGCCAATACGGACTGGTTCTTGAGCACCCGCTCGGTCAGGTACGGGACCGTCCGTACGTGCTCGAGTTCGATGGGGGACAGGCGACCGGGTCGATCCCAGGTCGCCGCTGAGACGCCGATCACGCCGAGGCGGGACACGAGCGCAGCACGCCGCACGAGCGTGACGTCGTGCGCGGGTAGGTTCGCGCGACGAGCTGCCTCCGCCGCCAGGGCGGCGCTCGCACGCGAGTGTCCAAGGAACCACGGCGACTTGAGGTCGGCGTAGTCCGCGAAGGTCTCGAAGGTGGCGTCAAGCTCGGGTTCGCTCATCAACCGATCGAGCGACGCGCTCCCCTGGATGACCGACTCCCAGGCGTTTACCGAATCGAGGCCGTCGAGCATGTCGTCCGCATGCTCGACCGCCAGGTCGACGAGCATCGGGTCGAACTGGCTGCCGCGCCGAGATCGGAGCATGTCCCGGACCGCGCTCACCCCGCCGATCCGCGCGAAGACTTCGGCCTCGTTCGCGATCTGGGCGATTCGCATGACCGGCTCGATCTGAGGACCTCTGAGGTGCTTGGGAGCGCCTTTCCCGTCCCAACGTTCCATGACCTGCGGTAGCGCCCGCCTGACTTCCGGCGCCAGCCCAAGTCCGTCGGCTATCTCCCCCGTCGTCTGACAATGCGCGTCCATCGAGCTCATGACTTGCTGCATGCCGGCGGTCATGAAGGAGGCGAGCGAGGCCAATCGCTCGGTGGTGCCGTTACCGAGCTCGAGGTTTGCCAGAAGGAAACGCAACATCGGCAGGCCCGTGCGGTCCACCTGATAGCTGGCCCCTCGCAGGCGGGAGTCGTCGCCGAACCAGTGCGCCAGTTCGTGGGAGTCCGCGACGCAGCCCACCCAGGCGAGCAGCGAGACGTAAAAGAGCGCTGCGCGCGCGTCGGCGTCGAAGCCGGCCAGCTCGGCCAGGCGGTCGGCCAGGACCGTCTGGCGAAGCACATGCTCCTGGGGTTGGCCGAGGCCGAGATCGGTCGCGAGCGACAGCGACGCGACCAGCTCGGAGAGCCGGACGCCGGAACCGCGGCTCATGTTCAACGTCTGCAAGCGTACGCCTCTCAGGCGTCGATCCCGCCACGGAGACCATTGCGTCTCGCGCCCAGCGCCGTCGGGGGAAGGCCCGCCGGCTCACAGCGCCTGGGCCGCACCGATCAGGAGTCGTCTGCGGATCCTGAGAGCTGCTGGACCTGCCATTCGTGCACGTCGAGCAGCCAGTCGCCGTTCGGTCCCGATGGATCGAGCCGCGGGTCCTCAGGGGCGACGCCATCGCGCAAGGCCTCGACGTACGCACGATCCTGGGCGATCCGTTCGCGAAGGTCTTCCGTGCCACCGACCGACCCGTGACCCGGGACGACGACGTCGACTTCGCCTGCGGCGCCCTCGAACAGCCGGAGGGCGACGAGATAGTCCTCGATCGGATCGGCCGCCTCGAGGTCTAGGAACGGCATCAGGATGTCGGAGAGCATGTCGCCCGCGACGAGGACGCGTGGCTCCGCGATCAGCAGCGCGGCATGGCCGATCGCATGCGCCCGATGCTCGATGATCCGGACCTCCGTCCCATCCCACGGGATCCGCGCAGCCGCGGCGGGCAGACCGGTGACGAGCCCCAACAAGTCCATCGGGATCTGGTCGGCGATATCGGGCGGCAGGACTTCGGCGACCCGGTCCCTCCAACCGGCGTCGGATAGCACGGAGTCGATGTCAGCGGCGCAGCGCGCTGTCGCATACCGAGGCGCTACGCCCAGCGCGGGGTGCCAGAGCAGGTGATCCCAATGCGGATGCGTCGCAAACCCCGCCTCGACTCGGCGGTCCGCCTCGCTGATGTCGTTCGCGAGCGCGCCTAGCTCGGAGTTGGTGATCCCAGGGTCGATGAGCAGGACGCCGCTCGCTCCTTCCACGACGACGCTGTTGCTTTGCAGGAAGTCGCTCACGTGGAGCTGCACGCCATCCGCGATCTCGCTTAGCACCGCTCCTCCCCGTGTGTACCGGAAATGTCGATCGAAGCGTGCGCCCCTCGGCAGCCTCACGCACGGGCCAGTCGACGGATGGGGCCGAGGACCGGATCGGGGCCCGCGGCGGCCACCCGGTGATACGTTGGCCTACAGCCAGCGTCGGGCCCATCGACCATCTGAGGGTGAACATGAGTGAGTTGCTCGGTATCGCACGGTTCAGGTTTCACGAGGGCAAGCGCGACGAGTACCTGCGCCTGGCCGAGCAAGCAGATGCCCTTGTGGCGGCGAACGAACCCGGAACGCTCCAGTACGACCTGTTCCTCAACGACGATCAGACGGAATGCATGATCGTCGAGCGATACCGGGACTCGGAAGCGGCGATCGCCCATGCCGCGAATGTCGGCCACCTGTTCGCCGACGTCTTCGCGACCGTCGAGCTCGTGCATGGCGAGCTGTTGGGCGACCTAAGCGATGAGTTGCGATCGAACCTGGCGGGCAGCGAGGTGCCGGTGGTCTTCACGCCGTACCGCCTTGGGCGCACGCCGGACGGGCCCGCCTGACGGGCGATTCACGCCGACTGTGCGCGGCATGATCGAACGGCGTACGCGGCCGTCGCCGTGCTGAAGCCCTTGAGCTCGAGGTCTGCGACGGCATCGGCCTCGACCGAATCCTCGACGATCGCCATCACTCGCTGGCTGATCAGGATCTCGGCGGCCTTGGCGGCCGACGAGAGCCGCGAGGCGAGGATGACGG
>DASSZA010000286.1:0-2081 GCA_035703005.1 Candidatus Limnocylindrales bacterium | reverse complement strand
CATGTTCGGGTTCGTCCGGGGCGTGCCGGTGCGGTCGCTCGCCGAAGATCGCTCGCCCGACGCGAACCATCGTCGCGCCCTCCTCCACGGCGACCTCGAAGTCGTCGGTCATGCCCATGGAAATGGCCGGTCCCAACGGCGTACCGAGCGAGCGAAGGTCCTCCGAGATCGCGCGCAGATGCTGGAAGGTCGGGCGGGCCGCGTCGGGATCGGCGACCAGGCGCCCGATCGTCATGAGCCCACGCACCTCGAGCGCGTCGAGGCTCGCCATCGCGTCGATGGCCTCACGGAGCTCGACCGGTGCGAACCCCGCCTTGGATGGATCGTCATCCACGTTGACCTGGACGAGGATCGGGTAGCGGGCGGATGGCCCGGCGCCGCGCACCTCCCTCGCGAGTCGATCGAGGCGCTCCGCGAGCGAGATCGAGTCGACCGTCTGGATCACGTCGAACGTCTCGAGCGCCCGGCGTGCCTTGTTCGACTGCAGCGGACCGACGAGGTGCCACGTGACGCCAGACAGGACGCCGACCTTTCCTTCGGCCTCCTGGACACGGTTCTCGCCGAGCGTCGTGATCCCCGCATCGACCGCCGCGGCGAGACGGTCGGCATCCACGGTCTTCGACACGGCCACGAGCGTGACGCCGGACGGATCCCGACCCGCTCGGTCACATGCGGCCGCGATCCGCGCGACGACGGCGTCGTAGGCGGCGCGAAGGGCGTCGACCTCGGTCGGTCGCTCCGTCATCGATGGATCGCCGGCCGCGTGCCGGCGCGCATCACTTGCGCCGAAGGAAGCTCGGGATCTCGAGATCGTCGGCGTCGTACGTCGTCGGACGCCGGGCGGGCGCCGGATCGCCTGCCGTCCGCTCGACGCGGGGAGCAGCCGCGACGGCTGGTTCCTCGTCCCGAGCGGGCGCCGGGCTGAACATGCCGTCGCTTCCGTGCTCACGCTGGCGCTCGAGCTCCTGGAGGAAGTCTCGCTCGTGCGAGACCCGGCTCGATGCCGCGCCTTCCATGACACCGGACGCTTCGCGCTGGACCGCTGGCTTGCGCTTGCCGCCGTCGAAGCCGGTCGCCACGACGGTCACCATGACCTCGTCGCCCAGCCGCTCGTTGAAGCTCGTCCCGAAGATGATGTTCGCCTCGGGGTCGGCGGCTTCCTTGATGGCCTCGGCCGCCTCGTTGACCTCGAACAGCGACAGGTTCGACGAACCGGTGATGTTCCAGAGGATGCCCTGCGCCCCGTGGATGTCGAGCTCGAGCAGCGGACTCGCGATGGCCTGCTGGGCCGCTTCGACGGCGCGGTTCTCGCCCGTCCCCCGGCCGATGCCCATGAGCGCGGAGCCGGCGTCCTTCATGATCGCCCGGACGTCGGCGAAGTCGAGGTTGATGAGTCCCGGCACCGTGATGATGTCGCTGATGCCCGCCACGCCCTGGCGCAGCACGTCGTCGACGACGCGGAACGCGTCCACGATCGAGGTGTTCTTCTGGACGACGTCCCGCAGCCGGTCGTTCGGGATCGTGATGAGCGTGTCGACCTTCGACTTCAGCTCCTCGGCGGACTTCTCCGCGACGAGCTTGCGCCGCGAGCCCTCGAAGCTGAACGGCTTGGTGATGACGCCGACCGTCAAGGCCCCCAGGTCCTTGGCGATCTCGGCGATGACCGGGGCCGCGCCCGACCCGGTTCCGCCGCCCATCCCCGCGGTGATGAAGATCATGTCGGCGTCCTTGAGCGCCTCGTAGATCTTCTCCGAGTCCTCCTCGGCGGCCCGCTGTCCGACCTGCGGGTCGGCGCCCGCGCCCAGACCGCGGGTCAGCTTGTCGCCGATCCGGATCTTGTGGGGAGCGTCGCTCTGCAGCAGGGCCTGCGCGTCCGTGTTCACCGCGATGAACTCGACGCCCATCATCTCGGCGCGGATCATCCGGTTTACGGCGTTGCTGCCGCCCCCTCCGACGCCGATGACCTTGATGAGTGCGAAATGCTCTGCGTCGGACCGTAGCGGCATGGGGTGATCTCCGTTGCGCGGTAGTGGAGTTGGCAACCCGTCTCGCCGCGGGTTTGTCCGATTCTAGCGACCCCA
>DASSZA010000254.1:0-6078 GCA_035703005.1 Candidatus Limnocylindrales bacterium | reverse complement strand
CTGGTCGCCGGACGGTGCGACGATCGCGTACCCGGAACAGGACGAGGCGCCGTTCTGGCAGGCCGACGACATCCGGCAAGGGTTCGGAGCCGCCGGCCTGCTCGTCGGGGCCACCCTGCTCGCGGGCGCGGTCGTGTGGATGCGCCGCCGCTACGGCTCTATGCCGCTCGGGGCCTATGCGGTCGTCATCGGCGCACCGATCGCGATGGCGACCGTCCTCGACGACCAGTATCGACTCCTTCCGGCGATCGCCCTCGGCGCACTCGCCGCCGAGCTCGTCGTGCGGCGCTGGCCAGCCGGCCGGAGCCGGGTGGGCGATGGGATCGTCGCGTTCCTGATCCCGGCCATCGTCTTCGCGCTCTATTTCGCGACGCTGATGATGAGCGGCGGGATCGGCTGGACGATCCACCTCTGGCTCGGGGCGATCGTCACGGTCGGGATCATCGGGCTGTTCCTCGACGAGTTGACCCGGGCGGCGCGCCCCCGATCGAGCGAGGCCGCGACAGGCTAGCGCGCGTTCGCGTCACCACGCGGGAGCCGCCTCTCATGCCTTTCTCACGGCGGGTCGGGATGCTCCTTTACCATGACCGCCGTCGCACGCCCTCGCAGGGCGCCGACCGCGTCTGCATCGCGGCTTTCGATCCGCCCTGAGGACGTCGTCGGGTTCCTCGTCGCGAACATCATCCTGATCGTCGCCATGTGGGTTCGCCACGGCGGGCTCGACCAGCTCGGGACGATCGCGGGCCTGGCGACGGCCACCGGCCAGCTCACCGCGCTGATCGGGACATTCCTCTCGCTGATCCAGCTCCTCCTGATGTCCCGGGCACCATGGCTCGACGCCGCATTCGGGCGAGATCGGCTTGCCTTCGCGCATCGCTGGATCGGCTTCGCGACGGTGTGGCTGATCGTCGGGCACGCGGTCTTCACCACCATCGGCTTCGCGATGTCCTCGGGCGAGAGCGTGCTCGGCGAGGCATGGCTGCTGATCACGACATGGGACTTCGTGCTGATGGCGACAGTCAGCCTCGGCCTGCTTATCGCGGTCGCGATCACGTCCGTGCGGCTCGCACGCCGAAGCATGTCGTACGAGACGTGGTACGGCGTCCACCTGTACGCCTATCTCGCGATCGCCTTGGGGTTCGCCCACCAGCTGGTCGTCGGGACGGACTTCGTGGACGATCCGGTCGCTCGGATCTACTGGATCGCGCTGTACATCGGCACGATCGGCACGCTGATCGTGTTCCGTTTCGGAGCACCCATCGCCGCCAACGTCCGGCATCGGTTCCGCGTCGCGAACGTCGTGCAGGAAGGTCCGGGCGTCGTGTCGATCTACCTTACCGGTCACGAGCTGGAGCGTTTTCCCGCGCGTGCCGGCCAGTACCTGACGATCCGCTTCATGACGCGGGGATGGTGGCGATCGCACCCCTACAGTCTTTCGGCTGACCCGAATGGTCGCTGGCTTCGCGTCACGATCAAGGATCTCGGCGATGATTCGGCGCAGGCGCACGAGCTCCCGATCGGCACACACGCGATCGTCGAAGGTGCGTACGGCAACCTCACCACCGAGCAGATGACGGCTGACCGAGCGTTGCTCATCGCCGGCGGGATCGGGGTGACGCCCCTTCGGGCGATCCTCGAGGAGCTCGCGGGACTGATCCCCGTGACGCTCGTGTACCGGGCGCGACACCGACGCGACCTCGTCTTCACGCGCGAGCTGGAGGTCCTGGGCCAAGCGCCCGACGTCGTCATCGACTACCAAGTCGGGTCACGCCGGACCTGGGGCTCCCACGATCCGCTGTCGGCCGACGCGATCGAGCGGCTTGTCCCCGACGTCGGGCAGCGCGAGGTCTTTCTGTGCGGGCCGTCGGGTTTCATGGACGCGGCCCAGGAAGCAGTCCTAGAGCTTGGCGTCCCGGTCCGCCGCATCCATCAAGAACGCTTCTTCGACGACTGACCTCATGCCGTCGACCTTCATCACGACCACGACCACGACCACGATCCCTGGAGTCCTGCGATGATCCCGAAACGCGCTGTCGGTGCCCTCCTCTCCACGGTCCTTGGTCTCGTCCTGCTCTTGAGCTTCAAGACGCCGGAGGCGTCCGGTGTCGCGTCGTCCTCCCGCACCAACCGGGCCGTCGTCGATCAGCCGGCCGGCGCTGCGACCAAGTCGGGCACCACGAGTAAGTCAGGCAGCACGACGCAGTCAGGCGGGACGAGTAACGCCGCGACAGGCGCTCAGGCCGATAGCGGGTACGCGGACGGGACATTCACCGGGCAAGACGTTTCGATGCGCTACGGCGACGTCCAGGTCCAGGTGACGGTCTCGGGTGGCGCAGTCACCGACGTGACGGCACTACAGCTCCCTGATGGGGATGGGCACTCGGCGCGGATCTCGAGCATCGTCGAACCGATGCTTCGTTCCGAAGCGCTCCAGGCCCAGTCAGCGAGCATCGACCTGGTGAGCGGTGCGACCTATACCAGTGGCGCTTATCAGCAGTCGCTGCAGTCGGCCCTGGATGCCGCCGGGCGATGATCGTCCACGCCGAACCTGTCATGGGCACGGTCTTCTCGTTCCACCTCGCGGATCGCGACGGCGGATCGCAAGCGCTCCGCGACGCTCTCAGCTTGCTGCACGAGGTCGACGAGCGGTTCAGCCCCTATCTCCCGGCCAGCGAAGTCAGCAGACTTGCCGATGGCAGGCTCGCCGAGACCAACGTCCACCCGGATGTCCGCGAGGTGCTCGCGCTGGTCGATCACGCCGCGATGGACAGTGACGGCGCGTTCGATGCGCGACGGTGGCGAGCCGACGGCCGATTCGACCCATCAGGCCTCGTCAAGGGCTGGGCCGTGGAACGAGCAGCGCGCAAGATCTCGTCGGTCGTGGACGCGTTCGCGATCGACGCCGGCGGTGACGTCGTCGCGACGACGGGACCGTCCCGTCCGAAGCCGTGGCGGATCGGTGTCCGTCATCCAGATCGCCCGGACCGGGTGGCCGCGGTCCTGCAGATCGACGGCGGCGCCGTCGCGACCTCAGCCGCGTACGAGCGCGGTGCGCACATCCTCGACCCCCGTGACGGCCGGGTCCCGAGCGACGTCCGAAGCATGACGGTCGTGGGTCCGGACATGACGTGGGCGGATACCTTCGCGACGGCGGCCTACGTCATGGGGCGCGATGGGCTCGTCTGGGTCGCCGAGCATCCCGGCTATGACGCCCTCGCGATCACCTGGGACGACGCGTTGATGTGGACCCAGGGGATGGACAGCTACCTCCTCCGCTGACCGCGGTCGGTCCCGTACTGCAACCAAGGACCTCGTTCGCGACCGACGCCGGCACCCAAGCGACACCTTGTCGGTCCTGCCACGGGGCCGACCGCGCTCGAAGCACTCCGTAGCGTTCCATCCACACCCGCCGGATCGGGTGTCCCGAGACCGGGAGGGATTCATGGATACGGGCGATACCGCGTGGCTCCTGATGTCGACGGCCCTGGTGATGATCATGCTGCCGGGGCTCGCGCTCTTCTACGGCGGCCTCGTGCGCCGCAAGAACGTCCTCTCGACGATCATGCACAGCTTCTTCGGGCTCGCCCTCGTCAGCATCGTGTGGGTCATCGTCGGGTTCTCGCTCGCATTCGGGCCTGACGTCGGCGGGTTCGGGCTGATCGGTGGCCTCGACCACGTCCTCTTCAACGGCGTCGGTCTGGAACCCTCGACGACCTACGCGACCACCGTGCCGTTCGTGCTCTTCGCGGCGTTCCAGCTGATGTTCGCGGCGATCACGCCGGCGCTCATCACGGGTGCCTTCGCGGAGCGCAAGCGCTTCGGCGCCTTCGTCCTGTTCACGGTCCTCTGGTCGATCCTCGTGTACTCGCCGCTCGCCCACTGGGTGTGGTCGGTCGACGGCTGGCTCTACAAGCTCGGCGCGCTCGACTTCGCGGGCGGGACCGTCGTCCACATCAGCTCCGGGGTGTCGGCGCTCATCGTGGCCCTGCTCATCGGTCGGCGCGCCGTCAACGGCGAGCCCATGGAGCCGCACGATGTGCCGATGACCGTGCTTGGCGCCGGTCTGCTGTGGTTCGGTTGGTTCGGCTTCAACGCCGGTTCCGCCGTTGCGGCCAACGGCGTCGCGGCCAGTGCCTTCATCGTCACGAACACCGCGGCCGCCGCTGCCACCATCACGTGGGTGTTCGCGAGCTACCTGCACAAGGGCAAGGTCAGCGTCGTCGGCGCGGCCTGCGGTGCGGTCGCCGGTCTCGTGGCGATCACCCCGGCATCGGGTTACGTCGGGGTCGGTGGCGCGCTGGTGATCGGGCTGGTCGTCGGTGGGCTGTGCTACAGCGCGACGCTGCTTCGCTCGCGCCTGAAGATCGACGACGCACTCGACGTCTTCGCCGTCCATGGCGTGGGCGGGATGTTCGGCGCGATCGCGACCGGCATCTTCGCGACGGCCGCGGTGCAGGAGGCGTACACCGGTCTGTTGGAAGGCAACGTCGGGCAGGTCGCTACGCAGCTCATCGCCGTCGGCGCGACGATCGGCTACGCGGTCGTCTCGACGTTCCTGATCGTGAAGGTCGTCGACCTGATCCTCGGCATCCGGGTCTCGGCACGGGACGAGGAGATCGGCATCGACCTCGCCACGCATGGCGAGGTCGCCTACCAAAGCTAGCGGGCGACGCACCCGGCCTCGCGCCCGTCAACCCATACAGGCGGCCCCCGTCCGACCAGGGCGGTGGCCGCTCCACCGCCTCTCGGAGACGCCGCGATGGACGCCCCCGACCGACGCGACCCGCGAGCCCCGCTCTACGACCCGCGCTTCGAGCACGACGCGTGTGGCGTCGGGTTCGTCGCCGATGCAGGTGGACGGAGCGGTCTCCGCGTCCTGCCGCTGGCCCTCGCTGGGCTAGGTGCACTCGCCCACCGCGGCGCGTTCGGCGCCGACGGTGAGTCGAGCGACGGCGCCGGGGTGGCGCTGCCGCTGTCACGGGCCGTCCTGGATCTCATCGCGGACGGACGGTGGGACCGCCCGGGTGTCGTCATGGCGTTCCTGCCGCGGGGTCGTCGTGGCCGAACGGCGGCCCGGGAACTCATCGAGCGTGTCTACGCGGATGCCGGGCTGCCGGTCGTGCACTGGCGGATGGTCCCATTCGAGTCTGACGCGCTCGGCGCGTCGGCAGCAGCCTCCCGGCCGTTCGTCGCCCAGGCGGTCGTCGCGCGCCCTGCTGGCGTGAGCGACCGGACCTTCGAGCGTCGTCTCGTCATCGCACGTCGACGCGCCGAGTCGGCGGCACGCTCGGCAGGCCGCGCGCTCGCCGAGTCGTCGATCCCGTCGGCCTCGTGCATGACCGTCGTCTACAAGGGTCTCGTGGCCGGCCCGCGCCTGGCCGATCTCTACCCCGACCTGCGCGAGGAGCTCGACGTCGGGTACGCCGTGTTCCACCAGCGGTATGCGACCAACACCACGCCCGAATGGCGGCTCGCGCAGCCGTTCCGGTCGATCGCCCACAACGGCGAGATCAACACCGTCCGGGGGAACCGGGAGCAGATCCGTGGCCGCACCAGCGACGGCGCGGGTGCGACGTTCGCCGCGGAGCTCCTGGACGCTGGGCCCCTGCTATCGCCCGACGGATCCGACTCCCTCTCGCTCGACGAAGCGTTGGAACTGCTCACGACGACGGGCTGGGATCTTGCGCCGGCCCTGCTCGCCGCGATCCCGGAAGCGGTGGGTCTCCGGCGGGCCCCGCATCCGCACGTCGCGACGCTTCGCCGGCGGACCGCCGGGATGCTCGCGCCATGGGACGGCCCGGCGGCCATCGTCTTCTCGGATGGTCGTCGCGTCGGTGCGCTCGTCGACCGCAACGGGCTCCGTCCGGCGGCCTTTGCGATCACCGTGGATCGGGTCGTGGCAGTCGCGTCCGAGGCGGGTGCCGTGCCGTTCGACCCGTCTGAGACCCTCCGGCGCGGGCGACTGGGACCGGGGGAGATGCTTCTCGTGGAGCCGGCGCGGCGGAGGGTCCTCGAAGACACGGATGCGAAGTCGCACGTCCTACGCCACCTGCCGATCCACGACCAGCCGCGGCGGAC
>DASSZA010000284.1:0-14408 GCA_035703005.1 Candidatus Limnocylindrales bacterium | reverse complement strand
GTACGAGGCGACCCAGTGATACGTGCCGGTCGCGGTGGGCTTGAAGCTCGCACTAGCGGTGCCGGTCGAGCTGATCGCTGTGGCCGAGGACGTGTAAGCGACCGTCGAGCAGTCATCGGGCCCGTAGAGGGTGAAGGTGATCGTGCCACCCGCAACCGCGCCCCCGGTCCCCGTCGTGTTGATCACCGGGCTGGCCGGCTTCGTGGCGAGGTTCGTGAGGGTCGCACTGTCCGTGACGTTGTTGCCAAGCAGGACGTCCGCGCCCGCAGTCGTGGCCAGACTCGGCGTGACCGGATTCACGGTGAAGCACTCGGAGTCACGCGAGTCGGACGAGCCCGGGATGCCATTCGCGGAGTCGCCACTGAAGGTCGCGCGCCAGCAGTACCGACCAGCCGACGTCACGTACGCTGTCGGCGACAGGACGGTGACGGGATAGGCCGAACCCGAAAGGTTCGTCGAGCCGACGCTCGTCCCGCCCGTGGTGCAGAGGCCGGGGTCGTCGACCTTGCACAGGGAGAAGGCGACTGAGCCGGCCGGGGTGGACGTGCCCCCGACGAGGTCGACGACGGCCGAGTCCTTGACGGCCACGACGCCCGAACCGATGGAGAGCCCACCGGCCGGGATCGATCCGCCCGCCCCGGTCTTCGGGGTCGTGACGGTGGTCGATGTGCAGTTGGTGATCGGCGGGGTAGTCGCGAGGATGGTGTCCTTGTAGTCGGCCGTGTCGGAGTTACCGGTGACCGTGCTGGGGATCGTGTTGGCGAACGTCTTGCACGCCGTGCTGCCGCCGAAGATCGTCGCGGTCAGGTCGACCGCGGCCTCGCCGCGGAAGCCGTCCGAGCTGTACTCGGCCTGCGAGACGCTGCTATTCAGCAACGTCGGCGCTCCTAGCGTCAGGTTCGGCGCAGTCCCGCTCCAGGTCCGCAGGTACAGGTCCTTGCTGTTGCCCTGCTGGTCCCAGAGGATCATGAAGTCGCCGGATGTACGGTTCGCCCACGGGTTGCAGTTCGCGGTGAGCTGAGCATCAGTGGCGGTGTCGTAGGCACAGCCGGCCGGCGCAGCGTTCTTCATGAACTCGTACGCGATGAAGCCGCTGCCACTGTTCGAATCTCGCTCCCATGCGAAATACAGCCAGTCGTGGTTCGGGGCCGCGGGGTCGCGCTTCGTATCGAGCCAGGCGCGGCGCAGGTCGACCTGGGCGTTCGGATTCGTGAGGCCCAGCGTCGGCACCGCGTCGTTGTGGATGACCCCGATCTTGGTCGTGTTCGAGTTGAGTGGCCCGAGCTCCTTGGTGCTGCCGAAGATGTCGGGCAGCTCGGTGGCCCCGGTATCGGGGATCGTGCCATCGATGGTGAATGGGCCATCCGCCGCGAGGGCCGTCATCGGGACCGCCATCGCTCCGGCGACGACCACCGCCGTCGCGAGCAACACGGCCGCCTTGTGTCGGATGCGTGTTCGTCTACGTGTGTTCTGGGTCACGTCGTTCTCACCCCTTCCCCCGGGTAGTCAGTTGCTGAAGACGTCCTGCGTCCCCCCAATGCGCGCTCGGTCGTATCTGGGCAACCTCCATCCGTGGCGGGTGCGATCCGCGATTCGACTGGGCTACGCGGACAAGCCCCTCGTTGCCGCGCCACCCCTTCGTCCGCGGCTCTGGCTTCCGGGTGAGCGCGCCCCCCGGCGCAGCGACCGACCCAGAGGTACCGTGGTGTAGCAGTACTAACGGCCTACGCCGTGTCGCGTTACCGACACCGCATCCGATGACGGTGCGCACGCGCAACTAGGAGGGACCCGCCGTGGGGATGGAGCTCGGTGCCTTCTCGGTCAGTCTCGACGTTCGCGACCTCGACGCGTCGCGCCGCTTCTATGAGGCCCTCGGCTTCTCGCAGTTCCACGGCGACGCGTCGCAGGGTTGGCTGATCATGCGGAACGGCTCGACCGTGATCGGCCTGTTCCAGGGGATGCTCGAGCGCAACACGCTCACGTTCAATCCGGGCTGGGACGGCAACGCGCAGCCGGTCGAGCGGTACACCGACGTCCGCGAGCTCCAACGTCGACTGAAGGATGCCGGCATCGAGATCGCGACCGAGGTCGAGGAGTCCGGCTCAGGCCCCGGCTTCTTCATCGTGAACGACCCGGACGGCAACCCGATCTTCGTCGATCAACACGTCTGACGCTCGAGCCGCGGGTGGACGCCGCAGCAGGCTCATTCGACCGCACGAATAGCTTCGTGCTACTGTCTTATCTGGCGTCGAAGACGACGGCCAACAGATCCGCGGCGACACGATCACTCCTCTCGATGATTTCAGCGAGACAGGTTCGCTGAAGTCGCACGAGTAGGAGTTTTTCTTTGTACACAGCAGACAAGAACCTGACCTGTTCCGATTGCGGTCAGGAATTCGTGTTCACCTCGAGCGAGCAGCAGTTCTATGCCGATCGAGGGTTCACTGAGCCGCGCCGCTGCGCGAGCTGTCGGGCGAGCCGCAAGGCCGCGCGGGGCGATGGCGGTGGATCGGGCGGCTATTCAAGCGGCGGGTACTCCGGCGGCGGGTCGTCCGGTGGCTACGACCGCGGGCCACGCCAGATGTTCAGCGCGACGTGCTCGAACTGCGGGCGCGAGGCGCAGGTTCCCTTCCAGCCGACAAGCGGCAAGCCGGTGTACTGCAGCGACTGCTTCCAGTCCCAGCGGCGAAGCTACTGACCGACGCGGTAAACGCGTACCGAAGCCCGGCGAGAGCCGGGCTTCTTGATTCCCGGCCGTCGGCGCGACCGGGTGCCGCGTGACCGCACCTTCGTTGATGCATATCCACCGCGAGAGCGCGGTGGGTTCCTTCTTGATGCACTTCGGCTGCATAACCGTAGGGCTAGCAGGCGTCGCGCATCGTCGCTCGGGCCCTTCCCACCGACGCCTTATGCAGGCGAGCTGCATCACTCGACGACTGCCCGCCCAGAGCCGGGGAATATGCATCGCTCTTACGCGCGGGGCGCCGAGAACATGCCACGACGCCGGGGCCTGCGCGACCCCGGCGCCGAAGGCGAGGAACGAGATGGATCAGCCGAAGGCGTCGACCGTCATCGACTCATGCAAAGCCTGGCTGGCAACGAGACCACTTGGTGTCGCCGCGGCCGGTCCCCGTTTCGCTGATCTTGGTGACCTGGATGTTGCCCGCACCATCCGGGCCGATCTTGAACGTCACGGTCCCGCGGCCGTCGACCATCCCGCGCGGCACGTCAGCCCAGTCGGCGACGATCGTGAGATCGTCCTTGATCTCGCCGCGGCCGACGTTATTCCAGTCCCGGCCCAGCGACCCGGGCGGCTCGTCACGTTGCGACATCCCGTTCCACCAGATCACGTTGCCGAGCTGACGGACGTAGTAGATCCCGCCATCGTCCCCCGCCCACGCCCCGGTCAGGTCGATCTTCGCGGCGGGATCGAACTTGGCCGGCGAAGGAGCGCATCCGCCACCGGTCGCTGGGACTTCGACGGGGGTCGGCGCTGGCGATGTCGCCGCAACAACAGCAGGCGAGGCGGCTGCTTGTGAAGCGGTGCCGCCCCGACTCGGGAGCAGGTTGTAGCCGAGGAACGCCACGACCAGGACCCCGGCCACGGCAATCCCCCACTTGACGTACGAATTCATGTTGGAAGCCCTCCACGCCGGCCACCAGGGACGGCGCTGTCGTGTCGACCGGATGCGGTCCCGCGAGGCATCGATCAGTCTCCCCGGCGCCCGGTCGGGCGCCTCGGCCTCAAGCCAGGCCTTGATGGACCGGCGCGGATCGCCGTTCGTGCTCATGCGAGAGCCCTTCCCTGTGAGACGCCACGCGCGTCGGCCTCGAGGGCAGCCCGCAGCGCCTCGGTCGCGTAGTGGAGTCGAGACTTGGCGGTGCCGTGCGGGATACCGATGGTCCGCGCGGCCTCGTCCGTGGTCATCCCGAGATAGTGGTAGAGGACGACGATCGTCCGGTGCTCGGCCGACAGGCGTTCGAACACCCGGGCGATCTCGTCACGGTCGGCGAGCGTGCCGCTGCTGTCGGCGACGGACGGCTCCGCCTTCAGTTGGACGACGTTGGCGACGAAGCCACGACGCTTGCGGGCCTCGTCGGTGATGGAACGCATCAGGATCCGGTTCAGCCACGCGTCGAACTTGTCGGGATCGCGGAGACGGGGCAGGTCCCGCCAGCACCGAACGAGCGCCTCCTGCACGGCGTCCTCGGCGCGGTCGAAATCCCGCAGGATCAGTCGCGCGATCCGGTACAGGTGGTCGACGACCTCGGTCAGCAGGATGTCGTACGCGTCACGATCACCTTGCCGAGCCTGCCGGACCAATTCGGATCTCGTCACCGATCCCTCGCCTCCTGGCTGACCGTCCGCGAGTGTGGACGGTCGCCGTATTGGCGCGACACGGCCCGGGATGGTTCAAAAGATGCTGGCGAGGTGCGCGCGGCGAGGCACGCGCGCTGCGGTCGGGCGGGCGGCGGGCGCGCGGCGGTCGCGCGTCAGTCGGCTGGTTCGAGGCCCGCGAGCAGTTTCTTCAGAAGGCCCTGGAGCTGTGCCACCTCGTCGGGATCGAGGCGCGCCAGGAGCTGTCGATCGCTCTCGGCCACGGCGGAGACCGCTTCATCGACCAGCTTCACACCCTCGTCCGTGAGCTCGACGATCACGCCCCGTCGATCGTCAGGATCGGGTAGGCGACGGACGAGACCTCGACGCTCGAGTCGGTCGATCCGGCTGGTGACGCCCGCGGAGGAGAGCATCAGCCCACGGCCGAGGCGTGTCGGCGACAACCGATGCGGCGGCCCGGTGACGCGGAGCGCGCTGAGGGCCCCCACCTCTCCCCGGTTCACGCCGAAGCGGCTAAAGACGGCCTCCTGACGGCGCCCGAGTAGCGGCCCGATGCGGCTGAGGCGGCCGGTCACCTCGAGCGGCGCCATGTCGATCGAGGGGCTCGTCGAGCGCCAACCGCCAAGGACTTCATCGATGAGGTCATCTGTCATCACGAAGACACTAGCAGAACATCTTCTCCTTCGCTATTATCTTACTCGCGAGATACTTACATGAGCGAGAAGTATCCGGAGGGAGGTCCTCATGGACGTCGTGGTGGCTGAACGGCCCACCAACGATGCAGGTGCCGGCATCACGTCGGCCGGCGCCGCATCGACCGGCTTGGCGTCGGTTGACGCAGCATTTACGCGCGTGGCGTCGACCGACGAGGCATCCATCAGCGGGGCGTCGACTGACGGGGTGTCGACCGCCGGCGTAACGACCGACGCGGCGCTCGTCGCCGCCCTGCTCGACGGTTCGGAGCCGGCCCTCGAGCGTCTCTACGACCGGCACTCGAGCGCGGTCTTCGCATCCGCGATGCAGACGAGCCGCGATGAATGGCTCGCGACCGAGGTCGTCCAGGAGACGTTCCTGACGCTGTGGGATCACGCGGAACGGTTCGATCCGGAGCGTGGCGAGCTCCGGTCGTGGCTGATGACGATCGCGCGGAATCGATCGATCGACCGCTTGCGCGCGGCCGGCCGTCGCGATCGAGCGGCGAGCTTCTCCGCCTTCGCTCGCCCTGCCGAGGAGATGCATCCCGTCGATGAGTGGCTGGCCGGCACCGGCGACTTGATCGCGGTCGGAACGGCGGAGCCACTCCCCGAGGTCGCTGTCACTGACAGGGAGACGCGTGCATCGATCGACGCCGCCATCGCCGGTCTCGACCCTGTCGAGCGGCGGGTCATCGTGCTCGCCTACGACGAAGGTCTGACCCAGTCCGAGATCGCCGCCTCACTCGGTTGGCCGATCGGGACGGTCAAGACGCGGACCCGTCGAGCGTTGCGCCACCTTCGCGAGCAGATGACACCACTAGTCGCGCCCGCGGCGTCGTTGGGCCATCCCTCGGTCCCCTGCCCCGCTCCGTGCCCCTGAGAAAACCGCGGGACCGCGGATCCGCGTAGTGGCGGCATCGCGGCACCGTGCCCGATCGAATGTGTCCGTGACCAGGAGAAATCATCGATGGCAACCTTCATCGACATCCACGACCTCCCCGGCGTCAAGGCCGGCGACGTCGTCCCGGCCCATGAGGCCGACGTCCGCGTCGGTCCCAAGTTCGGCGTCGACTACCAGCATTACTGGGTCGACGAGGCGGCAGGCAAGGTCTTCTGCCTCGTCGAGGCACCCGATCGTGAGGCCGCGATCGCGGTCCACCGCGAGGCCCACGGCCTCGTCGCGCAGGACCTCTTCGAGGTCACGCAGGGGGCGTGACCGTCCCTGGGGCGGCGCGCCTGACGTTCAGTCGGGCGCGTCGCGCTCGAGGTGCGCCTTGGCCGCTCGGACGGCGGCGCTGATCCCGCGCCGTCCGACACTCGCGAACACGAGCTCATGCGCCCAGCCGACCGGTCCCGGTAGGCGCGATTCGAAGATCGCCTCCTGGCGGACACGAGAGCGGCCGGCGTCGAGTGGCTCGAGCGGTTCGACCTCGATGACCAGTCGAGCGTCCATCGACTTGTCGGTCGAGAGCTGGACCTGCCGCCGCGGCGGCTCCCACTCGATGATCCGCCACTCGGCGACGTCGCTGATGCCGAGGAGCCTGGTCCGCTCGCGGTAGACCTGGCCGACGCCCGGCGGCCCGCTCACGTAGAGGATCTCTTCCGAGAACGGGACCCAGTCGGGCGAGTGCGGGACGTCGGCGTACAGGTCCCAGACGTCGCGGGCGGGAGCATCGATGTCGATCGCGGCGGTGACTCGCCTCACGGCGTCAGGCTACCGCCGCGGTGGCGGTGCGCGTGGGCCGCTTCGGCCGGCGCCCACCGTTAGTTGATGCACATTTCCGACGCCCGGGCGGATCACTCCGCGTTGATGCAGCTCGGCTGCATATCGGAGGCGTTGGCCGTCCCCGGACACCCCGCGACCGGCCGCGTCATCACGGCCTTATGCAGGCGAAGTGCATGACGCAGAAGACCGCCGCCGGACGGCCGGAAATATGCATCATCGCCGCCGCCTCGCCGCCGCCTCGCCGCCGCCGCCCGCGCCAAGCTCGGATATGCATCGACCGGCCTCCCCAGGGAGACCGGCCGATGCGCGTGCGCGTACGCCGCGAAGCTCTAGGGCTTCAAGGGAAGCCGCGTGATCCAGTATTGAACGGCGGGGCCTGGCGGCGTGGTGAACCGGGCGTTCACAACGTAGAGCCCACCGAGGGCGATGGTCGCGGTCGTCGGGATGTCTATCGTGTCGGGCGCTGGCTTGATCTCACCCTTGAGCCGGGCGTGGCGCAGGAACTCGCCGACCCGCAACACGGCCACGAGACCGTCCTGGTTGCGCACGACATACAGCGTCCGACCACGGAAATGGATGCCGTCGCCGTTGGTGACGAGGTACCCGCCCGTGTCGATCTTCTTCGTGTCGCCGGTCCGCGGGTCGAGGCGGAACAGGAAACCGGTATTCGACTGGACGATGACGAGCCAACCGCCGCGGGCCGCGATGCCGTTGGCGTTGAAGCCCATCTGGAGCTGGAAGTCACCGGTGAGCGGCATGAAGAACGCTTTCGATGGTTCCGGCAGCGCGCCGTGCTTCCCGAGCGGGATCACGCCGACGCGCGCGTTCATCGAATCCGTGACGACCACGCGGTTACGCGCGATATCGAGGTCGTTGAGGAACATCGGGCCGGGGCCGAACGTGTAGGTCTGGAGCAGTTTCCCGTTCCGGGCATCGAAGACTCTGACGTCACCGGTCGCCGCACCCGCCGCCCACAGTCGACCCCATCGATCGATGTGAAGGCCCGTCGCCGCCTTGCCGGTCTCGCCGGCGACGAAGATCCGACCCTTGCCGTTCTTCGCGTTCGCGCGATAGATCGCCCCGTCCTTCAACGAGCCGGCGAACAGCCACTTGCCCCATGACGCGATTCCTTCGGGCTGCCACCCGTTCGGAAGGTCGACTCGCGTCGGCAGGGAGGACTCGGTGCTGTCGTGCGCTGCCACGGCCGGCGCGACGGCGAGCGAGACGCCCATCGCGAAAGCGACGAGCAGGGCGAGACGGCGAACGGTCGATGTCATGACGGTCCTCGGTGCGGCTGTCGTCCGGGGTTCGGCCACCCTACCCCTGGCGGTCTTGCAACCGCGTAACAGGCACCGAAAGGCCCGCGACGACCCGGGAGGGTCCGGTCGTCGCGGGCCGAGAAGCGCGCCGGCGGGAATCGGCGCGGGAGGGGTTCGAGGTCAGGCGACCGTCGTCGACGACGAGTCGGCCGTGATCCATCGGAAGAGCGTCGGCACGAGAGCGAGCGCGGCGATGCCGACGATGATGTAGATCAGCGACGAGAGCACGTTCGTGTTGCCGAACGTCGAGCCCGTGATCGCGGCGACCAGGTCGATCTGTGCGATCCCGACGAGCAGCCAGTTCACGCCACCGACGATGACGAGCAAGAGTGCGAGGGCCTTCAGGTACTTCACGAGATTTGTCTCCAGTTCCCTATCCCCGACCGTTTGTCTAGGGTATGTCGAGACTCTACCGAGCGAATGGTCTAATTGTCAAGTGTTTGACTAGACTCAGGTGCGTCAGACCCTCGACGCCGACCGGTGCCGCCCGAGTCACGCGATCAGAGGAGCTTTGGCACTGGACGCCGAGATGGCTGCGGTGGTCCGATGAGCCTGAGGGAATCTGCACAGGAGACCGGCCATGACTGCCGTGTCAACGCAAACGCATCATCGTCGGAACCCGATCGTGGCCGGGATCGTGCTCATCACGATCGGCGCGATCACGTGGGCGATGAACGCGACCGGCACCGACCCGAGCTCGTGGCTCGGTGGGAGCGGCTGGACCCTGTTCATCCTCATCCCCGGCATGGTCTTGTTCATCGGGGGCCTCTTGGCTCAGGACGAACCGGCTGACGGGCTCACGATCGCGGGCTCGATCATCATGACCATCGCGGCGATGTTGTTCGCGATGGACCGCACCGGGCATTACGAGGCTTGGGCCTACGCCTGGACCCTCATCCCAGGGGCAGCCGGCATCGGCGTCCTGCTCCGCGGGTTCCAGACCGACGATCAGCACAAGATCCGAGCCGGGAGCCGGCTGATCGCGATCTCCCTGGTGATGTTCGCGCTCGGCGCCGTGTTCTTCGAGACGATCTTCCAGACGGGCACAGTCCCGTTCGCAGTCGATGGCTTCTGGCCGGTCCTTCTGGTGATCGCCGGCGTCTTCGTGATCGCCTTGGCGTTCCTCCAAGAGCCGCGCCGGAGAAGCCGCGCCTAGACCCAGCCCAGCGAGCGCTCGACGCCCTTGTGCCAACGCGCGAGGGCGCCGACGCGTTCCGCTTCGGATATCCGCGGGTCGAAGCGACGGGTCGAGCTCGACATCGATCGCAGCTCATCGAGGTCCTGCCAGAAGCCGACCGCGAGACCGGCGGCATAGGCAGCTCCGAGGGCGGTGGTCTCGGCCATGTCGGGCACGACCATCGAACTGCCCAGGATGTCCGCCTGGATCTGCATCAGCAACCCGTTCCGGGTCATCCCACCGTCGACCCGCAGTTCCCCGGGGAGTGGCCCGCCGAGATCCGCCGCCATCGCCGCGGCCAGATCCGCGACTTGGTACGCGGTCGCCTCGAGCGCGGCGCGAGCGATATGGGCCTTCGTCGTGTACCGCGTCAAGCCCGCGATGATCCCGCGCGCGTCGGGTCGCCAGTGGGGGGCGAACAGGCCCGAAAACGCCGGCACGATCACGATGTCCCCCGAGTCCGGCACGGAACGGGCAAGCGCCTCGACCTTCTCGGCGGAATCGATGATCCCGAGGTCGTCGCGCAGCCACTGCACGAGCGCACCGGCGACCGCGACCGAGCCCTCGAGCGCATAGGTCGTCGGCGCCTCGGGGCCACCGAGCCTCGCCGCGACCGTGGTGATCAGCCCGTGTGTGCTCGGCACAGGCGTGATGCCTGTATGCATCAGCATGAAGGCGCCCGTGCCGTACGTGCACTTCGCCTCCCCCGCCTCGAAGCAAGTCTGGCCGAACAACGCGGCGTGCTGGTCGCCGAGCATCGCGGCGATCGGGACGCCCGACAAGTCGTCGACACCCGTCCCGTAGACCTCGGACGACCCGCGGATCTCCGGAAGGACCGCGCGCGGGATCCCGATCTCGTCGAGGATCGCCCCATCCCACTCGCACGTCTCGAGATCCATGAGCATCGTCCGGCTCGCGTTGGTGACGTCCGTCGCGTGCACGCCGCCGTCGATGCCGCCGGTCAGGTTCCAGAGCAGCCACGTGTCGACGGTGCCGAACGCGAGGTCGGCCGGGTCACGATCGATCGCGTCGAGGATCCAGCGGAGCTTGAGCCCACTCGAGTACGTCGAAACGGGGAGCCCTGTCTTCGTTCGGAAGCGATCGAGGTCGCCGATCCGAGCGACCGCTTCGGCCGTTCGCGTGTCCTGCCAGACGATCGCCGGATGGACTGGCCGACCGGTCCGTCGATCCCAGACGATGGTCGTCTCGCGCTGGTTGCTGATGCCGACCGCCGCGATCGCGCTGGCATCGACACCTGCCTCGCGCATCGCGATCCGCACGCACGCGCGGACACGCTCGAGGATCTCGTCGGGATCGTGCTCGACCCAGCCCGGCCGCGGCGTGATCTGCCGATGCTCGAGCTGGTGGCTGGCCACGACCCGCCCGTCGTGGTCGATCAGGAGGCATCGACTGCTGGTCGTCCCTTGGTCGATCGCGGCGATCAGAGACCTCGCGGCGTGCGTCACGAGACGGGGATCTCGCCTCGCTTCCAGGTCGTTCCTGGCATCGCCACCATCAGGACCCAGGTCGCTGTGAAGCGGCACTCCTGGGTGGTGCATCCAGAGATATCGACCTTCGGCGGAACGAGCGTGAGCTCGTCGCCATCGATCGAGTAGTGGAACGGCTGGTCGCCGATCACGACCACGTCGTCGCCTTGGAGGCGATATGGGCCATCGTCGACCTGCTGCCCGTTGAAGTCCTTCGACCCGAACTGGCCGTCGGCGGTGAAGAAGTGCGAGTGCTTCCGTTGGACGGCGTTGTCGCAGACATGCGCTACATCCTTCACGGTCTTTGTGTTCGGGTCGGCGCCGGGAACGAGTCCGTTGCCGTAGACCGCATCGCCGAGATCCTCCTGCAGTCCGGCGTCCGTCAGGATCTTCACGATCCGCGCGCAGTCGTGCGTGCCTACCCATTCGCCGACGATGGCCGGAGTTGTGGTGCTTGCGGAGGTCGATGGCTCAGGCTGAGCCGTCGACGGCGAGGCTGCCGGAGCGACGGACGGTGACGTTGGCGCTCCAGCGCTGCTGCACGCCGTGGCCATGAGGGCCACAAGCGCGACGACCACGGCTTTCATGAGAGCCGATGGTAGGCCGCCGTCGTCGGCCTGAGTGCGATATGGCGTCGTGCACCTGGCGCACGACGCCTTATGCCGTATCCGATCGCTCCCCGACCGATCGTCTGGCGCCGCGTTAGGCCGATACGGCGCCATGCAGGCCGTACGTGAGGCCGCAGTCCTCGTCGCGTCCTAGGGCGGCGTGAGCACGCCGCCCCCACCGTGTGATGCAGCCGAAGTGCATCAACGAGGAACCCGTCGCCGGGAAGGCGCGAAGTATGCATCGCGGCTCCATCGCCGCTCCACATTCCGGCGCGAGCATCCGAACCAGAAAGGAGC
The DNA here is from genome assembly GCA_035703005.1 of Candidatus Limnocylindrales bacterium. Classification (GTDB taxonomy): domain Bacteria; phylum Chloroflexota; class Limnocylindria; order Limnocylindrales; family CSP1-4; genus SPCO01. Next base: position 2,760 of record DASSZA010000284.1, on the reverse strand, counting down.
TCACGCAAAAATGCGCAATCTCTTCATCGGACTTCTCGTCGTCGCGGCACTCGTCGTCGGCGGCGGGATCATCGCCCAGACGGCCTACCAGGCCGGGCTCTCGACCGCGGTCACGACCGCCGTGGCGAGCGCGCCCGCTGGCACCGTCGTCACGCCGGTCGCCCCGGTTCCCTACCCGTACTACTACGGCGGTTGGGGTTGGGGTTGGGGCCACGGCTTCCCGTTCCTCGGGTTCATCGGCTTCTTCCTCTTCCTCTTCCTGATCTTCGGCTTGATGCGCGCGGTCTTCTGGCGAGGCCGCGGCGGCTGGGGTCGAGGCTGGGGCGGGCCGGGCTACGGATACGGACCCGGTGGCTACGGACCCGGTGGGTATGACAAGGGAAGCGGCCGCGATCCGCGATCGCACTTCCAGCAGACCTTCGACGACTGGCACCGCCAGGCGCACGGCGAGGGGTCGAGCAGCGAGCCGACCTCGCCCACGCCACCGCGTTCGCCGGACCCGGGCGCCTGACGGGCTCGGCACGACAACGGCGCGCCCTCTCGGATCCCCGGGAGGGCGTGTGCGTGTCGGTAGGATGCCTCCCGTGCGAACACACTCGAGCTCGCTGACATGAGCCGCACGATCCTCGTCGTCGACGACGAGCCACGGATCGTCGAACTGGCACGCGACTATCTCGAGCACGCCGGGTTCCGCGTCATCACCGCGAACGACGGGCGCGCTGCCCTCGATGCCGCCCGGCGAAACCACCCGGACCTGATCGTGCTCGACCTCGGGTTGCCGGGCCTCGACGGTCTCGACGTCACCCGCGAGCTCCGCCGCGACGGCTCGATCCCGATCGTGATGGTCACGGCCAGAGACGACGAGCTCGACAAGCTGCTCGGCCTCGAGCTCGGAGCCGACGACTACCTGACCAAGCCGTTCTCGCCGCGCGAGCTCGTCGCGCGAGTGAAGGCCGTGCTGCGCCGGACCGATCGGCCGGCAGAGGCGTCGGACGTGATCCGCGTCGGGGAGTTGCAGCTCGATGTTCCGAGGATGCGGACCGAGGTTGGCGGCAAGACCATCGACCTGACGCCGACCGAGTTCACGCTCCTCGCCACCCTCGCCCGACAGCCCGGCCGGATCTTCACGCGAAGCCAGCTGCTCGACGCGCTCCACGGGGTCGCATTCGAGAGCTACGAGCGGGCGATCGACTCGCACATCAAGAACCTCCGCCGCAAGCTCGAGCCGGACCCGCGTGAGCCGCGGTTCGTCCTGACCGTGTACGGCGTCGGCTACCGACTCGCGGACGATCGATGACCGAACGGGACCCGACGCCCGAAGACTGGCGCACCTACCGCCGCGAGATGTGGCGGCGTCGACGCGCCGACCGTCGCGCAGGGCGCGATGGCCGCGGGGAGTGGCACGGTCCGCCCTGGCCGTTCTTCGGCTGCCTGTTCGGAATCGCCTTCCTTGTGATCGCGTGGGCGATCGTCACGCTCATCGCGGCGGCGCTCTCGCAGCTCGGCCCGATCCCGGTCGTGGTCGCAGCCCTGGTCGTGCTGGCGGTCCTGTTCGCGTCGAGCGGACCGTTCCGCCGATCGGCGCGTGTGCTCGATTCGATCGTCGAAGCGACCCGACGGGTCGAGGGCGGCGACTACACGACACGCGTCAGTACCCCGTCCCGTGCCTGGCGTCCGATCCGCCAACTCGCCCGTGGCTTCAACACGATGGTCGAACGGCTCGAGCGTGACGAGGACCAGCGACGAACGCTGCTCAACGACGTGAGCCACGAGCTGCGCACGCCGCTGAGCGTCATCTCCGGGAACGTCGAGGCGATGATCGATGGCGTCCATCCGGCGGATGAAGCCCATCTCACGGCGATCCTCGAGGAGGCGCGCGTGATGGAGCGGCTGATCGACGACCTCCGCACGGTCGCCTTGTCCGAGGCAGGCACGCTCACGCTCCACAAGGAGCCGACCGACCTCGACCTGCTCGTCCGGGAGGTGGTCCGCTCGTTCGAGGGCTCCGCGGGGAATGCCGGTGTCACGGTCCGTGCCGATGTCCCGGACGACCTCCCGATCCTCGACGTCGATCCCGTACGCATCCGCGAGGTCCTCTCCAATCTGGTGGCGAACGGCGTCCGGCACACACCGTCGGGCGGCACGGTCGTCGTCGCGGGCGAGGTCGCCGGCGACCGACTCGTGCTTCGGGTCAGCGACACGGGCACGGGCATCGATCCGGAGCTCCTTCCCCACGTCTTCGAGCGATTCGCGAAGGGAGCCGACTCGACGGGGTCCGGCCTCGGGCTCGCCATCGCCCGCAACCTGGTCGTCGCACACGGCGGGGAGCTGATGGTCGAGGCCTCGGGGAGTGCCGGTACGACGTTCCGGGTGACGCTGCCGACCTGACGATGTGGTGCGTCCTCGCACCACATGTCGCGCGCGCGACTTCGCGCGAGGCCCCCGTAGTACGAAAGTACTGCTGCCAGCCGGGGGGCCGGCAGGGGGTAAGAGGGGTCCCGAATGCATCGGTCGTTCACGGGCGCGCGTGGCGCGCTTCTTGGGTCGTGCCTGCTCGTGGCAGGCTGCAGCGGCGCCACGCCGTCGGCGAGTCAGGCCGTCGTGGAGTCGTCCGCGCCGGCAAGCGCGTCGCCATCGCCGACCGCCGAGCCGAGCTCGCCGCCACCGACCGCCTCGCCGAGTGCGTCCGCGAGTGCCGAGGCAAGCCCGTCGGGTGACCCGACGAAGCCGATCTTCCCGGAATTCGACCCCTCGAAGTTC
>DASSZA010000157.1:0-6700 GCA_035703005.1 Candidatus Limnocylindrales bacterium | reverse complement strand
GGCAGGCCAGGGCAGGCTCCAGGAGGAGCGCCATGCCCGAGAAGACGCCTTCCTGGAAGCAGCGCGCGGCGACGACTTCATCGGCGTGCAGGCCTACTCGACGCAGGCGGTGGATGCCAACGGCCTCGTCCCGCACCCGCCGAGTCCCGACAACACCCTTGTCGGCACCCCGTATCGCCCGGACGCGCTCGGCATCGCCGTCCGCCATGCATGGGAGGTCACCCGGGGCGTGCCGGTCCTCGTCACCGAGAACGGCATCGCTACCGCGGACGACACACGCCGCATCGCGTACACCTCAGAGGCGTTGACACACCTCTTCGCCGCGGCAGAGGACGGCATCGACGTGCGCGGCTACCTCCACTGGAGCGCCCTCGACAACTTCGAGTGGGGGCACTGGGAGCCGACCTTCGGGCTGATCGCCGTCGATCGCGCCACGTTCGAGCGACACCCCAAGCCCAGCCTCGCCTGGCTGGGAGAGGTTGCCCGACGCGGCCGACCATGACCCTACGTCCACAATTCCGACCGGTGAACATTGGTCGCACTGACTTGATCCGCGCACGTTTATCCAACACTTTTGACCCGAGATGTCTCGAATACCGCCGAGGTGGACGGGTAAAGTCGAGTTTCGACACTCAGCGTCGCGGCAAGAAACTACTGATCACGTCGAGATTATTCGAGGCATTCCTGTCCCGGCCGAGACGGCGCACGTGGCCGAGGAGATCCATCGGTCACGGGTTCAAGTCCCGTCCGCCCTACCTCGAAATTCTCGTCAGGCCGGTAGAATCGGGGGTTCGACCGGTGGTGTGCTCGTCGGTGACGATCAGTCGCATGAAGGTCTCGAGGAGCGGAAGGGTCGGTCGGCTCGGGTCGAGGAGCGCCTGGATCCGCAGTCCGTCCATCATGGCGCAAGCCCGACGGCAGTCGTCGCGTTCAACGACCTCGTGGCGATCGGTCTCATGCAGGCAGCAGCTGCGCTGGGCATCACGGTGCCAGAAGATCCCAGCGTCGCCGGCTTCGACGACATCTTCGGCAGCGGCTTGGTCACGCCTCCGCTGACCACGGTCCGCGCGCAGCTCGGTGGCAGGGGAGCGAGCGGTCGCCACCCTACTTGCGCGGCTCGCGGGCAACGACGGGGAGGGTACCTCGCCGCCGTTGACCACCACCCTCGTGCTGCGCGGGTCGACGGGCACTGCGCCCAGCCACGCCCAGCCACTGGGGGCCTCTCCACCAGCTCGAGGCAGCAACGTATACAGATCGCGTGGACGCCGTGTAGCGAGCGCTCGATGACGCGATGCGCGCACGTCTATCCCACGGTGTTGACCCGAGGTGGCCAGAGAGCGCTCGAGCTCAACGGATAGCGTCGAAATGCGATAGCAACGATCACGGCAGGGAACCCTGATCACATCCGAGATTGTCCAAGCCATCTCGGCCCGTTCCCAGAAGGCGACTCCAGCCCGAGGAGATCCATTGGGCACGGGCTCAACCGACCCTCTCGTCGCGTGAGCGATTGTCGTCGGCAGGCTCGATTCAGCGCAGCTCGTCCGTACAGCTTGCGTCAGTCGCAGCCTTTCCTGATCGATGCCGTGCTCTTGGTCGCGACCGCCGTGGTCATCGCAGGCGTTATTGGCTTTACCCGCTCACCGGCAGGGGAGCGGCCCACACGACCGGCTTCGGATGGGTGGGAGTCGGTAATCGTTGTCACCTCTTCGGGGAATGGTGCTGGCGTCGGGGTCTTGGATACGCTGCGCGCGAGTGCCCCCTGACGTATCGGCGGTTCGAAGATGAACGGGTCCAGCCCCACCCCACGGAAGACCTGGATCGCGCGCATCGGTCTCACAGCGGTGGCCGTCGTCGCGCTCGGGTTCGTGGGAGTGCCGCCGGCCACGGCCGACGTGGAGGTCGAGCCCTACGACCCACCCAGCTACCCGATGGGGTCGAAGCCCTTCGCCTTGCATGCGGCCGACCTCAACGGCGACGGGTTCGACGACCTGGTCGCCACCGATTCGCCCTTCGACCGGGTGGCCGTGCTGTTGAACGAAGGCGATGCGACCTTCAGCGCGACGGCCCTGTATGCCGCGGGCGACGATCCGACCTTGATGGAGGTCGGCGACCTCAACGGCGACGATCTCCCCGACCTCGCCCTGATCAACGGGGACATCAACAGCATCTCCGTGCTGCTCAACGTCAACGGCGGGTTCCCGACCTTCACCACCTACCCGATGGGGGACATCCCGAGCTCGATCTCGATCGGGGATGTCAACGATGACGGCGCCCCCGACATCGCGGTCGCCAACATCAACGACGGTGTCATGTTCGTGCTGCACAACGACGGCGCCGGCGGCTTCGTCACCGGCCAGACGCTCGTGGTCGGCGACCCCGGCGATCTCAGGTCGCTCAAGATCGCCGATCTCAACGAGGACGGTCACGGCGATATCGCGGTGACGCGGTCGGGTGACGGCGAGATCGCCCTTCTGTTCGGCGACGGCACCGGCACCTTCGCGTTCGCCACCACCCTGGTCACCGGAAGCAATCCGTCGAGGATCGACCTTCACGACATGAACGGCGACAACCACCTGGATCTGTTCATCTACAAGACCTGCGGTGTCGATTGCCACACCCGGGAGATCATGACCGGCGCGGGCGACGGCACGTTCAATGACTGGTCACTCGAGGGCTTCGGCCCCGTCATCACTTCGGACGCGATCGGCGACGTCGACGAGGACGGTGACCCGGACATCGTGTCCGCGTTGCAGGAGCTCGGCTTCCCGAACTCGTTGCTCGTCGAGATCAACGACTCGGTCGGCTCGTTCGACAGGTTCGACCGCAAGCACCTGGTGGACACGGGCCAGTCGCAGACGATCGACCTGGGGCGGTTCGGAATCGACGACACGCCCGGCCTCGCCGCCGCCAACCGCGACATCGGGACTGTGGATCTCTGGAAGATCCTGCCGGAACCCGACGACGACCCTCCGATGGTGACCATGTCCGTCGACACGGCTGACACCGTCGCCCCTACGGGCTGGTACAACGCGGAATCGTCGGGCACTGACGGGGTGACGGTCGACGTGTTCGCCCACGACACCACGGCGGTGCGGAGCATCACGTGCACGTCCAACGGCGTCGACGTGCTCAACCTCGCCGTCTCTGCGGAGACCTACCACGCGACCGTCACCCTCGGCGACGGGAACCACGCGCTGTCCTGCACCGCGGCGGACCGATTCAACACCAGCGAACCGGCCACCCTGAACCTGCAGGTCGACCAGACCGCACCGACCATCAACGGCTCCGTGTCGCCGGACCCCGTCCCGGTCGGTGGAACAGCCATCGCCACCGCCGGAGCAACGGATGCCACCTCGGGCGTGGCGTCGTCCGGATGCGCCGCCCCGGCGACGGCCACGCTGGGCGTCAAGACCCTCAACTGCACGGCGACCGACAATGCCGGCAACTCAGCCCAGGCGTCCGTCGAGTACCGGGTCGGATTCCAGTTCGGCGGGTTCCAGGAACCGATCCCGCAGACGTCGTACCGCGCCGGATCATCGGTCCCGGTGAAGTTCACCCTCCGGACCAGCACTGGCGCGCTGATCTCCGACGCCGACGCCCTGGCGCTCACCGCGGCCTGCCTGGTCCGAGTCACCTTCGACGGTGTGCTGCAGCCCGGGTGTGCGACGTACAGCACCCGCTCCGATCAGTTCTCGTACAACCTGAAGATCCCGAAGGGGCTGACCGGGCCGCACGTGGTGGCAGTGGTCGTCGCTGCGCCGAACGGCTCCGGGACCGTCAATACGAACAGCGTGGTCATTCTCGTGAGGCGCTGACCCCTGCTCCTCCAGCGTCGCGCTCCCGACCCGAGCCGGAGACAGAACAGCAATGACGAGTCCTGATCCGTGCCGTTCATCCAACACTTTGACTCAAGATGGCCCGAGAGATCGAGTCGGCATCCCCTCGCCGAGACCAAGTTCGTTGAGCCTCGAATGCCTTTGGCATCTGATCGACCAGGTCGAGCTCCAACCCGCCCGGTCCTGCACGTTCGAGCCCGTCACCGGTCGGTTGCTCTTTGGCGGTGGGCGATCTGATCGCGGCCGGCGTCAGTCGCGGGACGCAGTCGATGCCCGGGGCACGAGCGCCACACGCAACTCGGGCACGGCGGGGGGCAGCGGCCGGTTCTCGACCGCGCTGAGCGCGAGGCCGGCGAAATAGCGGCCGAGTCCGACGGTGTTGAGGCATCCGTCAACCGGATGTCGGCTGACGGCAACGGCGGAAGGCCGAGCGCCGCCGCGGCATCGTTCGCGCGGCGGCGGCGCAGGGTGACGAGGTCGGCGACGCGGGGGTCCGCAGATCCGGCGAAGGCGATCGACCGGTGTCCAGCGGTGACTCGACAGCACCAGGCGCCGACGTTGGAAGATCGAGTCGGCGGCTCGGAAACAAGGGTTCTGAGCCGCCGACTACAGTGCTGAGAATCGTCAGGCGCTCAGTCGCCGCAGATACCCCGGGCGATCTCGTTCTTGGTCTGGCCGCCGACTGCCTGGACGACGTCGCCGACGTTCGTGAATCCGAGGGCGCCTTCGGTGTTGATGGTCTTGTGCACCTGGCCGAAGCAGGCAGCGTCGGCGGGCGCAGCGTGCGCGGTGCCGGCGACGCCGAGCGTGGCGAGAGCGGCGATGAATCCCGTGGCGAGAATGCGCTTCATTGGACTTTCCCTTCTGTCGGCGGGTGCGTGTTCACCCGACACTATGTACTTCCCTCTTCAGCGCGGGTTTGGATGCACTTCGTCGCGCAATCTCTTGTATGAATAGTGACGACCTCACCGCGGAGCACGGCCTCGTCTGCGGCATCAGCCGAGCTCCGGGCCGCAGGCGAGATCGCGGGCATCCGGTTGGTCGGCGGCGCAGTGCGGCGCTGTCAGCCCGCATCCGAACGGAACACCGGCCGAATCACCTGGCCGATCGGGACGCAGATGGTCGTGATCGGCTTCATCCATATCGCAAGCTGCGCGGTGGTCTCCCTCATCGTTGGTACGGAGTACGTCGCCTTCCGCTCACCCGGACCGCAGCGGTCGCGTTCTCGAGGCTGCGTCGACCGCGTGGCGTGAGCTGCGTAGGGAGAACCTTCCCGACACGGCCCTCCACAGTCCGGTTCACCTCGCCGTCTCGTTCCAGGGCTTGCAGCCGCACATCATCGACTGGCGCGCCAGGGCGCTCCGCGCACATGACCGTCGAGTCAGCCATCCGCCCGCCGGATGAGGGCGCGCACGAACGCGACAGCCGCAGCGACGATGCCGATCGCCGAACCTGCGATCGCGATGACCAGCAACGTGCGCACGATGACGACCCACGGGAAGGTCGAATCGCCGAAATCGAACGGGAACACCGCCCAGAGCTGGATCATGGCCGCGAGGCCGACGCTGGTGGTCACGAGGTCGCCGAATGACTTCAGCCATGCCCGGTCGAAGATGAGGTTCACGACATTCGCGACGACGCCGATCGCGAGCGACGCATTGATCCAAGGAAGCACCTCGACGGTTTCGCCGGTGAGGAAGGGGATGACCTGCCACCCCGGCCAGACGTTTCCCAGATACAGCAGGAGCAGGTTGACGAATGCCGCGACCGCGAAGCCGAATCGACGCGTAGCGGGGCCGGGCGGCTGTCGCCGTCGTGGTCTCATGCTCTCGGTCTCCGGCGAGTCCGCGGTCATGTTCCCCAGCCTCCTGCTCGTCGGCATCGCGCACAGGGCCGAACGACCTTCGTGCCTGACGCGCTCATGCGCGAGCATCTCGGCCGCGTGCTGGACGGCTGCCCGCTGCCGGCCGAGTGACTTCTTACAGGAGCGAACAGCTCACGACGCGCTAACTTGGGGGCACCGCAAAGCAGAGGAGCTCCCCATGGGCAAGGTGGTCATGTACGCCTCGGTGTCGGTGGACGGGTTCGTCGCGGACGAGCACGACCAGCCCGGACCGCTGTTCGACTGGTTGTCCAGCGGCGACGTGCCGTTGGACGAGAGCGGCGTGTTGAAGGTGTCGCAGACATCGTTCGACTACGTCCGGCCGTACTGGGACCAGATCGGGGTGACGATCGCCGGCCGCCACGTCTTCGACCTCACGGACGGCTGGGACGGGACGCCTCCGAGCGGGGTCGACCACGTGGTCGTCGTGACGCACCGCCCGGCGCCCCAGGGCTGGGATCCCGAGGCGCCGTTTCACTTCGTCGACGGCGTCGAGGCAGCCGTGGCCATGGCGCAGGAGCTTGCGGGTGACCGCATCGTCGAGGCCGCCGCCGGCGACGTCGGTGGCCAAGTGCTTGCCGCGGGCTTGGTCGACGAGGTGCGAATGGACGTCGTACCCGTCGTGTTCGGGTCCGGCAAGCGCTACTTCGGGTCGGTCCACGCGCAGCACCTGTTGGAGGATCCCGACGTGGTGATTCAGGGGAGCCGGGTGCTTCACCTGCGCTACCCGGTGCGCCGTTGGCCGGTCTGAGCGGGTATGCGATGGGCGGGGTGTTCGGCGGCCAAGTCGTCGCCGCCGCGATGATCGACCGCATCGTCCACCACGCCGACGTCCTCCCACTCAAGGGCGCCAGCTACCGGCTACGCGACCGAGGCATCGACACGACGCCGGTGCTCCTCAGCGATGAGGTTGGGGTTACACGGCTGCTCGCTCGCCGGGTATGAGCAGGGTGGGCGCCAGATGCGGTGCGATGTCGTCGTA
>DASSZA010000124.1:0-34764 GCA_035703005.1 Candidatus Limnocylindrales bacterium | reverse complement strand
GGGTTCCAGCGTCGCTGGCTGTCGCTGATGGCGACGAGCGGGATCGTCGGGAAGGCGTCGATGTAGTCCGCGACGCCGTTGATGTCGAGCCGACGGTGGAGCGTCGTGACGACCGGGATGGGAGCGTGGCGTGCGAGCAGGAATCCCTCCGTCTCGACGTGCGAATGCACGACATCGAAGCGTCCGATCTCGTCCCATGCGCGCGCTACTGCCATCTGGAGATAGACCGGGACCTCGCCGGTGTACCCCTCGTTCCACAGGGCGTGCGGGACGACCGGGACGACTTCGACCGGTAGATCGGAATCGCCGGATGCGAAGACGGTCACGCGATGTCCGCGTTCGTGGAGGCCCGTCGCGAGCGATGCCACGATGCGTTCGGTCCCCGCGTACGTCGTCGGCGGGAGCGGGACGACGGGCGGCGCGATGATCCCGATCCGCAGCGAGTCTTGCCGCATGCGCGCGTCGGGGCTGCTCGGGATCGTCCTCATGCGGGACGACGGGTTGTCAGTCACGGGTTCTGTCGACTCCGGGAACTCCCGCCCATGTTCCTGCCGGGGAGGCTCCGAAGGTGCGAGCGCGCACCACCACGGGCGTTACAGGATCGTCAACGCCGAACGGTCGGAGACAGGGTGGGTCCCACGTGTCCAGACCCATGTCGAAGGGCCTACTATCCTCGGCGACCGAAGCCGAACCGCCGCTGCCGCTTGGCGGGCCCGTCGTCAGGCACGGCGTACCCATCCGAGCCGAACGCCGACGTACTCAGCCGCACGAGCTGCTCCGCGGCCGGCGAACGCGGCGCGCCCAACACGATCGGAACGCCCTCGTTGACCGCCTTAAGGAACAGGAACGGGTCGTACGGCAGGTCGGTCGTGATGCGCGACCCAAGTGCGGCCTCGATGTCGCGCGGCTTGAGGATCTCGCGCGCGAACATGTTGTTGAGCACGAACGTCGACTTGCCGTTGATCGAGCCCGTCTCGTTCAGGTAGTCGAGCAGACCGTGCATCGCCTTGAGCGCGGCCATCTCGGGATGCACCGGCAGGAGGATCGTCTCGGCGATCTCGAAGATCCGCAGCACGCCTTCGTCGAGGATCGAACCCGCGTCGATGACGACCCCGTCGTACCCCTCCAGCAGCGTCCCGAGGATGTGCGAGATGTGGTCCGGCGTGATCAGCTCGGACGCCTCTGGCGACACCGGCGCGGCCAGGACGTGCAGACCGCTGTCGTGCCGGACGGTGTAGGTCCGCAGCAGGTCCGGTTCACGCATCGCGGCTTCGTCGCGGACCGCGTCGGCGATCGTGAGCTTCGGTTCGAGGTTAAGGTGGGTCGCCACACCCCCGAACTGCAGGTCGAGGTCGACGAGGATGACCCGGTCCGAGTTGCGCTGCGCGGCGGCGACCGCCACGTTCGTCGCGATCGTCGTCGTCCCGACACCGCCCTTCGGGCTGTAGACCGCGACCGAGCGACGTGGGCGAGCGAGGGTCAGGCCGTCGGGTGAGACGACCGGCGCGAGGTCCTTCGAGCGCTGGAAGCGGAGCAGCAGCGCCTCGACGCGAGCCTCCACCTCGCGCGCGTCGAACGGCCGCGCCACGACGTCGTCCGCGCCTGCCTCGAGGAAGCTGATGCGCTCCTCGACGTCATCGCTCGCGGCGACGCAGAGGATAGGGATCGACACCATCGAGGGTGTCGCCCGAACCTCATGGCAGAGCTCGAAGCCGGTCTTGCCGCCGAGGCCCGCTCCGACATCGATCGCAACAAGCTGGTGAGCGGCGACCAGTGCCAACGCCTCGCCGGGATCGGAGCTCTGGGTCACCGTGTAGCCGGCGCTGACCAGGATCGGCGCGAGCGAAGCATCGCCGATCGCGGCGGACTCGAGGACGAGGATCGTGCTGGCGGGCAATGGATCTCCCCGGGGTTGTCGGCTGGGAACGGCCAGAGGATACATCCCACCCGGTCCGCTGCGGTCAGTGCCGGCCGGTCGACCTGCTAGACTAGCCCTGTTTCCTTTCCGCTCCGTGCCGGATCCCGCCTGTCGGGCGTCAACGGGGCAACCCCATTGGAAGGAGTCGCTGCGCTGATGCGCCGTTACGAACTCATGCTCGTGCTCCGCCCGGACGTTCCGGACGATCGGAGCCAGGCGGTCATCGACCGCACCACCCGCCAGATCACCGCGGCGGGCGGACAGATCACCAAGGTCGCCCCGTGGGGCAGGCGTCGGCTCGCATATCCGATCGACCGCTACCGCGAGGGCTCGTACCACATCATCCTGTTCCAGGCGCCCGGCGACGCGATCGTCGAGCTGGAGCATGGTCTCCTCATCACCGAGGAGGTCCTGCGTCACCTCGTGACCCGCGACGAACGACCCGTCAAGAGCTCCCGTCGCGAGGACGGCGATGACGTCGAAGAGACCGACGACACCGACCTGCCCTTGGGTATCGACGAGGAGGAGGAAGACGACGGTCGCGAGCGGATCGGCGAGGACGAGAGCGAGGCGGCCCCGGCCGCCATCGACTGAGGGGAGAGCCCGACGATGGCCCTGTGCAAGGTGATGATCATCGGCAACCTCGGGTCGGATCCCGAGATGCGCTACACGCCCAGCAACCGAGCGGTCACGCAATTCAACGTGGCCGTCAACCAGAGCACCAAGAACCAGCAGACCGGGGAGTGGGTCGAGGAGACCGACTGGTTCCGTGTCAGTGTCTGGGGCGATCGCGCCGAGCGCATGGCGGAGACGCTGCGCAAGGGCAACAAGGTCTTCGTGGAGGGTCGCTTCAAGACCCGCCAGTTCGAGGGCCGCGACGGCCAGACCCGCACGTCCCTTGAGATCACCGCCGATTCGATCGTCAACCTCGAGCGCCGACCGCGCGACGAGGACGGCTCGTTCGATGCCCAGCCCGCTGGGAGCGCCGTACCGGCCGGTGGCGGCGTCCGCCCGCAGCGCGCGCCGTCCGACGACACCGATCTCGACGACCTGCCGTTCTAACGGCACATCCGGAGAACATCTGACCCATGCCAAGCCCCCGATCGCGCAAGCGCGATGACTTCTACCGCGACCGACGCCGCCGAAAGGTGTGCGCCTTCTGCGCGGACAAGACGACCCTGATCGACTACAAGGAGGTCAACCGCCTCCGCCGGTACCTCTCCGAGCGCGCGAAGATCGAGCCGCGCCGCAAGACCGGGACCTGCGCAGGGCATCAGCGCGAGCTGGCAGTGGCGCTCAAGCGCGCACGTCACGTCGCGCTGCTCCCGTACGCGCCCCAGCACCTCCGCCCATAGCTCCGGCGGCGCCGACGACCGCGTCCGTCGCGCCCGCACACCAGCGGCTGACCTGACATGGCGGTCGCGCTCCTGATGATCGCCGGCGGCACTGCCGCCGGCGTCTTCGGTTCGCTGCTCGGCCTCGGCGGCGGCGTCCTGATCGTCCCGCTGCTCACACTCGTCTTCGGGCTCGAGCTGCGCGAGGCGGTCGGTGTCTCGCTGGTCAGCGTGATCATGACCAGCAGCGTTGCCGCCGGCGTCTATCTCGAACGGCACACCGCCGACCTGCGGCTCGGCATGCGACTCGAGCTCTTCACCGCGATCGGCGCCCTCATCGGCGGCTCGATCGCGTTCCTCATCGAGGAGCGGATCCTCGCGCTGCTGTTCGCCGCTCTCTTGATCTATGTGGCCGTGTCGATGCTCCGGGCGCGGACGTCGACGGCCCCCGCGGTGACGCCGGGCGAACCACAGTCCTACGAGGTCAGGAACGTGCCGCTCGGTATCGTCGGAGCGACCGGGGCCGGTGTGCTCTCGGCCTTGCTCGGCGTCGGCGGTGGGATCGTCAAGGTGCCGCTGATGCATCTCGGCATGGGCGTGCCACTCCGGGTCGCCACCGCGACGAGCAACCTGATGGTCGGCATCACCGCGGCGGCGAGCGCTGTCATCTACGTGATCCACGGCGGGGTCGACCCGTACGTCGCCGGCCCGACGGTCATCGGTGTGTTCCTCGGCGCAAGCATCGGTTCGCGGATCTCGCACCGCGTCGACGTGCGCGTACTCCGCTGGTTGTTCGTCGCGGTGCTCCTCTACACGGCGGTCCAGATGCTGCTGAAGGTGGTCGCATGACCTCGTTCGATCGGACGATCGGGCGTCTGCTCATCGCCGTCACGTACATCGCCGGCGGCCTCCTGCTCATCGGCGTGCTGTTGATGCTGGCCGACGGCATCTCGCCGCTCAGCGGTGGGCCGCGTCTCGACCTCTCGACGATCGTGGCGGACCTGGCGTCGCTCCAGCCGGCAGGCTTCCTGTGGCTCGGGCTGATCACCGTGATCGCGACGCCGATCACGCGGGTCGTCGCAGCGGCCGTCGGGTTCGCCCAGGTCGGCGAGCGGCAGATGGTCCTCGTCGCGATCGGGATCCTCGGCGTCATCGCTTTGAGCATCGCAACGGCGGTCGTCACGGGCTGACACGCCGGCCCGAGCCGGCCGGGGTCGGAGAGGCGGCACGCTATACTCGGCCACCTTGCAAGGCCCCGCGCGAGCGCATCGCGCCGTCACGCAGGAGTGCGCCGCATGACGACCGAGACGACAGCCGAGAGCACGGGAGCGACGCCCGCCCCGTCGCCGCATCACGCCCCGACGCCTGGCAGCCTCGACGACCTGATCTGCTACTTCGAGGGCGACTTCGTCCCGATGCGCGATGCCAAGGTCAGCATCATGACCCACGCGTTCATGTACGGGACCGCGACGTTCGAGGGCATCCGCGCGTACTGGAATGCCGACCAGGAGCGGCTGTACGGCCTGAAGGTCCGCGAGCACGTCGAGCGCATCCGTCAGTCATGCCGGATCCTGCTGATGAAGGACGTCCCGTCGGTCGACGAGCTGACGCGCCTCATCCTGGAGACCGTCCGACGGAACGGCTTCCGCGAGGACGTCTACATCCGGCCGTCCTTCTACAAGTCGACCAAGGCGATCGGCGTCCGGCTGCACGATCTCGACAACGAGCTGTACATCATCACGCTCCCGTTCGGGAACTACATCGACACGGCGAACGGGGTGCGGTTGATGACGTCGTCGTGGCGACGGAACGCGGACGAGGCACTCCCGGCCCGCGGCAAGATCGTCGGCGGCTACGTGAACATGGCGTTCCAGAAGTCCGAAGCCGAGCTCAACGGCTTCGACGAGGCGGTCGTCCTGACCGCGGGCGGGCACGTCAACGAATCGTCGGCCGCGAACGTGTTCGTCGTGCGCGACGGTGTCGCGCTGACGCCACCGGTGAGCGACGACCTGCTCGAGGGCGTCACCCGCAAGGCGCTCATGGAGCTGATGCAGAACGAGGGGATCCAGACGGCGGAGCGGTCAATCGACCGCTCGGAGCTCTACGTGGCCGACGAGATCTTCGTGTGCGGCACGGGCGTCCAGGTCTCACCCGTCATCGAGGTGGACCACCGGCCGGTCGGGTCGGGCGGTATCGGGCCGGTCGCGCGTCTGGTGCGCGACCGCTACTTCGAAGCCGTCCGCGGTCAGCTGCCCGCGTACCAGCACTGGCTGACGCCGATCGAATAGCCCGCGCGCCGGGCGCGTACCGCCGACTCGTACACAGGCCGTGGCGCATCCCGTCGACTCGTACACAGGCAGCGGCGCATCCCGTCGACTCGTTCACAGGCCACGGGATTCACAGTCCCGTTTCGTGCCTTGAGCACTCCAAACGTGGCGACTGGATCCGATTACGGGACTCCCAGACCCGTCCGACGGGCGGAGGAGGTGCCGCCGCGCGACGAAGGCGTGAAAACGGGACCGACAGACTCGGCGGCCTGTCGCATCGTCCCTTGCCGGCCTGTCGCGTCGTCCCTCGCCGGCCTGCGCATCGTCCGCCGTCCGCTGTGCACGCGTCGGGCGCGGCCGCGTCAGGACGAGGGCGGCGCCTGCAGATTCGGCGTGTTGCGTCCCACGGTGATCACGATGTCCACCGGGATCGTCGGATCGGCCTTCGTGCTGACCTGCACGCCGAACGTCTTTTCGAGATAGGCGATCGTCGAGGCGAGCTTCTCTTCGGCGCCGTTGTAGACGGTGATCACCGTCTTCGCCGGCACGGAGCCCTTCGGTCGGCCGCGGGGCGCCGATGCGGCGAGGCCGCGGTACTCGAGGTAGCCGGCCAATGCCGGGCCGCGGCTCGAATCCGACGTCCCGTTGAGCACCCACAGATGCCCGCCCTCGCTCGCGAGCGACTGCCGGAGCGCCTCGTCACGCGGGTCGGCCGAGAACGCGTTCTTCACCGCCTGCTTGATGCGCGGGATGTTCGGCGCGACGATGCAGCCCCGCGAATCGGCGCACGTGTCCCGCGAGTAGAGCGGCGGCGCGAAGACGTACGAGCGGATGTTCGCCGTGTCGACCTGCGACGCAAGCCCGAGCAGCTCGTCGAGTTGGCTGACCGGGATGTCGGTGCGGACCGTCGACTTCAGCGCGGCGACGAGCTGGGGCAGCTTCGGGATCAGTGCCTGCGGGTCCATCTGCTGGCGGAGCGACAGCAACACGCGCTGCTGCCGCGCGCCGCGGTCGAAGTCGGTGGAGGTGTGCCGGGATCGCGCGTAGCGCAGGGCCTGGTCGCCATCCATGTGCTGGAGCCCACTCGGGATGTACAGGCGCTGGGTGCTTCCGGTCGTCCCGGGGAACTCGTCATCGCTGACAGGCACCTGGACGTTGATCGTCACGCCACCGACGGCGTCGACGACCTTCTTGAAGCCGTCGAAGTTCACCTCGACGAAGTAGCGGATCTTGAGGTCGTACAGCTCTCCGAGGATCGCCTTGAGCGCGTTGTAGCCGCGGGTCCGATCGTTGCCGGGCCAGACGTCCGAGCGACGCCGATTGTTGGCGAAGAACGAGTTGATCTTCTGGCCGTAATCGCGGCCCCACACGCGCTGCGCAGGACCCGGCGGGACCGGGACATCGACCGTGTCGCGCGGCAGGCTGAACATCGCGACCTGCTTCGTCACGGGGTCGACCGAGACCACGATCATCGTGTCCGTGTTGTGACCGCCGCGCTGCTCATCGGATCCGATGAGCAGGATGTTCAACCGTTCCTTGCCGTCCCACGGCGGGATGTCGACGCTCGGGACGGGCGTGCCGAGGAGGCTCGGGTCGGGGGTCGGTGCGTCTGTCGGGGTATCGGTCGCGTTGACGGGGCCAGAGTCGACGGGCGTCGGCGAAGCGTCGGCGGTGTCACAGCCGGTATCGCTGCCCTCGTCGACGAAGATGCAGCTTCCGAGCGCGTCCTGGGCGAGGAGGTCGTACCGCGCGACGACGACGTGTGCGCTCGCCATAACGAGGATCACGGCCGCGAGACCGGCCAGCGACAGAGGGTTCTTCGGCATCCGCGCCTTCCCGAGCCGACCGTCGCCGGATGCCGCATACGCGTTCAGGTACTCGGTCACGCGATAGGCATCGACGATGGCGATGAGGCGGTACACGAGCGCGATCAGGTTGAACGCGAAGATCGCGCCGACGAGCTGGAGGAACGCGCCAAGAAGCTGGAACTGACCCATCCGGATCACGATCCCGCCGGTCAAAGCGATGAGCAGGATCGGAGGCGTCGCGAACAGCAGCGCCCGCGTCGGCGCGCCGGCATAGGCGTGCCCGAGGCCGGGGAAGATCAGGGACAGGAACGCCGCCGTGAAGGGCGACCGGGCGCGCGGTCGCGCCTCCTGCGGGTTCTGCATCGCGCGTAGGATACTCGGACTCGTTCTCGGCGCTTTCCGGTCGACCCGGTCGCCCGTTCGCCGCGCCCTGTCCTCGCGCCAAGCCCGGAGTTGCATGTTCCGATCCGTCACCTCGAAGCCCGATCTGGTCGCGCAGGAACACGAGTTGCTCGAGACGTGGCGGGAGCGCCGGACGTTCGCGCGCCTGAGAGCGCAGAACGCCGGCGGACCGCGCTGGAGCTTCCTTGACGGGCCGATCACGGCCAACAACCCGATGGGCGTCCACCACGCCTGGGGCCGCGCGTACAAGGACCTGTACCAGCGGTTCCACGCCATGCTCGGCGAGGACGAGCGCTACCAGAACGGATTCGACTGCCAGGGCCTGTGGGTCGAAGTCAACGTCGAGCGTGACCTCGGCTTCACCTCGAAGCGCGACATCGAAGAGTTCGGCATCGACCGATTCGTGACGCTGTGCAAGCAGCGTGTCCTGTCGTTCGCCGCGCGTCAGACCGAGCAGTCGATCCGACTCGGGATGTGGATGGACTGGAACGATCCCGATGAGCTGCGCCGGCTCGCCGATCTCCTCGGCTCCGACCCAGGCGCCGTCGCGACCATCGAGGGGCCCGATGGGCCCGTGACGGACACCGTGGAGATGCTGGTCGGCCGGCTCGGGATGCCGGAGCTCGGCGGCAGCTACTTCACGTTCAGCAACGAGAACAACGACCTCATCTGGGGCTGGCTGGCTGAGTGCCATCGGCGCGGCTGGCTGTACAAGGGCCACGACACGATGCCGTGGTGCGCTCGCTGCGGGACCGGCATCTCCCAGATGGAGATGAACGAGGGCTACCAGGACCGCGAGGATCCCGGGCTGACCGTCAAGTTCCCGCTAGTGGACCGGCCCGGGGAATCCCTGCTCGTCTGGACCACGACGCCGTGGACGCTGACGTCCAATGTCGCCGCAGCGGTGGGCGAGGAGATCCGGTACGTCAGGGTGCGCCAGGGCGATGACATGTACTGGCTCGCGAAGGGCAGGGTCGCGTCCGCGCTCCAAGGCCCGTTCCAGATCCTCGAGGAGCGGCCCGGCAGCGATCTCGTCGGCTGGCGGTACGAGGGTCCGTTCGACGATCTACCCGCCGTCCGCGCCACCTTCGAGGACGCCGGCTACGAGCACCGCGTCGTCCCCTGGGACGAGGTCGGCGAGGAAGAGGGGACCGGGATCGTCCACATCGCACCCGGTTGTGGTGCCGAGGACTTCCAGCTCGGCAAGTCCCTCGGCCTGCCGGTCATCGCGCCGATCGACGAGTCGGGGATCTTCCTCGACGGGTTCGGGTCGCTGAGCCATCGCGACGTGCGCGACGTCACCGACCCGATCGTCGAGCACCTCAAGGACACCGGTCGCTTCTATCGACTCGAGCCGTATCACCACCGCTACCCGCACTGCTGGCGCTGCGGGACGCCGCTGGTCTTCCGCCTGGTGGACGAGTGGTACATCAGCATGGGCCCGGTCTACGACCAGCCACGCGAGACGCTGACCCCCGAGCAGAAGGATCGCAGTCTCCGCTACCAGATCATGGATGTCGTCGACAGGATCCGGTGGATCCCCGACTTCGGCTACGAGCGGGAGCTCGACTGGCTCCGCAACATGCACGACTGGATGATCAGCAAAAAGCGCTACTGGGGACTGGCGCTGCCGATCTATGACTGTTCCGCGTGCGGCACGATCGAGGTCATCGGTGGTCGCGACGAGCTGCACGAGCGCGCGATCGAAGGCTGGGACAAGTTCGAGGGCCATACCCCGCATCGACCCTGGGTCGACGAGGTCAAGATCGCCTGCCCGACGTGCGGTCAGCCCGTCGAGCGGATCAAGGACGTCGGCAATCCCTGGCTCGACGCCGGGATCGTGCCCTTCTCGACGCTCCACTACCGCGAGGACCCCGGTTATTGGGCGAAGTGGTTCCCGGCCGACTTCATCACCGAGAGCTTCCCTGGCCAGTTCCGCAACTGGTTCTACTCGATGCTCGCGATGTCGACGGTGCTGGTCCGGCAGGAGCCCTTCAAGACGATCTTCGGCTATGCCCTCGTCTACGGCGAGGACGGCCGCCCGATGCACAAGAGCTGGGGCAACGCGATCGACTTCGACGAGGCGGCCGAGCGCATGGGCGTGGATGTCATGCGCTGGATGTTCGCGAAGGCGCGGCCGGAGGAGAACATCCTCTTCGGCTGGCACGCCGCGGACGAGGCGCGCCGCGAGCTGCTCATCCTGTGGAACGTCTACGCGTTCTTCGTTACGTACGCGCGGCTGGCCGGGTGGACGCCGGCCGCGTCGGCGCCGCCGGTAGCGGAACGGCCGACGGTCGACGCGTGGATCCTGTCGCGGGCCGCTGGCACCGCCGAGTTCGTCGAGGCGCGGCTGCGCATCGCCGATGCGGTCGGCGCGACACGCGCCTTGTCCACCTTCATCGACGACCTGTCGACGTGGTATCTCCGGCTGAATCGTCGACGGTTCTCGCGATCCGACGACACAGCCGATCGGGCCGCGGCCTTCGCGACCCTCCACGAAACGCTTGTCGTGACCTCGCGGATGCTCGCGCCGATCCTGCCGTTCCTGTCCGACGCGATGTACGGCAACCTCGTCACGACGGTCGATCCCTCAGCGCCGGACAGCGTGCATCTGACGCGCTGGCCGCGCGAAGAGCTCGCGGGTCTTCGCGACGAACGACTCGAGTCGTCCGTCGAGATCGCGCGGCGCGCGGTCGAGCTGATCCGCGGGCTACGCGGTCAGGCTGGGATCAAGACGCGTCAGCCCCTAGCGCGCGGCTGGCTGGCGTTGCCCAGCGATGGGGACGGGTCGGCGCTGGCATCCCAGGGCCTGATCGACGTCATCGCCCGCGAGGGCAATCTCAAGGAGCTCACGCTGATCCGCGACGACTCCGAGCTCGTCGACCGGCGGGTGAAGGTGCTCCTGCCGAAGGTTGGCAAGCGCCTCGGGTCGGCGATCCCGGCGGTGATGGCTGCCGCGAGGGAGGGCGATGTCACGTTCCGTGACGATGGCTCGGTGACCATCGCCGGGCAGGCGCTCGCGGCCGACGAGGTCGAGATCCAGGCGACGCCGCGACCGGGAACGGCGGTGGCGGAGGATGATGGTCTCGTGATGGTCCTCGACACCGCATTGACCGATGCCCTTCGCGCCGAAGGCGATGCCCGTGAGCTCGCGCGGGCGATCCAGGAGCTGCGGCGGGACGCCGAGCTGGAGCTCGACGACAGGGTCGAGCTGTGGGTGGTCGGGCTACCTGACGCGGTCGCGGCCTTCCTTCCGAGCGTGGCCGACGACACCCTCGCCGATCTGCGCGATGGCGAGCCGCCCGCAGATGCCCGTCGCGCGAACGTGGCACTCGACCCCGGGACCGTGACCATCGCCCTCCGGAGACTCGCTTGAGCACGGTGACCGCACGAGCCGCCAGGTCGACGAGGCGCGGACGCGCTCGCTGGCCGATCTTCCTCGGGATCGCCGCGATCGTTTTCGTCGTCGACCAGCTGGCAAAGGCATGGCTCGTGTCGTTCCTGTCGCCGGGTGAGCGGGTCGAGGTGATCGGCGACTACGTCCGCCTCATCCATTCGAAGAACACGGGCGCGCTGTTCGGCCTGTTCCATGATCAGGCGCTGTTCTTCGCGATCGTCTCGGTCGGCGTCGTCGGGGCCATCGTCTGGTTCCACCACGCCTCGGGACGGAACACACTGCTGTCCGTCGCGCTCGGCCTGCTGCTCGGGGGCGCCCTTGGGAACATGGCCGACCGGTTCCGCATCGGCTATGTCGTCGACTTCGTCGATGTCGGTCTCGGGAACGTCCGTTTCTACACATTCAACATCGCCGACTCGGCGATCAGCCTGGCGATCCTCCTGCTGTTGCTCAGCGCGTTCCTGATGACGGGGAACGACCGGTCGCCCGATCCGGAGGGGCCGGGTGCCTGAAGCGGCCATCGTGCCCGGCATCCGGACCGTGCGGGTCCCTGACGGGACCGCCGGCAGGATCGACCGGTTCGTCGCCGACGCCACGGGCCTGTCCCGCAGCCACGTCCAGAAGCTCATCTCGGACGGCCGTCTCACCGTCGACGGTGTGCCCGTCCGCGCCAATGCGATCGTCGCCGCGGGCAGCGAGGTCCGCCTCGACGTCCCGAAGCCGATCGAGCTCGACCTCGCGCCGGCGCCCGACATCGATCTCCGGGTCGTGTACGAGGACGACGACCTCCTGATCGTCGACAAGCCTGCGGGTCTGGTCGTGCACCCCTCGCCGGGTCACCACGATGGCGACACGCTCGTCAACGCGCTCCTCGCCCGGAGCGGCGCGTCGGGGTACGGGGGCATCGCCGGCGTCGCGCGACCGGGGATCGTGCATCGGCTCGATCGTGACACCAGCGGCCTGCTGATGGTCGCCAAGCACGACGGGGCGCAACACTCGCTGATGTCGCAGCTGAAGGCCCGCCGCGTTCACAAGACGTACCAGGCGCTCGTCGCGGGTAACGTCGCGGCGGCGGTCGGACGTATCGAGGCGCCGATCGGGCGCGATCCGAAGCATCGGACGCGGATGGCGGTCGTTCCGGACGGGCGTGCGTCGACGACGGGCTATCGCGTGCGTGAGCGATTCCCGAACTGGACGCTCCTCGAGTTGGATCTCGTGACCGGGAGGACCCACCAGATCCGCGTGCATCTCGATGCGATCGGACACCCCGTGGCAGGCGATCCGCTCTACGGGACCGGGACGTCGCGACGTGGGCCAGCCGGCCTCGATCGTCTGTTCCTGCACGCCTGGCGGCTCGAACTCGCCGCACCCTCCGATGGGCACCTCATCCGGGCGACGGCACCGCTCCCCGGCGAGCTCGAGACCGTCCTGACCGGACTGCGCGAGGAGGCGGCCGGCCGATGAGCGATCTCGGGCCGCCCGGCGGCGTCGATGGCGGGCAGGTGATGGAGCCGCCGCACATCTCGCAGGACCCTGGGCGGCCCGACAACGTCATCGAGGGCGCGCCCGGCGCGATGCTCGTGATCATCTCGGGACCCTCCGGCGTCGGCAAGGACACGATCATCGACGAGATGCACCGGCGAGAGCGGGCCGAGGGCCGCGAGAACGAGCGGCACTACCTCGTCACCGTCACGACTCGGGCTCCGCGCGAGGGCGAGGTCGACGGCGTCGACTACCACTTCGTCGACCGCGACGAGTTCATCCGGATGTGGCGGGAGCGTGGTTTCCTCGAGGCGAACGAGGTCCACGGCAACTTCTACGGCTCGCCGCGCGACCCCGTCCGCCAGGCGCTCCTCGCGGGCAAGGACGTGATCCTCAAGATCGACGTCCAGGGTGCCCAGGTCGTGAAGGAGCAGGTGACCGAGGCGCTGCTGATCTTCATCATCCCGCCCTCGCTCGAGACGCTCTTCGATCGCCTACGGTCGCGGGCGACCGAGACGGCCGACGAGCTCGAGGTTCGCCAGCGCGACGCGGCGGTCGAGCTCGCGCGACAGGACGATTACGACCACGTCGTCGTCAATGAGACCGGTCTCGTGGGGCGCACCGCGGATCGGATCGACGCGATCATCGCCGAGGAACGCGCGGCACACTCGGGCCGGCGGGTCCGGGTCTAGATCGACGTGACCCTCGGGCTCGAGCCCGAGCTCGGCACGGGCGGAGCGGCCAAGGACGGCTCACGACGCGGGGTCCGGCTCGTCGAGGTCGCGATCGATGCTGCTGGGGCGGGTGGCGCCCGGTCCTACACGTACGCGGTGCCGGAGCGGCTCGCCGATGTCGAGGATGGCGAGGCCGTCCTGGTCGACTTCGGTCGGCGCCAGGCGCTGGGGCTGATCCTGGGTTCGGCCGAGGAGGTCCCCGCTGCCGCTGAGGTCAAGCCGATCGTCGACCGGGTCCGCGCCGACGGTCCGCTCCTCCCACCACTGACGCTCAAGCTCGCACGCTGGATCGCGGGGCACTACCTGGCGCCGCCGGCGCTCGTCATCAGATCGATGCTTCCGCCAGGGCTGCTCGAACGCCTCGAGCTCGTTGCAGAGCTGACGCCCGACGGAGGCGCCGCGAGTACGCTCGATGACGCGGTCGATGCCGATCTGCTCGATCAGCTCTCGTCGGGCGCTCGAGCGGCTCGTGAACTTGCCGCCCCCGACGGCCGGGCCGGCTTGTTGCGCCGCCTCCGCTCGCTCGCCGATCGTGGGCTGATCGCCCTCGACTGGACGTTGCTTGGCGCCTCCGGCGGACCGCGCTATGAGCGCTGGCTGCAGGTGACGGTCGCGGGTCGCGAGGCAGGCCTGGCGCTCGCGGACGGCGGGCGGATCCCCGGTCGCCCCCTTGGGCCGCGCCAGGTCGCGGCGCTTGGTGAGTTGGCTGCCGCAGACGGCGGTCTCGCTGGACCGGATGTCGCCGGGCGTCATGGCACCTCGGCCGTGGCCGGGCTCGTCCGGCGCGGACTCGTGGAGGCCGAGACGCGCGAACGACCACGGCGGCCGCTCGCTGCTCGACCGCCAGGCCTTCGCGGGGGTCGACCAGCCTCGGCGTCGCTTTCACCGGAGCAGGCGGACGCGGCCGCGCGTGCCATCGACGCTATCGCGCGGCGCGACCCTCGGCCGTTGCTCCTTGACGGGGTGACCGGTGGGGGGAAGACCGCGATCTACGTCGAAGCCATCGCAGCGTCGCTGGAGGCCGGCCGACCCGCGCTCGTCCTCGTCCCCGAGATCTCGATGGCGATGCCGCTCGTGGACCGGTTGCGCTCCGATCTCGACGTCAGGGTGGCGCTGGTCCACTCCGGGCTCGGCGAGGGCGAGCGGGCCGACGAGTGGCGCCGCATCCGGGCGGGCGACGTCGACATCGTGGTAGGCACGCGCCTGGCGGTCGTGGCGCCCTTCGCGGACGTTGGCGTCGTCATCGTCGATGAGGAGCACGACGCCGCGTACAAGAGCGACCGGACGCCTCGGCTGCAGGCCCGCGACACGGCGATCCGTCTCGCCGAGCTTGCCGCAGCCGCCGTCGTCCTCGGCTCCGCGACCCCGGCCGTCGAGAGCTACGGTCGCGCCCTCGATGGGCGGTACGACCGGGTCGTCCTCCCGACACGCCCGACCGGACTCCCGCCCGTGGTCGACGTGGCGGACATGCGGGCGGAGCTCGCGGAAGGAAACCGCGGCGTCCTATCGAATGCGCTCGACGACGCGCTCGACACCCTGGACACCTCGGCCGGCGAGCAGGCGATCCTCGTCCTCAATCGACGCGGGACGGCGTCGGTCGTGCTGTGCCGCGATTGCGGTCACGTCCAGGCATGCCCCGACTGCGAACGACCGCTCGTCTACCACCAGGCCGGGACGACGCTGCGCTGTCACCACTGCGGTCGCGCGACGCCGCTTGCGACGCGGTGCCCTAACTGCCACTCAGCGCGGATCCGGTACCTCGGTGGCGGCACGGAGCGGGTGGAACGCGAGGTTCGTGAGGCCCATCCGCGGCTGAGGGTCGCTCGGTTGGATCGGGACGTCGCGGATCGCCGAGGCGCCGCGGAACGCGTGATCGACGCGTTCACTGCGGGCGAGGTGGACGTCCTCGTCGGGACGAGCCTTGTCGCGAAAGGCCTCGATGTGCCGAGCGTCACGCTGGTCGGCGTGGTCTCCAGTGACGTGGCGCTCAACCTGCCCGACGAGCGCGCCGCCGAGCGGACCTATCAGCTGCTCCGCCAGGCGATCGGCCGCGCGGGTCGCGGCGAGCGCCGCGGTCGCGCCATCGTGCAGACCTACCAGCCCGACCACCCGGTCATCCGAGCCGTGGTCGACGACGACGGCGAGGCGTTCTATGCCGTGGAGCTCGATCTCCGGCGCAGGTTCGGGTCGCCGCCGTTCGGATCGATCGTCAAGCTGACGGTGGCTCTGCCGGAGCGCGATGCAGCGGAACGGGTAGGGGAGGAGATGGTCGCTCGTCTCCGAGAACGTGCCGGCCCCACGGCGACGACCGTGGTCGGTCCTGCACCGGCGTACATCGCCCGGCGCAACGAAAAGTGGCGGTATCACGTCATCCTCCGGGGCGACGATCCGCTGGCAGTCCTCGGCGGCGATCCCGGCCCGCCGTGGTCGGTCGATGTCGACCCGGAGTCACTTCTCTGAGGACGAGCGCGCTCCTGTCGAGGGGCGCAGAGGGAACGATGAACATGAGACCACTCCTGTCCTTGATGGCCGTCGCCGTCCTGGCGGCCGCCTGTGCGAGTCCTGCCGCCCCGACCGCGAAGCCGCCGTCCGTGTCGTCGCCCGGGCCGTCCCAGTCGGGCGCCGAGGGGACCATGACGCTCCGCGTCGCCCCAGCCGATCTCGGCTGCGATGCGATGCCCGTCGCCTACCGGCGCGTCGTGTTCCAGATCGACCCCGCGGCAGAGGAACCGGTGACCGCGCAGACGGACACGGGGAAGTCGCTACAGACCTTCTGGTCGGCCGGTTTCGTCGGCGTGACCGATGGCCCAGCTGTCAAGGATCCGTCCGGGCAGGTCGTCGCCGCGAACGGCGAAGGCCTCGACATCCCCGAAGGCGCGTTGCCGCGGCTTCATGGCTACTTCGTGTGCCCTTCCGACAACGCGCTCTACGTGTTGCTCAAGGACCCGAGCTGATCCTCGGCTAGTCCACGTCCAGCCGGTACGCGACCAGGACGCCACCGACCATCCTCTCGAGGCCTTGCAGATATTCGAGCTGTGAGGCCTCGAGTTCGACCGGACGGAGATGGGCGCCGACCGCGTCGGGATCGACCGTTCCCCAGCGGCTCGGCGCGTATGCCATGACGACGTCGGTGTCGAGCGTCCGTTCGGCCTCGTGGACGAGGTCGATCTGCGCAGGCTCGAGCTCAGCGAAACTCCACTCGATGGCCATCGATGGTCCTCCGTGCCGATTCTCGCATCGATGATACGGCCGGGACCATCGGCTGCGGTGTGCTTCTTCCGGGTTCGTGGGAGGATTGCGCTCCCAGGATGAGGAGACCACGAAGATGACCGATCCATCGAACCCGAACCACGAGGAACCCGCGGAGGGGCCGCGCGACGACACCTATTCGGCTCCGTCAGGCGCCGACACCGACCAGGACAGCGCCCGCGACGCGGCCGCCAACGCGAGCGCGCGTGCCAACGACGTGTTCGAGCAGATCAAGGTCGTGGTCGAGGACGCGGCCGAGAAGGCTGCTCCCACGGTCCGCGAGCTGTCCGCCAAGGCCGCGGAGCTCGTGGCCGTCGCCGCCGACAGGGCGGCGCCGATCGCGAAGCAGGCCGGTGAGGCCACGGCCGGTGTCAGCAGCAAGCTCGCACTTCGTTCGCGTGAATGGGCGGCCGAGATCCGCGAGCAGGCCGCGAGCGGCGGCGGCGCGTCGACCGCGACGGCCACGGACACGACGACCGAGCCCCGGTCTGCGACCGACATCGCGCGAGACGTCGCCGAGGACAACCCTCCGCTCTGAGCGCCTGTCGCTGAAGTCGGCGCAAAGACCTGCGGCCGAGGCCCTGCCGTCCTCGGCCGCTCGCCCATATACTTCGCCGCGATGTCCGTCCGACCCATCAGCACGCTCGGCGATCCGCGGCTCCGCCTGAAGGGCAAGCCGGTCGACTCGTTCGGCAAGTACCTCCACGAGCTGCTCGATGACCTCGCGCACACGATGCGCGACGCCCCGGGCGTCGGTCTGGCTGCGCCGCAGCTCGGTGAGGCGCTCCAGGCCTGCGTGATCGAGGTCGAGAGCCACCTCTACGAGCTCGTGAACCCGAGGATCGTCCGGGCGACGGGGGACGACCGCGACCTCGAGGGTTGTCTGTCGATCCCGGGCTATGTGGCGTACGTCGAGCGACGGGAGAAGGTCTGGGTCGTCGCCCAGGACCGTCACGGTAAGAAGTACAAGGTGACGGGGTCCGGGTTGCTCGGCCGGGCACTGCAGCACGAGCTCGACCACCTCGACGGCAAGCTGTACATCGACTACCTCGACTCGATGGATGAGCTCATCCCCGTCGGGCAGGGCGATGAGGAAGAAGACGCGGAGGTCCGCGAGGCGACGAGCGCCCTGGCGTGACCGAGGGACGGGCACGGACCGTCTTCATCGGTAGCGGTGGGTTCGGCCGCGAGACGCTCTGGAGGCTCGCCGATCACCCGGATGTGGAGCTGGTCGGCGTCGTCACCGCGCCGCCACGACCCGCAGGCCGCGGTGGGCGGACCGCCGTCACCCCGATCCACGAGGCCGCCCGTCATCTCGAGATCCGCTCGATCCTGACGCCGGCGCGTCTGCGGGACCGCGGGGCGCTCGAAGCGGTGTCGAGGCTTGCGCCCGACCTCGTCGTCCTGGCCGACTACGGGCAGATCGTCCCGTCGGCGCTGCTCGATCTTCGCCACGGAGCGTTGAACATGCACCCGTCGTTACTGCCACGCTTCCGCGGCGCGACGCCGATCCCGGCGGCGATCCTGGCCGGTGACGACGAGACCGGCGTGACCCTGATGCGGATGGACGCGGGGCTCGATACGGGCCCGATCGTCGCGCAGGCGCGCGTCGCACTGGCCGGTGACGAGACGACGCCGCTGCTCGAGGAGACGCTCGAGGTCGAAGCGGCCGAGTTGCTGACCCGCTACGTCGGCCCATGGCTGCGCGGCAAGATCAGTGCGACGCCGCAATCCGATGAGGGAGCGACCATGACCCGGCCCCTGCGCCGCGAGGACGGTCGGCTGGATCCGGCTCTTCCTGCAGGGGCCTTGGAGCGGCAGGTCCGCGCGTACCAGCCGTGGCCGGGCTCGTTCGTCGATACCGACGCTGGGCGGCTCATCGTGTGGAGAGCAGAGGTCGAGCCGGACGGCCCATCGTCCGGCGTGTTCGACGAGCACGGACTCGGCACCGGGGACGGTTCGCGTCTCCGGTTACGTGAGGTCCAGCCCGCTGGACGCGACCGGATGTCGTGGGACGCCTACCTCCGGGGTCGTCCGTCGATCGTCGGCAGTAGCATCGCCCGGTGACCATCGACGCTCGCCCCGGTATATCCGGTCTGACTCCCGACGCCCTTGCGAGCTGGGTCGAGGCGCAGGGTGAGCCGTCCTATCGCTCGCGGCAGATCGCCGACGCCGTCTGGAAGGACGGCGGCGTCACCGACGCGGCGAGCATCCACACGCTCCCCGAGAGCCTGCGCACGGCCCTCGCCGACGCGTTTCGCTTCGACACCGTCGAGGACAGCGAGATCCGGCTGGCGGACGGCGGACAGACCGAGAAGGCGCTGCACCGCCTGGCGGACGGCGCGCTGATCGAGTCGGTGCTGATGCATTACCCCGCGCGGGGCGCCTCCCGGGAGCGACACACCCTCTGTATATCCAGTCAGGCTGGCTGCGCGGTGGGCTGTCCGTTCTGCGCGACGGGCGAGCTCGGCTTCGGGCGCGATCTCGAGGTCGCGGAGATCGTCGACCAGGCACGCCACGCGCAGCGACGGCTGGCGGACACCGGTCAACGGCTCACGAACGTCGTGTTCATGGGCATGGGCGAACCGCTGCTCAACCTGGACCGGGTGCTCTCGGCTGTCGAGGCGCTCAACGACCCGCGCCGGTTCGGCCTCGGCGCGCGACACATCACGGTCTCGACGTCCGGCGTCGTCCCGGGCATCCGCCGCCTGACCGCGCTCGGGCCGCAGTTCACGCTTGCCGTGTCGCTCCACGCCGCCCGCGATGCGCTGCGCGACGTGCTCGTGCCGCTGAACCGTCGCTGGCCGGTCGCCGAGGTCGTCGACGCCGCGCGAGATCATGCGCGTGCCACCGGCCGCCGGATCACCTACGAGGCGACCATGATCGGCGGCGTGAATGACACGGACCTCGACGCAAACGCCATGGCCGAGTTGCTTCGTGGCGACCACGCGCACGTCAACCTCATCCCGATGAACCCCGTGGCCCACACCCCGTGGACGGCGAGCCCGATGCCCGTCATCGAGCGTTTCGCGGCCACCCTTCGCGATGCCGGTATCTCGACCACGATCCGGCGCAATCGCGGCCAGGAGGTCGGTGCTGCATGCGGGCAACTTGCCGCGGAGCGGGCCGGGGAGCCGCCGAGGCCGGCGGTCGCGCGCCTCCGCGAACGGCTCGAGGCACAGAGCGCCGCGGCGCTGCGTGGCGAGCGAAGCAACGAGCCGGCGCCCGTCGGAGTGGGCGAGTGAGTCAGCCCGGCCGAGCGCGGATCGCCGGGAGCATCCTCGATGCCGACCTCGGCAACCTCGCCAACGCCGTCCGGCGCGTCGCCGCGGCGGGCGTCGATCGGATCCATCTCGACGTCATGGATGCCCATTTCGTCCCGAACCTGACGTTCGGCGCGAAGACGATCAAAGCGCTCCGACCGCGGACCACGATCCCGTTCGATGCCCACCTCATGGTCGACGAGCCGGGTCGCTTCATCGATGAGTACATCGACGCCGGCTGTGACTCCATCACGTTCCACGTCGAGATCGACGAGCCCATCGCCCCGACCATCGCGGCGATCCGCGGGGCCGGACGCGCCGCTGGTCTTGCGATCAAGCCGGGAACACCGATCACGGCGCTCGAGCCGTACGCCGAGCTGTTGGACATCGTGCTGATCATGACCGTCGAGCCCGGGTTCGGCGGTCAGGCGTTCATGAAGGATGTCCTGGCCGCGAAGGCCCCAGGTGCCCGGGAGATCCTGAAGCACAAGCTGTACGGCGGCGAGATCCATGTCGATGGCGGGATCAACCGCGAGACCGCCGAGTTCGCGGGCTCCCAGGGGGTCGACGTGCTCGTGGTCGGCTCGGCGCTGTTCCTGAAGGGTCGCGACATGGGGCGCGAGGTCCGCCTCATCCGAGCGCTTGCCGACGAGGGCTTCCAGTACGGCCCGAACGACGGGCGACCACCCATCCCGAACGACCGGATGACCCGCTTCGCGTCGCTCCCGAAACACCTCGCACACCGGCTGATGGACGAGATCGAGGCCACCGGCATCCCCGTGATGATGTTGCGTGGGGAGGGGGAGGTGAACCCGGATGGCGTGCGCGACTACGACCTCCTCGTGCCCGCGACCGTCGAGGAGCACGTCATCGATGTCCACGGGTCGTCGCGTGACCGCCTCCTCGCCGAGGCCGCTGCGTGGCGTCGGTCGTTCGCGGGCAGCGCGTGAGGGCGCTCCTCCAGCGCACGAGCGGCGCATCCGTGCGGGTCGGTGGCGAGCCGCTCAGCTCGATCGGAGCGGGGTTGGTGGTCCTGCTCGGGGTCGGCCACGACGACGATGCCAACACCGCCGACGCCCTTGCGGAACGGGTGGCGCAGCTGCGGATCTTCCGCGATGAGGAGGGGCGCACGAATCGATCGCTCGTCGATGTCCGCGGTGAAGCACTGGTCGTCTCGCAGTTCACGCTGTTCGCAGACACGAGCCGCGGCCGCCGCCCGGGGTTCACGGGTGCCGCTGGGCCCGAGCAGGCCGAGCGCCTCTACCAGCGGTTCGCCGCCTCGCTGCGGGAGCACGACATCCGGGTAGAGACAGGGCGCTTCGGGGCGGAGATGGCGGTGGAGCTCGTGAACGACGGACCGTTCACGATCTGGCTCGACACCGACGACCGCTAGCCGCGGTCTGCCTCGACCCGACCGTCGAGGCTAGGACGACGCTACTTCGACGCCTTGAGCAGGGTGCGGCGGCAACGCGTGCAGACGAGCGTGCGCGTGGGCGTCCCGTCGCGGTCGATGACGAGCGGCTGCAGGTTCGGCTGCATCCGACGGTGGGCTCGGACGCGGTTCGATCCCGATGACTGCGGGTTGTACCCACCCATCGAGACCTTGCCGCAGATCGCGCAGGAGCGGGCCATGCGAATCCTCAGGAACGTGGTCAGACGGAAGCCTCGAACCGGGGAGTCCGAGGGGGGCGGTAATATAGCACACGCTCACGGCCACCCCGTGCCGAGCCCTCGAGGGAGGACCCTAGCAGCGTGGCCATCCGTCCGACGCCCGGCCGTTCACTCGTCACGGGCCGCGCCCTTCGTGATGTCGCCCGAACGGCGACCCTTGGTTCGTACGGCGTCACCGGGTTCGCCGGCGGACCGATCGGTCGTCTGATCGAACGGCTCGGTCTGGCCATGCCCGGGTTGTCCGTGGCGATCGACGACGGGATCGAGGTCGAGCTCGACATCACCGTCGCCCTCGGGGTTCCCGTCGCAGAAGTCGCACGCCAGGTCGATTCCGCGATCCGCTACGCCATCCGCCAGGCGACCGATCGCGAGGTCGGCCGGATCACGATCCACATCGATGGGCTGCACGTGCCGGCCGGTGGCGCGCTGCCGCAATCGCCGACGGCACTTCCCGTCGAACGCATCCGTCCGCGCGACCTCGCCGACAGCGGGACGGACGTCGCCTAGATGGCCCGCCGCTCCTGCGACGGCAATGGCCTGCTCGAGGCGTTCCGTGCCGCAGTCACCAACCTCGAGGCGCACATCGACGAGATCAACGGACTCAATGTGTACCCGGTGCCCGACGGCGATACCGGATCGAACATGTTCGCAACGGTCCGGGCGGCGCTGGACGAGGCGGAGGCGGTCGCCGGAGAGCCGGCCGATCGTGTTGCGGCTGCCATCAGCTTCGGCGCGTTGATGGGCGCCCGCGGCAACTCCGGCGTCATCACGAGCCAGATCTTCCGCGGCATGGCCGAGGCGATCGCCGGCAAGAAGCGGTTCAACGGGCTCGACCTGGCCCACGCGTTGAACGAGGGTGCGCGCACCGCGTACGGCGCGGTCGCGAAACCGGTCGAGGGCACGATCCTGACGGTGATCCGCGAGGCCGCTGCCGGCGCTGTCGAGGCAGCCGAGCACGATGACGACATCGAGACGGTGCTCGGTGCGACCGTCGACGCGGCGGAGAAGTCCGTCGCAAGGACGCCAAGCCTCCTGGCGATCCTGCGCGAGGCAGGAGTCGTCGACTCCGGTGGGCAGGGCCTCTACCGACTCTTCCAGGGCGCGCTGCTTCACCTCACGGAGCGGACGCCGACCGGCGCGGCGCGGCGCGGAGTGACGGCCGGACCGAAACCGAGCACGCTCGTCGCCCACGCCGACGAGGGCTTCGGCTACGAGACGATGTTCCTGCTCCGCGCTCGCGGGCACGGTGCGCTCGACGTGGACGCGATCCGCGACCACCTCGAGTCGATCGGCGAGTCCGTGCTCGTCGCGGGCGACGCTCGTGCACTCAAGGTACATGTCCACAACGAGCGACCGGACCTGGTCATCGGATACGGGCTCGGGCTCGGGGACCTGAGCCGGATCACCGTCGAGAACCTCGACAACCAGGCCCGTGACGTGCGCGAGACGCGCGCCGCCGAGTTCACCGGGAGCCCACCACCACCCCCGACCGAGGCGAGCATCGCCCGGCCGGCCGGCGCGGCGACGGCCGCGGGCGATCAGAACGGCAGCGGGCCCGCTGCGGACCTTCCCAGCCTCGCGGTCGTGGCCGTCACCAGCGGCGACGGCCTTGCCGCGATCTTCCGCGACTTCGGGGTCGCGTCGGTCGTCCAGGGCGGCCAGTCGAACAACCCGAGCACGGGCGAGCTGCTCGAGGCCGTCGGCAAGGTGCAGGCGAAGGAGGTCCTGCTCCTGCCGAACAATCCGAACGTCGTTCTTGCGGCGCGCCAGGTTGCCGAGATGTCCGAGCGCCCGGTCCGGGTCGTCCCGACGCGCAACGCCGCCGAGGGCTTCGCGGCGTTGCTTGCGCTCGATCCGGGGATGGACGCCGCCGCGAACGTAGGACCCATGACGGAGGCAGGTCGTGCGATCCAGTCCGTGGTCGTGACCGAGGCCGTGCGGGACGCGACGATCGGCGGCAAGAAGGTCAAAAAGGGCCAGACGATCGCGCTCGATCCGGACGACGGGCTGGTCGCCGCAGACAACGACACCGAGAAGGCCGTCATCAAGGCGATGACTGCGCTCACGCCGGGGTTCGAGCTGGTCACGCTGTTCTACGGCGACGGCGCCGGGCTTGCCGAGGCGGAGGCGATGGCGAAGCGGATCGGGAGCGTCGCCCCGGGTGCCGAGATCGAGGTCCGGCACGGCGGGCAGCCCTTCTACCGGTATCTGATCTCGGCCGAGTAGGCCGATGCCGACGACGCGTGCGCCGGCGCGGCCACCGACCCCACCGCCGCCGACCGATCCGGTCGAGCTGCTTTCGACCCCGCTTGCGAAGTCCGGACTGACCGCTGCCGGACTGCTCAGGCGCGCGGGCATCCGGCTCGGCTGGTACGACGTGCGCGACCTGCTGTTCCACCTGCCGCGGCGATACGACGACCTGCGCGAGCTGTCGAAGCTCGGGGACCTCGTCTGGGCGGAGGAGGGAACGGTGGTGTCGGCGCGGGTCCGGGTCGATGACATCCACGTCGAGGCGACCTGGCGACGCCGCGTCCAGCGGACGGTCGCGCATCTGAGCGATGAGACCGGCGAGATCCAGGCCACCTGGTTCGGGCGACGGTTCATCGAACGGCGGCTCCGGCAAGGTCAGGAGATCGTGGTGTCGGGGCGCTTGAAGCAGTTCGGACGCCGCTGGACGTTGGACAACCCCGAGTTCCAGGTCGTCGAGGGCGACGGTGAGGTGCTCCACGCGGGTCGCATCGTTCCCGTGTATCGCCTGACCGCGGGCCTGACGGCCGCCCGCCTCCGCGTGGCGATACGCGAGGCGCTCGACCGCGCGGGCCATGCCTACCCCGAGTACCTGCCCGATCCGCTCCGGCGGGAAGAGGACCTCGTCAGGATCGCCGACGCGCTGGAGTCCGCCCACTACCCGGAGTCGTTCGAACGGCGGGATACCGCCCTCCGCCGGCTCGCATTCGACGAGCTGCTCGCGCTACAGCTCGGGATGGTCGCCCGTCGCCGGGCCCGCGGCGCTGACCGCGCCCCGACGATCGTCATCGAGGACACGATCGACGAGGCGATCCGATCCGCGCTCGTCGGCGCACTCTCGACAAAGGTCGGGCGATCCGTCGAGCTCACGCCGGACCAGACGGCGGCGATCGACGCGGTACGACTCGACCTCGGCGGATCGGCCCCGATGCTGCGTCTGCTCCAGGGCGACGTCGGGTCGGGCAAGACCGCCGTCGCCGCCTACGCTCTTGCCGCCGCCGCCAAGGCTGGTTTCCAGGGTGCCCTGCTCGCGCCGACGGACCTGCTCGCTCGACAACACCGCGACACGGTCGGTGCACTCCTCGAGGGTGTCGGCGTCGACGTGCTATTGCTCACCGGGTCGCTCAACGCCCGCGACCGGTCACATGCGAACGACCTGATCGCTTCGGGTCAGGCGTCGGTCATCGTGGGGACGCACGCCCTGCTGAGCGAATCGGTGTCGTTCGCCCGGCTCGGCCTCGCGAT
This sequence comes from Candidatus Limnocylindrales bacterium, assembly GCA_035703005.1. Lineage (GTDB taxonomy): Bacteria > Chloroflexota > Limnocylindria > Limnocylindrales > CSP1-4 > SPCO01. The sequence goes on along the minus strand of DASSZA010000124.1, from coordinate 9,747 downwards.
CATCGACGAGCAGCACCGCTTCGGCGTCGAGCAGCGGGGCGAGCTCGAGGCGAAGGCCAGCGGCGGCGTCAGCCCGCACGTCCTCCTGATGACGGCGACGCCGATCCCGCGCACCCTGGGACAAGTGCTCTACGCCGACCTTGACGTTTCGGACCTCCGGACGCCACCGAGCGGCCGCATCCCGATCCGGACCGGCATCCGGACGCCGGACCGGCTGGAGCCCACCTGGACGAAGGTCCGCGAGGAGGCGGCCGCGGGTCATCGTACGTTCGTGGTCGTGCCGCTCATCGAGGAGGGGAGCGATGGGATCGACGACGGGAGCGCGACGGGCGCAGCCGCCGCGGAAACAGAGGCGGTCCGGCTGGCGGAGCTGTTGATGCCGCTGCGTGTCGGGCTCGTCCACGGCCGCATGAGGCCGGCCGATCGCGACGCGGAGATGAGCCGGTTCCGGGACGGCGAGCTCGACGTGTTGGTCGGGACCACCGTCATCGAGGTCGGCGTCGACGTGCCCGAGGCGACCATGATGATCATCGAGAATGCCGACCGGTTCGGGCTCGCTCAGCTCCACCAGCTGCGCGGCCGCGTCGGTCGCGGGACCGCCGAGTCGTACTGCGTGCTCGTCTCCGATTCGAACGACGAGACGGCGGTCGCGCGGCTCCGCGCGGCGGCCGAGGTCAGCGATGGCTTCGAGCTCGCTGAGCGCGACTTCGAATTGCGTCGCGAAGGCGATGTGCTCGGGTTCGCCCAGAGCGGCTTGCCCGGCCTGCGCGTCGCCTCGTTGACCCGGGCGGATCATCGCGACCTCGCCGTCCGCGCCCGGTCGGCGGCCGAGCGTCTGCTCGACGAGAACGCCGGGCTGGTCGACGACAAGGCCGATCTCGCGCCGCTTGCGCGCGAGCTCCGGGCCGGCTGGCTCCGGCGGTTGGTCGCCGCCGACCCCGCGAGCGGCTCATGACGCGGTGCTCGTCGCATGCCTGATGCAGGACGCGTGATCGCGGGGACGGCCCGGTCGATGCGGCTCGACGCCCCGGGTCCCGGCACGCGGCCGCTCGCCGATCGCGTCAAGCAGACGCTCTTCGGCATCCTCGAACCGGACCTGCCGGGTTCGCGGTTCCTCGACCTGTTCGCGGGGAGCGGCGCCGCCGGGATCGAGGCGTTGTCACGCGGCGCGGCACATGCCACGTTCGTCGAGCGCGACCAGCGCGCCGTCGGCACGATCCGTACGAACCTGACCCGCACCGGTCTCGGCGGCGAGGAGCGGGCGACGGTCGTGCGCGCGGACGTCCTCACCTGGCTCCGCAGCGCCGATCGCGCCGCCGAGGCGCCGTACGACATCGTCCTCATCGATCCGCCCTACGACGAGATCGAGTCGATGACGACGGCGCTCGAGGCGGCATCTGCGGTCGTGGGCCGCCATGCCCGCGTCGTCGCCAAGCACTTCTGGCGGACGGCGCCGCCCCCGATGGTCGGGCTGCTAGCATCCGAGCGCGAACGCCGGTTCGGCGACACGGCGCTGACCTTCTACCGGCCCACGGAGGACGCATGAGTCTCGCGGTCTATCCCGGCTCATTCGACCCCATCACCAACGGTCATCTCGACATCGTCGAACGCGCGGCGGCCGTGTTCGACACCGTGGTGGTCGCGGTCCTGGCGAATCCGCGGAAGGCGCCGCTGCTGACGGTCGAGCAGCGCATCGAGGTTATCCGTGCGGCTCTGGCGGCACACCGCGTACCCGACGATCGCGTCGAGGTCGACTCCTTCGACGGTCTGACGGTCGAGTTCGCGCGGGCGCGCGGGGCGAGCGCGATCGTCCGGGGGCTGCGGGCGATCAGCGACTTCGAGACGGAGCTGCAGCTTGCGCACAACAATCGGGTCCTCGCGCCCGAGGTCGACACGGTCTTCTTCATGACGTCGGCCGCGAACAGTTACGTCAGCTCGAGTCTCGTCAAGGAGATCGCGTCGTTCGGCGGAGACGTCTCGACGATGGTCCCGGCCCCGGCCCAGGAGGCGCTCCGGCGGGCGTTCGAGCGTTCGTGAGGCGTCATCGAGGCGCGGCCGCCGCATCGGCGCGTGCCATAATCGAACGCGCAGGAGGTTAACGACATCGACATCATCTTCCTCGTCGAGCGCCTCGAGTCGCTGATCGCCAACGGCAAGAAGCTGCCGCTCACGACGAACGTTGTCGTCGACCAGAACGCCGCCCTCGGGCTCATCGATGAGCTCCGTGTCGCCGTCCCCGAAGAGGTCCGCGCGGCGAAGCGGATCAACTCCGAGGGCGAGCGGATCATCGAGAAGGCCCAGGAGGAGGCGGAGCGCATCGTCGGGCGCGCCCAGGAACAGGCAGCCTTCCTCATCGACGAGCGTGGCTTGACCCAGGCCGCCGAGGCCGAGAGCCAGCGGATCATCGAAGAGGCGCATGCCGACGCAGATCGGATCCGCGCCGGCGCCGACGACTACGCGGTCAGCGTCCTCGAAGGCCTCGAAGGCGACGTGCAGCGGACGCTGCAGAGCATCCAGAAGGGCATCGGGCTCCTGGACGAGCGTCGCGCGACGCTCCAGGCGGCGCCCTCACCGTTCACCGACGAGGACCTCGCTCCGGGCGATGGCGAGCTGGTCGAGGGCGACCATTGGGACGACGAGGCGGAGGAGCCCGCAGCCCCGGCCCGGACATAACGCTTCCCCGATGACCGACGCGTCCGGCGACCGATCGCTGACCTGGAACGTTGCTGGCCTACTGGCCGACGGAGTCGGCACCGCTCGCACGTACGACGTGCGCGACGTCACGCTCGCGCTACCCGAGGACTTGGAGCTGGCGGCACCCATCGAGGGGCAGGTCAGGCTCAGTCGGACGAACCGCGGGATCCTCGTGGACGCCCGGCTCGCGACCTCGCTGGCGGGGGAGTGTGCGCGCTGTCTGCGGCCGTTGACCACGCCGATCGATATCGAGCTCGAGGAGGAGTACCTCCCGTCGATCGATCTGACGTCGGGGCGCGCGCTTGACACCGAGGCCGAGCCCGAGGCGCTCCGCCTGACCGACCACCATGAGCTCGATCTCGAGCCGTCGGTGCGCGACGCGATCTCGCTCGCGGAGCCCATCGCACCGCTGGATCGGCCCGACTGTCCCGGGTTGTGCGTCGTGTGCGGGCTGCCGCTCGACGAGGGGGAGCACGATCACCCTGACGACGAGATCGACCCGCGGCTGGAGGCGCTCAAGGCGTTCCGGCCGGCCGAGTAGGGTGGTGGCGGCCGGGCGCGCCCGGCTGACTGCGCGGGGCGCCCTTGGAACCTCCCGAAGTTCCAAGCAGCGTCTGAACGGTCCTTCTCCCGCTTTGCGGAACCCATGGCGTTCCAAAGTGAGGCCAAGGTGCCATTCGGCGAGGTCGTATCGTGCCTCCCGCCGTCGCTTGGAACACGGGGATGTTCCAACGGTGAGCGGCCGCGTCTGGAACATCACATGTAACGACTGACGACGGAAACGTCCTTCAGCGGCCGTTTGGAACGCGGCATGTTCCACTGAGCGGCTGAACCGCCTCGTTCCGGACGTTCCGGTGTCGGTCGTAACACGTGATGTAACGACGGTGCCCGATTGAGGCGGGCGAGGCGGCCAGGCGGCCTGGCGGCTGGACGGCCGGGCGGCCACCCTGAGGCTGACGGCGCGAACCGTTTCGGGGTAGACTCCGCCGTCGGCGCGACCCGCGTTCACGACCCCGAGCGCCCCGCCAGCACATGACCACGACCGACAAGGAGCCCACGAGACCCCATGGGTGTACCCAAGCGACGCGTCTCGCACGCCCGGCAGGGCGAGCGCCGCTCGCACCTCGCGATCGACCTGCCCGACCTCGAGGAGTGTCCGCACTGCCACGAGATGAAGCTGCCGCACCGCGTCTGTCCGAACTGCGGCTACTACCAGGGCCGGCTGGCCGTGCCGCCGAAGCCGGTGAGCAGCAGCGGCGACGCCGACCGCTGATCCCATGGTCCGCGTCGCGTTCGACGCGATGGGTGGCGACCACGGCGCGGCCGAGGTCGTCCCTGGGGTCATCGACTACGCCCGGGCCCATCCCGACGTCGAGCTGATCCTCGTCGGCGACACCGACACGATCCGGCGCCTCGCCGGCGAGCTGCCCGCCAACACCCGGATCGTCCACGCCGGGTCGGTCATCGACATGGACGAGCACAACCCGGCCTTGGCGATGCGCGAGAAGAAGGACGCGTCGATCCTCGTCGCCGCCGACCTCGTCCGGAACGGCGAGGCGGACGCCGTCGTCACTGCCGGCCACACCGGTGCCGGGATGGCCGCCGGGATCCTCAAGCTCGGCAGGCTCGCCGGTGTCGACCGGCCCGGACTCGCCATCCAGATGGTCACCGATACGGGACCGCTCGTCCTCATCGACATCGGGGCCAACCCGGATTCGACCGCCGAGAATCTCGCCCAGTACGCGCGGATGGGCGCGATCTTCGCCGAGAAGGTCCTCGACGTCGCCGACCCGCGGGTCGCGCTCCTGAGCATCGGCGAGGAGAAGGGCAAGGGCGACGCGCGGATCCAGCGCGCGACCGAGCTGCTCGACGCCTCGACGCTCCGCTTCGTCGGCAACGTCGAGGGCCGCGACCTGACGAAGCACGCCGCCGACGTCGTCGTCACCGACGCGGTCGCCGGCAACGTCGTCATCAAGTTCTTCGAAGGCTTGTCGATCTTCATCTTCGACCTGTGGCGCAGGGAGTTCCGAGCGTCGTGGCGCGGCCGTCTGGCCTACCTGCTGATGCGCCCGAGCATCGGCCGGATCCGGTCGATCTTCGATTACGAGACGCACGGCGGTTCGCTGCTGCTCGGTGTCAAGGGCACCGTGATCATCACCCACGGCAGTGCGAAACGGCGGATGATCGGGTTCGCATGCGACGTGGCCGCCCGCACGGCAGCCGCGAGAGTGCCGGAGTTGATCGCCGAAGCGCTCGCAGCAGACCGCCAACGGCTCGCGGAGCTTGGGGCTGTCGGCGTCGCATCAGCCGACCAGGAGGTGGCGTCGTGAGCGGACCGGTACTGACCGTCGGCAAGGGCGTGATCCGCGAGCTCGTGAAGACGGCCGCGTTCGAGGTCCCGGGTGTCGCCCGTGTCGGCTACGGCGGACCGGCATGGCGCGCCTGGCTCGCCGGCCCGGCCGTACGCGTCCGAGTCGTCGATGACCGCGTGCTCGTTCGCCTTCGCGTCGTCGCCCGGCCCGGGCAGGCCCTCGGTCCGCTGGCTGCGCAGGTGCGGACCGCCGTCGCTGCGACCGTCGAACGGCTCCTCGGCCTCGACCTCGGCGCGGTCACGGTCATCGTCGATGGCGTCGGAGGCTGACCGGCAGCGAGGACGACGCACCGGACGTCGACTCGCGCTGGCGGCGATCTTCGAGGCTGACTTCGGACAACGGACTGCCGAGGCGATCCTCGAGCGTCATCTCGCAGAGACCGAACGCGATCCTGTGGCGGCCGATCTCGCTCGAGAATTGGTCACCGCGGTCGTCCGCTATCGCGACGAGATCGACGCTCTCATCGACCGGACGGCACCCCGTCACCCGGTCACCAGCCTGGCCAAGATGGACCGCGCGTTGCTCCGATCGGCGATCGGTGAGGTGCTACACTCCGCGACGCCGGCCCGGGTGGCCATCGCCGAGTGGGTCGAGCTGGCACGCGTCTACAGCGGAGAGGCGATGCGGCGCCTCATGAACGGCGTTCTCGGCACTATCTCGCCTTCACCCAACTCCGAGGAGGGAGTCAGTGGCCACAACGTACGACCGGCTCAAGAAGATCGTCGTCGAGCAGCTCGGCGCCGACGAGGATGAGGTCAAGCCGGAGGCATCGTTCGTCGACGACCTGAACGCGGATTCCCTCGACCTCGTCGAACTGATCATGAGCCTGGAGGAAGAATTCGGGACGGAGATCTCGGACGAGGACGCCGAGAAGATCCGGACCGTCCAGGACGCCGTCGACTACATCGACGAGCACTCCTCCTAGCAGGTCGTCCGTCACGTCCGAGGTGCGTCCCGGACACGCCGTCGTCGAGCGGCTCGGACTCCCCGTCCGCGACCTCGACCTCATCGAACAGGCACTCGTCCACTCCTCGTGGCTGCACGAGCACCCCGATGCGGCCAGGGGACACAACGAACGGCTCGAGTTCCTCGGCGACGCCGTCGTCAATCTCACGATCTCAGAGGCGCTCTACGCGCGCCATCCGGACGATGACGAAGGTGCCCTGTCGGCACGCCGCGCCGCGATCGTGTCGACGACGGGTCTCGCGCGGCTGGCGGGTCGCATCGAGCTCGGGCGGTACCTGCTCCTCGGCGAAGGCGAGTCGCAGCGCAGCGGCCGTCGTCGACCGTCCCTGCTCGCCTCCTCGTTCGAGGCATTGACCGGCGCGCTCTACCTCGACCTCGGCTACGACGCTGTCCGGCGGTGGCTGCAGGCGCTCGCCGAACCCGAGCTGTCGCTCGAGGCCCCGGTGCTGTCGCTCAAGAGTCCGAAGTCGCGGTTGCAGGAATACACGCAGCGGCGATCAGGCGAGCGTCCCGACTACCGCTTGGTCGAGGCGTCTGGGCCCGACCACGAGAAGTCATTCCGCATCGAGGTCTGGGTCGACGGCGAGCAGCTCGGCGTCGGAGAGGGCCCGTCCCGGCGGACGGCAGAGACATCCGCGGCCGCGCAGGCGATCGAACGGATCCGAGCGGAGCGCGCGGCAGAGAGGCTCGCGCAAGCCGAGCGAAGCGCCTCGGGTGGCGACGGCCGTCAGCGCCCGGGACCCCAGCGCGAGCGTCGGCCCGCCTGATGACCGCGACCCCCGCACCGCCGCGGCTGCTCGCGCTCCGGGTGCAGGGCTTCAAATCGTTCGCCGAGCGGACGAACGTCGAGTTCGGTGGCGGGATCAGCGCGGTCGTCGGACCGAACGGTTCGGGCAAGAGCAATCTCGCCGATGCCCTCCGCTGGGCACTCGGCGAACAGGGCCGAGCGCTTCGGTCGCGCAAGGCTGAGGACGTCATCTGGGCGGGCTCGGAGAAGCGGACCGCACAGGGCATGGCGGACGTCACGCTCGTCCTCGACAACGCCGACGCACTACTGCCGGTCGACTTCCAGGTGCTCGAGTTCGGTCGACGGCTGTACCGGAGCGGCGAGAACGAGTACCTCCTCAACAAGCAACGCATCAGACTCCGCGATCTCGTCGACCTGCTCGACGCCGCGCACCTCGCCGACAACGCGTTCCTGTTCATCGGCCAGGGCATGGTCGACCAGGCGCTCGCGCTCAGACCGGAGGAGCGCCGCCCGCTGTTCGAGGAGGTCGCCGGCGTCCGCCGCCACGAGCGCCGACGGCGCAAGGCCGAGGAGCAGCTCGCCGAGTCCGAGGCGAACCTCGCGCGCGTCGACGACATCCTCGCGGAGCTCCGGCCCCAGGCTCGGCGCCTCGCCGCACAGGCTGAGCAACAGACGGCCCGTTCCACGATCGCGGACGAGCTGGCGAGCGCGCTCCTGGCGTCGACCCACGCCCGCTGGCACGAGGCCGCCGCCCGACTCGCCGTGGCGTCCGAGCGGCGCCTCACCTCGGACGCTGACGCGGCACGGGCGATGGCCGATCTCGCTTCGGCGGAGGCTGTCGCGGCCGCCCTCGCCGGCGAGCTGGCCGCGCGGGCGGATGCCGAACGTGAGCGCCGGGAAGCCCACGAGACCGCACGGGCGGCGCTGACGGAGCTCCAACTCAGCGTCGGGCGGCTGGGCTCCGAGCTTGACGCGATCGAACGCGACCGGACGCGGCTGTCGGACGAGCGTGCGACGGCCGAGGCCGACCTCGCGAACCAGCGGCGGGCCGTCGTTGCGCCGGTGCCAACACGGGACCTCGATCTCGAAGCGGCCGTCGGCGCCGCGGAACGGGAACTTGCCGAGGCACTCTCGGAGCTCGCCACGTTGCGTTCCGAGTCGACGGCACGTGGCGAGGACGCGGCGGCGATCCGACGAGCCGAGGCGGCCCGCACGGCCGAGGCGGAGACCGCGCGACGACGGCTCGCCGAGGCCGAGCGACAGGCGGCCACCGAGCGATCGGCGGCCGAGACAGCGGTGACACGCCGGGAGGAAGCTGTCACGCGCTCCGAGGCAGCGCGTCGCGCGCTCGAATTCGCGGTCGCCGCCGAGCGAGCCGCACTAACCACCGTCGAGACGGCACGAGCGTCGGCCGAGGCTGCGGACGCTGAGCGGGCGAGCTCCGCGGAACGACTCGCAGCAGCGTCGACGGCGGCAGCCGCGCTACGCGCCCGCGTCGAGGCCCTCGCCGGTCAGCTCGACGAGGACGAGCGACGACCGATAGCGCGCGCGGCCAAGAAGGCCGGCGGCCGGCGGCTCGACGAGGATCTCGTAGTCGATGCCGAGCTACGCGCCGCCGTCGAGGCAGCGCTGGCGGACCGGGCGCGCGCGTATCTCGTCGCTGCAGCCGCGGTCGCGGACCTGGCCGGCGAGCGCGGTCGGCTGGTCGTCGAGGAACGTCTGACCGGAAGTGGCGGTGCCCAGGATGCCGCGACGCGACGATGGCTCGACGCCGTGGCCGCCGCCGGTGGCGGTCGACTCGCCGAGGCGGTCCGACGCGACGCCACCGGTGGGGTTCGGCGTCTGCTCGAGCGAACGGTGTGGCTGCCCGATCTCGAAGCCTGCCTTGCGGTGCAGCCCCAGATCCCACCAGGCTGGACAGCCGTACCGCGCGACGGGTCGGCGGTCCTGGACGACACGGGTGTCGCCCTCGGTGCGGCCGATGGCGCGCTCGAACGTCGGGCGGACCATGCACGCCTGTCGAGCGATCTCGAGCGACTCGACGGCGAGCTCGCCGCCCTTCGAACACATGCCGATGACGCGGCTCGTGCCGCGGAGGATGCCCGGTCTGCATCCGAAAGCGCGCGCGCCGAGGCGTCGCGACTCGCCGGTGAGCGTCGACGGATGGAGGAAGCGGAGCGGGCCGCCGTCCGAGAGACCGAGGTCGCGACACGCGAGGCGAGCTGGCACATGGCCCAGCAGCAGCGGCTCGACGCCGACGTGTCTCGACTGCGCGACGCACTTCCGTCGGACCAGGTGGCCAAGGACACGGCGGCGGACGAACCCGGGGAAGGGCCCGCGATCGCCACGTGGCAGGCGCGTGCCGACGAGCTCCGCGAGCGGCGCGATCGGCTTGCTGCCCGGCTCGCGGACTACGACGGCACCCGGCGCGACGGCGAACATGCCCGGGCCCGCGCCGAGGCGGCGGTCGCCATGGCTGACGAACGCATCGCGCGGACAGATCGGGAGTCGGCCGCCCTCGTCGAACGCGAGGCGGCCCTGGTCACCGAACGCGATCGGCTCGCCACCGAGATCGCCGTCGCCGCCACCCGCGAGCGCGACGCGCGTGACGCGCTTGCCGCCCTGCATTCCGCCGATGCCGCCGACCGGTCGCGCCTGGCTGAAGCGGAACGCACCGCCACCGCGGCTCGAGAGCGCCTCCGTGCGGCGGACGACCGCGTCCGCGCCGCCGACCACGCCGAGCTGGAAGCTCGGTTGGGCCTCGAATCCCTGCGCGACGGCGTGCTCGTCGAACTCGCCGGTCTCGGTGACCTGGGCCTCGCGAGCCTTGGGGTCCGTCGGTCGTCGGCCGCGAGCTACGACCCGGCAACGGACGGTGAAGCCGACGTTCCCGATGATGCCGCTGCCCTCGAGTCGGCCCTGACCGAGATCGCCGAGCGCTGGGCGACGGAGCCACCACCGGCGGAT
>DASSZA010000082.1:0-14234 GCA_035703005.1 Candidatus Limnocylindrales bacterium | reverse complement strand
AGCGGCCGCTGACCCTGGCGCTCGCTGGAACCGTCCCGCTGGCGATCCGGACCGAGCGTCCCGGCGAGGTCGGGGCCGACCGGCTGGTGAACGCGCTGGCCGCCGGTCGCTTGTATGGCACGCCGGCGGTCGTCGTCGACTTCGGGACCGCCACGACGTTCGACTGCGTCGCTGCCGATGGCGCGTATGTCGGCGGTGCCATCGCCCCGGGTCTCGAGCTCGGGCTCGAAGCGCTCGCGGCACGGACCGCCAAGCTGCCGCGGATCGAGCTTCGCGCACCGGACCGGGCGATCGGCCGTGACACGGTCAGCGCGATGCAAGCCGGCACCGTGTTCGGGTACCAAGGCCTCGTCGGCGGGCTCCTGACGCGCATCAGACGCGAGCTCGCGGACCAGACCGGGACCGACCCCGGAGACGTCCGGGCGATCCTGACCGGGGGGCTGTCCGCGGCACCGTGGGCTGGCGACCTCGATGGCATCGATGCGATCGATCCGGACCTCACGCTGAAGGGACTCGCGATCCTCCACGCGGAGGTCGCCGGCGGCGAGCCGCTGGAGCTCGGGCTGCCGTGACCGGCCGTCTCGACGGGCGGCTGATCGCCCTCGGTGTCACCGGCTCCATCGCCGCATACAAGGCGGTCGAGCTCCTCCGGTTGCTTCGAGCTGAGGGCGCCGACGTCGTCGCCATGCTGACGCCGGCCGCGACCGAGTTCGTCGGTCCGTTGACGTTCCAGGCGTTGTCACGGCACGCCGTCGAGACCGACGTCCTCGCGCTGCTGCCCGACGGCCGGATCGGCCACATCGTCGTCGCGGACAGTGCGGACGCGATCGTCGTCGCTCCGGCGACCGCGCACTGGCTGAGCGCCATGGCCAGCGGGCTTTCCGGCGACGTCGTGACAGCGACGACGCTTGCGTCGAGTGCGCCGGTGGTCGTCGCGCCCGCTATGGATGGCGACATGTGGACCCATCCGGCGACGCGCGACAACGTCGCGAGGCTCCGGGACGCGTTCGGCTACACGATCGTCGAGCCGGAGATCGGCGAGCTCGCGTCGGGACAGTCGGGCACGGGCAGGCTGGCGGAGCTGCCGACGATCGTGGATGCGGTCGTCGCGGCGATCGGCTCGCGACCGGTCCGTGTCTCGGATGCGACCGCGCGTCCGCCGCTCGTCGAACCGGTCCGTGAGGCCGACCTCACAGGTCGACACCTCGTCGTCAGCGCGGGCGGGACGCGTGAGTCGATCGACCCCGTCCGCTTCATCGGCAACCGCTCGACCGGGAGGATGGGCGTCGCGATCGCGGAAGCGGCACTCGCGCGCGGGGCGAGGGTGACGCTGGTCGCCGCCAACCTCGATGTCGCTACGCCACTGGACGCAACGGTCGTTGCCGTCGAGTCGGCCGCCGACATGCGCACCGCACTGCACAAGCTGACGCACGCCGAGGACGGTCGCGCCGGCTTCGATGCCCTCGTGATGGCCGCCGCGGTGAGCGACTTCCGGCCGACGAGCGCCGCCGACCGGAAGCTCGAGCGCGGCGGCTCGATGACGCTCGAGCTCGAAGCGACGCCCGACATCCTCGCCCAGATCGCCCGGATCGCTCGGGGCACGGACCGCGACGGCGCGGTGACCTACGAGCCGATGACGCCGCGACCGTTCCTCGTCGGGTTCGCCGCGGAGACGGGCTCGCTGGAGCGGGCGGCCGACAAGCTCCGACGGAAATCGCTGGATCTCCTGGTCGCCAACGACGTTTCGGAACCCGGCTCCGGCTTCGGTACCGACACGAACCGCGTGACGATCCTTGACGCGAACGCCGGGCTCACCGAGCTGCCGCTGATGTCGAAACGTGCCGTCGCCGACGAGATCCTTGACCGCGTCGCCCGTGCGCTGGACGACCGTGACGCCGCAGCGCAGACTGGCTGACATGAGCGTCCCCACCGACTCGCCACGCCGTTTGACGGTCACCGACATCGCGAAGCGCTACGCCGACGGCGAGCGGCTGGCGATGCTGACCGCGTACGACTACCCGACGGCACAGATCCTCGACGAGGCCGGGATCCCACTGCTGCTGGTCGGCGATTCGCTCGGGCAGGTGCTGCTCGGCTACGAGTCGACGGTGCGCGTGACGATGACCGAGATGCTCCACCACACGAAAGCCGTCGTGCGCGGGTCGCGGCAGGCGCTCGTGATCGGCGACATGCCCTTCCTGAGCTATGCGTCGGTCGACGAGGCACTCGAGAACGCCGGTCGATTCCTGCAGGAGGCGGGCGCCCAGGCGGTCAAGATCGAGGGCGGGGTGCGCTCGGCGCGCATCATCGAAGCGCTCGTCAAGGCCGGGATCCCGGTAATGGGCCACATCGGCTGGACCCCCCAGGCGCAGCACGGGCTCGGCGGCAAGGTCAAAGTGCAGGGCAAGGATCGGTCGCAGGCGCGGGCGCTGCTCGCCGATGCGCTGGCCGTCCAGGAGGCGGGTGCCTTTTCGATCGTCCTGGAGCTGATGCCGGCCCAGCTCGCCGGCGCGATCACCGACCGGCTCAGGATCCCGACGATCGGCATCGGCGCGGGCCCGCTCTGCAGTGGCCAGGTCCAGGTCGTGACGGACCTTCTCGGCCTCGGCGACTTCATGCCCCGTCACGCCCGGCCGTATGCGAACCTGCGCGCGACCATCGGCGAGGCGGCTCGCGCCTACGCAGCCGATGTCGCGGCCGGCGCCTTCCCCGGCGACAAGGAGACGGTCCGGATGGAGGACGCCGTCCTCGATGAAGCGCTGGGTCGTGGCGCCTCGGATCGAGCCGCGGGCGAGATGCCGCTGGCGGGTATCCCGCTCGACCGCGACCTCTAGGACCCCGGGTGGCGCAGCCGCAGCCCGCCGCCTCGACGCGCGTCGTTCGCACGAGGGCCGAACTGCGCGACGCGCTCTCAGATGTGGCACGACCGGTCGGCCTCGTCACGACGATGGGCTGGCTGCACGACGGACACCGGGCGCTGATGCGTCGTGCGCGAGACGACAACGCCACGACGGTCGCGACGATCTTCGTCAACCCGCGGCAGTTCAACGAGGCGTCGGATTACACGCGGTACCCGCGCAACGAGGCCCGTGACATCGCGATCTGCGAGTCGGAGGGCGTCGACATCGTCTTCGCGCCGCCGGTCGAGGAGATCTACCTGCCGGGCTTCGATACGACGGTCTCGGTCGGAGCCGTCGCGAAGCCGCTGGAGGGTGCGGCACGCCCTGGTCACTTCGACGGTGTCGCCACCGTCGTCGCGATCCTCTTCGACCTCGTGCGTGCTGACTCGGCCTACTTCGGCCAGAAGGACGCGCAGCAGGTGATGGTCATCCGCCAGATGGCCCGCGATCTCGCGATCGGGACGGAGGTCATCACCTGTCCGACGGTCCGCGAACCTGACGGGCTCGCCCTCTCGTCGCGCAACGTGCACCTCTCGCCACAGGAGCGGACCGCCGCGACGGTGCTACGGCGCGCCCTGATCGCCGCACGTGACGCGTGGGTAGACGGCGAGCGAGCGGCGGAGGCGCTTCGCGCGTTGATGGGCGATATCCTCGCCAACGAACCGCTGGCGAACGTCGACTACGTCTCGGTCGCTGATGACGACACGCTCGAAGAGCTATCGACGGTGGACCGGTCCGCGTTGGTGTCCATGGCGGTGCGGTTCGGCGAGACGCGTCTGATCGACAACGAGATCCTCGACCCCGACGCCGAGAAGGACCCGGGAACCGAGGTACGCCCGCAGGTGTACGGAGGCTGACAGCCAGCACTCCGAGGTCACGATCATGTCGCGCCGAACCGCCACGCTCAGCCTCCTGCTCGGCCTCGTCGCCGCGCTCGCGCTCGCGCTCCCGGTGCTCGCGAAGACCGGCGCCGAAGCCAGGCTCGATACGACGCTCCACCGCGACGCCACGCCCGGATCGACCATCGCCGTCGCGTGGTCGCTGATCCAGGTCGTCGACGACAAGGAGTCCCCGTTCTCGACCCAGGGCGTGTACATGCGCCTCGTCGGCGTCGATGGGAAGAGCTCGACCGAGGTGGTCGGCACGGAGACCCCGTTCGGGTCCGGTCATTACAAGGCGACGATCCAGGTCCCCGTCAGTGGCATCGGGGAGGTCGTCGTCGGGATGAAGGGCGAGTCATGCACCCAGACCGACGGCTGCTCGCGGATGGACGTCATCTTCCCGCTCACCGACGACAGGTTGGTCACCGGCTACGCACCGGCCCCGAAGCCCGCGGCACCCATCGCCTCGGCGCGTCCGGTCGCATCGGCGGCACCGGCGCCGACCGCGGCGCCATCGACGGCCTCGTCGGCGTCGATGAGCTCCCAGCTCGCACCGCTCGTGGCGATCGGGATCGCCATCGCAATCGCCGCAGGAGCAACGGCGCTGCTGCTGGGACGGCGGCGCGCGCTTGACGCACCCGCGGGTCGCTGACACGCCCTCGCCGGCGTGGCCACGGAGCGTTGGCGCGCCACGACTGACGGCGGCGGCGCGGGTCGCGGCCCCGGCCCGCGCCGACCGACCGGCTAGGCGGCGACCTCGACCTCGGTCGCGACCTCGAGCACCCGGTCGATGAAGAGGTGCTCCCAGACGAGCGCCTTGATCTCCTCGATCTTCTCCCGGTCGGCGATGTGCGTCTTGACCAGCAGGTCGTGGATCTCGGACGCGACGGCGTACGTGTCCTCCGGGACGATCGTGGCGAAGATGTCGGCGTGCCGGATGGCATCGATCACGGTCTTGCGCGGCGGATAGCCACCGGTCAGCACGAGCCCGAGTGCGTCGCCGGCGGCGGGTGCCCCGATGAGATGGGCGTGGACGATCGCTCCGATCACGTCTTCCCTGTCCCCCGGGACGATGACCAGGGAGCGCTCGCCGATCCGCTGCAGCATGTGCTCGGGTTCCATGGCGCCGATCGCGACACCGCCGATGACCTGATCGAGATCGGGGCCGGCGTGGATCGTCTCACCGTGGATGCCCTCGAGGACCATGGCGAGCGTCGGGTTCGACAGGATCTTGCGATATGGCAGGACGCCGAGCAGCGGGATGTCATGGCGCGCGAGACCACGCTCCAAGGTTCGGGCGAGGTCCGGCTTCGCGGCGAGATCCACCTTGTTGACGATCGCGCCGGCCACCCTGACCCCCGCGCGCTCGAAGAGCGCCTTGTTGAGGACGATCTCGTCGATCGGCCGGCCGACGCCGCCCTCCGACACGATCACCGCCGGGGACCCGAGCATCGCGGCGACCACGGCATTCGATAGACCGATCACGGCGCCGACCCCGGCGTGGCCGGTGCCCTCGATCAGGAGGATGTCCCGGTCCTCGGAGAAGCGCGCGTGGGCGCCACGGATCCTCGCGGGAAGGTCCTCGACGACCTTCCCATCGATGTACGCCTGGGTGAACCCGCGCGGGATGTGGACGGGGCTCATCTGCCCTAGCGGTTCGCCGAGCTCGAAGACGGTCTTCATGAGGACCGCGTCCTCGTCGGCGGGGACGCCGTCCTCGATGACGGTCCGTTGGCCGACCGGCTTCATGAAACCCGTCGACATGCCGCGGCGCTGGAAGCCGTCCATGACGCCGAGGCTGACGGTGGTCTTGCCTCGGTTCTGGCCGGTCGCCGCGAGGTAGAGGTGTCTCAGCCGTGCGCCCCCGTCTTGCGCTCGACGAGGCTCAGCGCGTCGCGCAGTCGCGCGACCGTCTCGGCATCGACGGCGTCCGACTCGAGATACGGGCCAAGCCGTTCCAGGATGTCCGTGACAAGCCCGAGGAACACGCTGGCATCGGCCACGAAGAACTGCGGCTCGTTGTTGTAGCGAACGAGCGTGAGGCGACCCTGGAGGACGCGGCGTTCCTCGACGTGCGCGACCTGCGTCGCGAAGTTGTGGCCCTGGATCCCGTCGGGGTTGTTCAGGAAGTTGAGCGCGTTGTCGATGGCGAGGCCGAACCGCGCGCGCCACGCCACGAGCCGCTCGTGGACCTCCGACGGGATGCGGACCTCCGCGACCTCGTCGAACACCTCGGGGGCGACGGTGAGCAACCCGACGAGAGTCGTTCCCGCGCGCGGACCGAGCATCACCTGCAGGCTTCGCTCGAGCGTGAAGACCTCGGAGTCGAAGCGCGGGCTCGTGATGACGTCGGTCAGCAGGTCCTCGACGTTGTCCAGCACGCCGGGCTCAGCGACGGCGTTCGCGAGGTGGAGGATCTCCTCCTTGAACAGGAACTTCTCTTCGTGGTCGAGCATGCGCGCCACTCTAGCATCGGCCGATCGGCGGTCAGGGTCCCCCGACAGTCCTCCATACTCGTGGCGTTCGGCAGGAGGCTCCCGTGGAGACGCGCTCGGCGACCAGCGGCGACGTGGACGTCATCACGCGATGCATCACCCTCGCATTCGCGACCGATCCGGTCTGGGAGCCGGCGCTCCGACGATCGGACGATCGGACGGATCATCACGAGGCCTACTGGCGGCGATTCGTGGCGGCTGCGGTCGACCAGGGGACGGCGTTCACGACCGAGGACGGCGAGGCCGTCGCCGTCTGGGTACCGCCCGGCGGCGATGAGCTACCGCCAGCCGGGGTCGAAGCGTTGGACGTCTTCCTTGACGAAAACCTCGACGTGGCGGCGGTCGCCGCGATGCGCACCCTGTACGAGCGATTCGAGGCCAGCCGGGCGCCGCTCGAGCCGCATTACTACCTGAGCCTGCTCGCGACGCACCCCGATCATCGCGGCCGAGGTGTCGGTCAGGCCCTGTTGGCGGCGAACCTCGCGGCCTGGGACGACGCCGGCGTCCCCGCCTACCTCGAGTCGACGAACGCGGCGAACGATCACCGATACGAGCGCGCTGGCTTCCGTTCGATCGGCGGATTCGAGACCGTCATCGATCGCGCATGGGTCAACGCCATGTGGCGGGACGTCGGCGGTGCCACGGTCTGACAGCGCGCTGCAACGCGATGACGGGACGCACTGCCCCGGAGGTCGACCCGGCGCTTCGATGATGCGCACAGGAAGAGGTGCGCCATGGCCGATCGACCGATCGACGAACTGCCCGAACATGAACGACGACCCGAGCGCGATGTCGGCGGCGGCATCATCGATGCGGGCGGAACTGCTCCCGTGATGGAGGTCGATCCGCGTGCGGCAGAAGCCGGCTTTGACGAGGAGGGCCACCGGCCGGAGTCCGACATCGACGACCCGGATCCGGAAGACCCGAACGGCCCGGAGGTCGCTTTCCAGCCTCGTCCGCTCTGACCGCCTTGACGCGAGACCTCGCCGGGCGGGCCTCCGTCAGAGGCTGAACCCGGGCGGCTCCGCAAGCTCCGGGTGCGCATTCGTGAATGAATCGGCCGCCTCGACCGTGCGCAGCCACTCGTAGTACACGCCCTTCGCGTGGGTGACCACGCCACCGGCCTCGGCGATCCGTCGCAGGCCGTGACCATGCATGGAGCCCGGCGAGTACGTCGCGTCCGCCACGACCGCGACTCGGAACCCGCGGTCGAGCAGGCCGAGCGCGGAATGGGCGACGCAGACGTCGGTCTCGGCCCCGACCAGCACAGCCGTGCGCCTACCGGTCGCGTCGACCGCGCCGAGGATGTCGGCAACGTCGGCGAGTCCGAAGACGGACTTCGTGAGCACCGGCGTGGCGGGCGGAAGTGCTTCCGAGACGCGGTCGTCAGTGGATCCGTTGCGGTCGGGCTCCTCTTCGGTCACGACGATCGGCACGCCGAGCGCAGCGGCGATACCGACCAGCCACGCCACGCGGCGGATGACGTCAGCGTCAGCCGACCCGAAGAAGCCCGGCTGCGCGTCGACGACGATGAGAACGGAGTCGTCGCACTCCAGGAGCCGTCCCATCGTGCCTCAGGCCTTGCAGCCGTGAACGCAGTCGAGCTCAGGCGAAGACGGCGCCGAGCACGCGAGCGAACGCACTCAGGTGTGCGTGAGCGAGGGCGCGCAAGGCGCCAACGCTCGCATGAGCCGAAGGCGTTCGCGGCTTACGGGTACAGGCCTCGCATCTCCATGGCGTCCGCAACGCGTCGGACTGCCAGCAGGTAGGCCGCTGTGCGCATGTCGCACTGCTCGCGGCGAGCCACGGCAAGGACCTCCTGGAAGGCCTTGACCATGATCTCCTTGAGCTTCTCGTTGACGACCTTCTCCGACCAGTGGTCGCGGTTCAGGTCCTGGACCCATTCGAAGTAGCTGACCGTCACGCCGCCGGCATTGCACAGGATGTCCGGGATCATGAAGGTCTTCCACGACTTGAAGAGGATCTCGTCAGCCTCAGGCGTGGTCGGGCCATTCGCGGCCTCAGCAATGAGCTTGGCCTTGATGTTGCCCGCGTTGGCCGCGGTGATCTGACTTTCGAGCGCGGCCGGGATGAGGATGTCGCACTCGACCTCGAGCACCTCGGCGTTGCTGATGTCCTTCACACCCGGGAAGCCCTGGACGGTGCCGTGCTCCTGCTTCCACGCGATGACCTTCGGGATATCGAGGCCGTTGGGATCGTGGATGCCACCCGTCGAGTCGGAAACGGCGACGACCTTCGCGCCTTCCTCACTGATCAGTCGAGCCGCGATCGATCCCGCGTTGCCGAAGCCCTGGATCGACACGGTCGCATTCGGAAGCTCGATACCGAGGTGCCGCGCCGCCTCGATGATGCAGTAGACCGTGCCGCGCGCCGTCGCTTCGTTGCGGCCTTCGGAGCCGCCGAGGCTGATCGGCTTGCCAGTGACGACACCCGGGACCGTGTAGCCCGCATGCATCGAGTACGTGTCCATCATCCAGGCCATGATCTGGGCGTTCGTGTTGACGTCCGGGGCGGGGATGTCCTTCTCGGGACCGACGAGGATCTCGATCTCCGTGAAGTAGCGCCGCGTGAGCGCCTCGAGCTCCTTCTGGCTCAGCTTCTTCGGGTCGACGATCACGCCGCCCTTGCCGCCACCGTACGGGATGCCGACGACCGCGCACTTCCAGGTCATCCACATCGCGAGGGCCTTGACCTCGTCAAGGGACACGTCCTGGTGGTAGCGGATGCCGCCCTTCGCCGGGCCGCGACCGAGGTTGTGTTGGACGCGGTGGCCCGTGAAGACCTGGACGCTGCCGTCATCCATGTGGACCGGGAAGTGGACCGTGAATTCACGGCGCGGCTCGCGTAGGACCAGCCGCATCCCCGGATCGAGATTCAGGCGCTCAGCAGCCAGGTCGAACTGTTGCTGCGCGACCTCCCATGCGTTGATGCGCGCAGCGACGTGCTCGGTGGTCATCGAAGGAGGAACCTCTGTGTGGGGCGGCCTCCCCGGGCCGCCGCCTCGGTCTGGGTCGTCTCCCGGACGACCCCACGGGGCGCATCGACCGGACTCCCGACAGTAGGCCGTGTCCACGACGCGCGACTCATGTGCGACGCGGAGTATAGCCGGGGAAGACCCGCTGACGCCTCCCCGATGGTACCGGTCGGCAAGGTTGTCGCAACCCTGCCGCAACCAGGCGGGCATGGCAGATACCTAACGGAGGCGCCGCCGGACCGCCGAGATCAGCTCGGGCGGTAAAGGATCGCGGCCCCCACGCAGCCCGGGCCGACGTGCGGCCCGACCGACGCCCCGACCAGTTCGACGGACACTGCATTCGGATCGATGTCGGGCAGGTGGGTCAGGAGATCAGCGCGGAAGGCGTCGATGTCCGGCGTGACCGAATGCAGGATCGCGAGCCGCTCGACGGGCTTCTCGACGGTCAGCTCGATGAGCCGGTCGCGCGCCTTGGATCGAGTGCGGACCTTGTCGACCGTCGTCACTTCGCCGTGCTTCACCATGATCACCGGCTTCACCGAGAGCAGCGTCCCGATGGCCGCCTGTGTCCCGCTGATCCGCCCGCCCTTCTTGAGGTATTCGAGCGTTTCGAGCGCGAAGTAGATGCGCAGGTCCAGGGCGCGTTCCTCGAGCTCGTGGGCGATCTCGGCCGCCGGTACGTCGGCTTCGGCGAGCTCGACACCCATCCGCGCGAGGAGGCCGATCGCCATCGACGCGCTCAACGAATCGACGATGTGGATCTCACGATCGGGCAGCATGTCCCGAGCGATCCGGGCGCTCTTGATGGCACCCGACAGCGTTTCGGCGACGTGGACCGCGACGATCGCCTCGGCCCCCTCGGCGAACGCGGACTCGTAGGCATCGCGGAAGTCGCCGGGCGATGAGGCCGCGGTCGTCGGGAACGGCGCGTCGGGAGCCGTCATGCGGGCCCAGAACTCCGTCGCGTCCATGTCGACGCCGGCACGGAACGACTTGTCGCCGAAATTGACGATCAGCGGGATGACGTGGATGCCGGATGCCGTTGCTTCGGCGGGGTCGAGATCGGACGCCGAGTCCGTGAAGATCGCGACACGAGCCACCTGTGGGACTCCTCCTCCCGACGACCGTTGGGCCGGTCGTTGCGGCGCATCATACGAGCCGCGTCCACCCGTTCCGTTAGGCTTTCGGGGCATGGATCGTTCGTTGAAGGCCGTGCTGGCCGGTACGTTCACGCTGCGCTTCAGCACGGGCCTGACGGGCGCGATGCTCGCGATCTACCTCGCCCAGCTTCCCCAGCACGGCGGCGAGACCGTCACCGCGACGACGCTCGCCCTCCTCCATGCGATGTTCTACATCGCGGAGCTCGTTCTCTCGCCATTCTTCGGGGTGCTCTCCGACCGCCTCGGTCACCACCGCGTGATGCTCTTCGGACCGGCGTTCGGCGCCGCGGCCGTGATCCTCACGGGTCTCACGACGAACCTGATCGTGCTCGGCGGCACGCGTTGGCTGGAGGGTGCCTCGACCGCGGCCAGCGTCCCGTCGATCCTCGGGTTCATCGCGATCGCCACGGCGACCGACGAACTGCTCCGGGGCAAGATGTCCGCCCGGTTCGAAGGGGCGACGCTGCTCGGGCTCGGCGCCGGCGTCGCGATCGGCCCGATCCTGTTCGCGACCGTCGGTCCTGCGGCGTTCTTCCTGAACGCCGTCATGTACGGCGTTTCGTTCCTCATCTTCCGGACGGTCGAGGACCCCGCCGGCGAGGCCGAGTCGATCCAGCCGCATCACGTCGGGATCCGCCGCTACCTCGAGCTCATACGGAGCGGTCACGTGTGGCTGCTTGCTCCGACGTGGATCGCCGTCAACGCGGCGATCGGACTGTGGTTCAGTCAGTCGATCTTCCAGTTCGCGCAGGCGAACCCACGTTTCCCCGACCAGGTCCTCATGCAGGGGTTCACGGCGTTCCAGATCTCGGCGGCCGCCGTCGTCATCGGCGTGATCTTCGGCGCAGGCCTGCTGTACTGGGGCAACCGGTTCAAGAACCTCCGCCGCACCACGATCATCCTGTACGGGATCCTCGGCGGCGGTGCGCTCGTGGCGGCGGGCATCGTCATCAATCATTCGGGTGGGATGCCGCCGCTCCTTCCGATCATCGCGGCCGGCGTCGCAGCGTTCGGGCTGTTCGTGCTCGCCGGCGCGACGCCCGCGGCTCTCGGCCTCCTCGCCGATATCTCGGAGCGCTTCCCGCGGGACCGCGGCGCGATCATGGGCCTGTACTCGGTATTCCTCGCGATCGGCCAGATCGTCGGCGCGCTGATCGGCGGGATCGCCGCCGACGCCCGCGGCATCGATGGCATGCTCATCGCCACCGTGATCCTGCTGATCGTCGCGCTCGTGCCGCTCGCCCAGCTCCGCCGGGGCGAGGAGGAGCTGTCGGCGTTTCCTCCGCAACCAGACGCGGCCTCGGGCAGCCCGTCGGCATGATCGAACGCCCCCTCGTCCCGGCGCCACTCGCGCGGGGCACGCACGGGGCGGTCGTCGCCCCGCATCATCTCGCGACCGCGGCGGGTCTCGGCGTCCTGCGCGCGGGCGGCTCCGCCGTCGACGCGGCGATCGCGACGAACGCGGTGCTTGGCGTGGTGGTACCGCAGAACTGCGGGATCGGCGGCGACGCCTTCTGGCTGATCTGGGACGCGTCGTCGCGTCGACAGCACGCACTGAATGGATCCGGTCGGAGCGCCGCGGCCATGGACGCGACGAAGCTGCGCGCCGACGGTCATGAGCGCGTGCCGTTCCTCGGCCCGATGTCGATCAACGTCCCGGGCGCGGTCCGATCGTGGGGGGACGCTCACGCGCGCTTCGGGCGACTCTCCCGCGATGCCGTCTTGGCTCCCGCTATCGAGCTGGCACGTGACGGGTTCCCGGCCTCGGACGACTTCATCGCCGACGTCGAGGCGATGGCGCCGCTCGCTCGCGCAGCCGCCGCCGGCGACGGCTTCGATCGCGTCTTCCGGTCGCACGGACGGCCCTGGCGACCAGGCGAACGCGTCCGGCTCCCGGCCCTCGCCGCGACCCTCGAGACGCTCGCACGCGACGGCTTCGATGCCTTCTACGACGGCGACATCGGGGTTCGTCAGGCGAGCGCGTTGCGCGCCGCCGGCTGCCTGATCGCCGCATCCGACCTTCGCGAACACACGTCGACCTGGGGCGAGCCGATCGGTATCGACTACCGGGGTATCCGCGCGACGTCGCACCCACCGAACAGCTCTGGCGTGATCGCCCTCGAGCTGATCGGCATCCTCGCGCAGCTCGAGCCACCACCACCGGGATCCTTCGGACCGGATGGCGTGACGGATCCCACGTGGATCCATGCCGGCCTCGAAGCGTCGAAGATCGCCCTCGCCGACCGTGACCGCTATCTGACGGACCCCGATGCGCGCGACATCCCGGTCGCCGATCTCCTGGACCCGGCCCGCCTTGCCGAGATCGCGGCGCGCATCGATCGCTCACGACCCGCGGCGGCGCCAGTCGCCGTGAACCCGGGGATCGGCGACACGGTCTACATGGCGACCGTCGACGGAGACGGAAACGCGGTAAGCCTGATCGAGTCGAACTGGGCCGGGTTCGGCTCTGGCGTCGTCGACCCGGAGACCGGCATCCACTATCACAACCGCGGGAGCTATTTCAGCCTCGACCCCGACCACGCCAACGTCCTCGAGCCACGGAAGCGGACGCTCCACACGCTGCTCCCCGGGATGCTGTTCCGCGACGGGCAGAGCGACCCCTGGATCGTGGTCGGCTCGATGGGGGGCGACGCGCAACCGCAGATCCACGCCCAGTTCGTCAGCGCCGTGGTCGATGGCGGCGTCGACATCGCGACCGCCGTCTCCGCGCCCCGTTGGTTCATCCAGCCGCGGGAACTGCTCAGCTCTGCGGTCGATGTCTCGTTCGAGCCACGTCATGCACCCGGTATCGCAGACCAGCTACGCGCGCTCGGCCATCACCTGATCCCGACCGCACCGTTCGATGGCAACGTCGGACATGAGCACGCGATCGAACTCGTCGATGGTGGGCCTGCGGCCGACGGATCCCTCATCGCGACCACCGACCCGAGGAGCGAGGGTCTTCCGGCGGTCTGGTGAGCTCGCACGCGTGTGCGATACTCCGGGTCGCCGGTGACGGGCGAGCGCTCACACGACGTCGTCACCGGCCTCTTTCCGCCAAGCGAGCGAAGCCGGAGTCGCCCGTGACGTCGAACGTGTCCCAGAGCTACCCGTACACGAGCGAGAGCGAAGCGGATCGCGCCGCCACCATCCATCGCCTCGTTTCGGAGCGTGACGGGCTGGCGGCCACGATCGAATCGGGAGCCACGCCGCTCGACGCCCAGGATCGCTGGTGGGTCTGGAAGTGCCCGACCAAGGGCTGTGATGGGCTGTTGCATACAGCTGGCTACGCCGCCGACAAGCACGCCCTCTTCGTGGTCTGCGACGGGACCTGCGGAAAGACCTTCCTGCGCTGAGTCCTCGGACTGATGGCTAGCCGGAGCGTCGCCTCAGTCCTCGGAGAGCCACGCGTCAGTTGACCGACCCTGCAGGTGGCCCTTCACCTGAGTCACTCGCCGCCAGTCGCCGGCGTGTCCTCGTGGACGCGATGGGCATCGCCGTTTCGGCGATCGGCTTCGGTTTCGTCTACGGCCTGTCGGCGCGAGAGGCTGGGTTCTCGCCGATCGAAGTCCTCGCGATGAGTGTGCTCGTGTTCGGCGGAGCGTCACAGTTCGCGGCCGTGGGCTACGTCGCGAGCGGGCTGGCCTGGCCGGGGATCGTGCTGCTCACCGCGTTGCTGAATGCCCGTCACTTGCTGTACTCGGCCGCACTGGCTCCGTGGCTATCCCGGGTCCCCTTCCGACGACGCGCCGTGATGGCGCATCTCCTGACCGACGAGGCGTTCGCGATCTCGATCGGCCACT
>DASSZA010000079.1:0-2718 GCA_035703005.1 Candidatus Limnocylindrales bacterium | reverse complement strand
GGTCGGTCGTGGGGTAGGGCTCGGCGTCCGGACGGGCGTCGGCAGCGGCACGATCGACGGCAGTGGCGGGATGCTGATGATCGGGCCGATCGTGGGCCGTGGCGTCGGCGTCGGTGTCGGGCGGGGGGTCGGTCGGGGCGTAGGGGAGGCGGTTGGTGCTGGCGTCGCGGGCAACGACACGTTCATCGTGACCGTCACGGTGTTCGACCACGCGACGCCGTCCCAGACGCGGTAGGTCCACGTGTCCGTCCCGGAGTACCCCTTGTCGGCCTTGTACTTGAAGCTGCCGTCAGCGTGCGCATCCAGGTTCCCGTGTGCAGGCTTTTGGACGACCTGGATGGTCATGGCGTCGCCATCGGCGTCGTCATCGTTTGCCAGCACGCCCGGCTTCGCGACCGATTTGTCCACGTCGGCGATCGCCGCATAGCTGTCGGCGTGAGCGACCGGCGGGTCGTTGGTGACCGTGATCGTCACCGTCGCGACGTTCGAGATGCCAAGGATCCCGCCGTCGACCTTGTAGGTGAACGTGTCCGTGCCGGCGTATTTGACGTTCGACGTGTAGGTGAAACTCCCGTTCGCGTTGAGATGGAGGCTCCCGTGGTCGACGTTGTTCACGACCTTGGCCGCGAACCCCGAACCGATCTGGAGGTCATTGCCGAGCACACCCGGGGCGGCCACCGTTCGAAGCTTCCCGTGGACCGCGGAGTAGCTGTCGTTGACGGCGACCGGAAGGAGGCCGGCAGACGTCGTCGCCGGTGCGACGGCAGCCGATACGGCCAGCGCAAGCGCAGCGCCGGCGGCGACGAGGGGACGACGCATCAGGCCACGCGTCGGGAATGGGCTGTCAGGCGGCCCGATCCGGTGTCGCCCGGCAGCGGCGGGTCCGCGTCATGCTCGATCCCGTCGATGAACGCGACGACGAAGCGCTCGTCCAGTTGGGTGCGGGCGGCGTCGGCCAGACGCAGAAGCGCCTCGCGAACGTCGAGCGCCTTCCGGTAGGGACGCGTCGTCGTCATCGCGGAGAACGCGTCAGCGACCGCGAGGATCCGGGCGATCTGCGGGATCGCCTCGCCCTCGAGGTGGTCGAGGTACCCGTCACCGTCCCAGCGCTCGTGGTGGTGGCGGATGCCGGCACGCACGACTTCGATGTCCGGCAGGTCCCGGACGATCATGTCGCCGAGCGCGACGTGCTGCTGGACGATGGCGTACTCCGCCTCGCTCAAGCGACCGGGCTTGCGAAGGATCGCATCGGGGATGCCGATCTTGCCGATGTCGTGGAGCCGCCCGGCGACCTCGATCGTATGGACCTCGTCGGCGCCCAGGCCGAGGCGGCGACCGATGAACGTCGCGTACCGGGCGACATCCTCGGAATGCCGCTTCGTATAGCGGTCCTTCGTGTCGATCGCTGTCACGAGGCCCTGAAGGACATCGAAGCTCACGCCCGGTGGCGACTCGTCCGCTGCCTCAGCGACGCGCCGGACCGTGTCGCCACCGCTCGCCTTGGCCTCCTCGAGGACGCGGACCGCCGCTGCGAGCAGTGCCGTGGCCGACGAGGCGTCGTCGGGGTACGTCGCGAGGCCGACGCTCACGGTGATCGGCAGCCGGTCGGTCTCATCGAAACGGAGGCTGAGATCGACGAGAGCGGTACGCAGGCCGTCGACCACCGGCTCGAGCCGCGCGACGGCCGTCGGCGAGGCGACCAGCAGGAACTCATCCGGGCCGTATCGCCCGAACTCGATCTCGGCGTCCGTGTGCGACCGCAGCGTCCTGGCGACGGCCAGGAGCGCCTCGTCGCCCGCCGCGTGTCCGTGGTTGTCGTTCAGCAGTCGGAAGTTGTCGATGTCGACGAGCGCGATCCCGATCGGCCGGACGTCGTCGCGGCCTCGCTCGATCGCCTCGGCGAGCAGCCCGACCAGAGCTCCATGGTTGAGCGTGTCCGTCAGGGGATCGCGACGGGTCGACTCGAGGAGTGCCTCCGTCTGGCGGGTGAGCCGCGCCTGCGTCGACCGGAACACGAGGAACAGGAGTGCCGCCGCGATGGCGCCAGCGGAAAGGGTGACGATCAGGATCTCGCGCCGCATGGCGTCAAGGCGGTCGAGGATCGGGACTGCGTCGCGCCACACCCCGACGACACCCAGCACCTGGTCGCCGACCTGGAGCGGGAGCAGCTCGCGCAGTAGGGTCGGCGACGCGAATCCCGCGGAACCTGCGGCGGCTTCGCTTGCCGATCCGATGGCACCCTGCGCCTGGCCGGTCAGCGACGCGCGGAACTCGTCCGTGGCCGGGACGACCCTGCCGGCGAGCCCGGGTTCGGTGGCCGCGACGATCGTGCCGTCGGCCCGACGAAGCTCGACGCGGAGGATCTCGCCTGGTCGCGGCAACGTCGCGAGCTGCGCCTCGAGTCGACGTACCTCCGCCGGCGTCAGCGCGTGGGTCGGCGACAGGTCATCCGGGGGGACGTACGCGTTGACGAAGGCACGGACCGTCGCGGCATCACTGCCGACGAGACCGGTCAGCGTCGCCGAGTTGAAATGCGCGCCGACGAGGACCGACTGGGCGGTCGCGGCCGCGCCGACGATCGCCAGGAAGGCGCCGTATACCAGGATGAGAAGGACGGGCCGCGGAGCCCGCACCTGGCTGCCGAACAACGGTCGCGAGACCTCGAGTGCGAAGCGGCGAAAGTGCTCCGGACTCTAGGCACACCGATGGCGGCGACCC
>DASSZA010000283.1:0-7466 GCA_035703005.1 Candidatus Limnocylindrales bacterium | reverse complement strand
TCACGCTTCGAGCCCGCCGCAGGCCCCTGGGCCGCATCGGTCCTGGGGGTGTGCCGCAAGGTGGTCTCACGGAGGTTGTAGGCGACCGCAACCAACGCCATGACACCGACAAGCAGTGCGGAGAGATACGACAGCGCGAGAGCGAGTGTCGGGTCCTGGGATGAGACGAGGACTGAGGCGAGCTGGTTGGAGATATCGCTCCCGATGGCATTGACCTGGACGCCCAGCATGTAGGGGCCGATGTACAGCGCCGCACCAAGGCCGAGCAGCACCGTCTGCACGCGGAACCAACGGAGGTCCGCGTCGCCGCGCGTCATGAGCTTGATGAGCAGGACCGCGAACGCACACACGGCCGCGAGTCCACCGGTCACCGGCAGGTCCTTGCCGGACACGACGTCGGGGTAGAAGAAGATGAAACTGCCCAGGAAGACCTGCACGAGGATCAGGTCGCGAAGCGCGACATAGACGATCCACCAAAGGTCAGCCCCAAGCCGGAGACTGAACTTCCGGGCGTTGCGCACCATGTAGGGCCGGGCAAGATGCAGCGAGACCGCCAGCAACCACAGCGCGATCAGGGCTGCCGCGATCGTCCCTTCGATGAAGCTCTCGCCGGCGTCGAAGAGCCCTGAGACCTGGTCGGGAGTCACCGCGCACCTCCTTCGAACATCGCGCCGACGGGCGTGACGTGGCGTAACGACCGATCGGCCGGGCCCCGTCCCGCGATCACGCGTACCGTCGGACATCCCTCGATGGCGTCACATCGGAAGCAGCGGGCGGCCTCTACCTGGGCGGTCTCGCGGTCGAACCCGATCTGGTTCGCCCTGAAGGTGTCGAGTGACACGACGGGGAGTGGCGCGCGCGCCCGGCCCCGAACGCCAAGATCGAGCTCCAGGCTGGACTCGGGCTCCGTCCGATACCGAACCGTCCGCAGGATCTCGAGCTCCCCGTCGGCCACGCCCGCGAGCGATGCATGGATCGACGCCGCGACGCGCCGGCCCGCCGCGACCGCGTCGATGATCGTCTTGGGCCCGGACACGACGTCGCCGCCTGCGAATACACCCGGGCGGCCTGTCGCGGATGTCGTCGGGTCGGTGACGATCCCAGCCCAGCTGCTGATCTCGATGCCGGCCCCCTCGGGGAGGATCGAAGGATCGGGCTCCTCCCCGATCGCGACAAGGACCGCAGAGGCTGGGAAGTCGACCAACGCATCGGCCACCGGCTCGTATCTGGCTGCGGAGCCATCCGGGCGCGCGATGGGCCGCTGGCGGATCCCACGGAAGCCGACCACGGCGCCGTCTTCGCCGAGGATCGCAACGGGCGCGATGGCGTCCGCGATCATGATCCCTTCCCGCTCGGCCGCCTCGACCTCCTCGGCCTGTGCGGGCATCTCGGGACGGCCCCGTCGGTAGACGATCGTGACTCGATCGGCGCCGCTGCGGATCGCCGATCGAGCCGCATCCATCGCCGTGCTGCCGCCACCGACGACGATCACAGAGCCTCGCAGCCGAGGATCCTCGCCGAGGTTCACCTGCTTGAGGAATACAGTGGCCGGGACGACGCCACCCAGATCGTCTCCGGGCACGCCGAGCCGTCGACTCTTGCTCGCCCCGGTCGCGAGGACGATCGCCCGATACCCCGACGCTTCGAGGTCGGTCAGGCTCATGTCGCGCCCCAAGGCCATGTCGAGCTTGAGGTCCACGCCGAGGGCGACGATCCGGTCGATCTCGGCGCGGAGGACCTCGCGAGGCAGCCGGTATTCGGGGATGCCGATCGCCATCATCCCGCCGGGCACCGGCATCGCCTCGAAGACCGTGACCGGGTAGCCGAGCCGTGCGAGGTAATAGGCAGCCGACATGCCGGAGGGACCACCCCCGACGATCGCCACCTCCTCGCTGCGGCGGACGGCGGCCGGTTCGACCGGCGGAAGCGTGCCGTGCTCCACGGCCGCTCGCTTGAGTGTCCGGATCGCGATCGGCTCGTCGAGCGTCCCCCGACGGCAGGCCGCCTCACACGGCGCGGTGCAGATCCAGCCACATACCGAGGGGAACGGGTTGACCTCGGCACTGACGGCATAGGCATCGTCGAATCGGCCGGCACGGATAAGGCCGACGTAGCGACCCGCGTCGGTCCCGGCCGGGCAGGCGACCTGACACGGGGCGCGGTCGTCGGCTCCGCGAGCGGACCGTGATCGATATGCCCCTCCCCAAGGAGACCGGTGCGAGGGCTTCAGGACCTCGCGCGTAGCCTCGGACAGCGGGATCCAACCACCGTTGTCCGAAACGATCGGAGCTCGGGTCAATGGACCCTGGCGTGGCGCGAGAGGCGTCGGCTCGGACATCGTCGCGATCGTGATCACGTGCACCGGACATTGGTCCGCACAGATCTCGCAGCCGACGCACTCCCCGACCTGGATCGGGTCCTCCATGAGCCAAGGGACGGCGGGCAGCCCCTCGATGCCATCGCCCTGCGGGCGGCTCATGTCGAGCGCCTCGACCGGGCAGACATCCATGCAGATGCCGCAGTTGATGCAGCCGTTCCGATCGATATCGACGCGATAGCCCATGCCCGTCCTCGTTCCGGAACTGTCGGACTCCGAGCACGGCGCTCAACGGGCCGGATGGCCCGCTATCGGTGGGCCGTTGTACCCGTCGTCCCTTGGTAGGAGGCGTACCGCGCTGCAGTCCCGCTCATCGGGAGCCTGCGCTGGCGTCGCCCTCGTCCACCGCCTTCACGAGGTCCATGAGGGCGACCGTCGTCTGCCAGCTGCGGATGGTCATCGACTTGTAGACCGGGGACGACATGATGCGGCTAAGGCGGCTCTTCGTCCTCTCCGCGCTCACTCGCTGCGAGTAGACGACGCCCTTGCCGGGCCACACCTTGTCTACGCCGTCCCTGGGCGAGAACGCGGGCATCGCCTCAGCCGTCTCCACGCCCATCAGGAAGATCGCATCGCTGTGATACGTGCCCGGCTTCTCGCCGAACCCTTTCGGGCGCGCGTCGATCACCGCCTCGAGCTCGGCGCGGGAGAGGACCAGCACACGGATCAGCTCGGTGTCGAGCTTGAACCGAGTCGGCAGCGCCTCCTCGATCGTGCGGGCGATCGTGTCGGCGGCGGACTCCGACCGCAGGACAGCGTTGCCGCTCTGGATATAGGTCCTGACGTCCTCGAACCCGAGCGCGGTCAGCAGCGTCTTGAGGTCCGCCATCGGTACCTTGTTCTTGCCACCGACATTGATGCCGCGCAACAGGACGAGGTAGGTGGCCAGCTTCGGTCGGGCGGATGTCACCGGCTCAAGGTCAGTCGGGCATCCCCGCCGCGGCCCATCGGCTGAACAGGTCGATCTCGTCGGCCGACCATTCACCGTCGCACGGCATCGACCCGTCCTGGAGGCGCTCCAGGATCGCGCCGGCATTCGACCGAACGTCATCGACGTCCCAGAGGTCGAACGCGAAGTCCATCGCGTCGCGATCGTCGGCTCGGAAGAGCGGCCTGATGTCCTCGGCGAAGCTCACGGGTCGATCAGAGTCGGGCATGGGCACACGTCCTGAGGCAGGTTGACGTCGGGAGTGAAGTGGAGCGCGAGACGGGATTCGAACCCGCGACATTCTGCTTGGGAACCCGGTCGAGCCTGCAGCGGTTTCTACGCAAACCTGACTGGCATCCAGACGACCTCAGAACCGTACAGCAACGACGTTGGCCCGGTCATCCGTTGACCCCGGCGATCCCCGCTCAGGCCGCCTGCACGCGCTGATGCCGCTGGTGCCAGCCCTCACAGAGCCCCGCGAGGGCCGCCTCCTCGGGGTTCAGCAGCGTCTCGCGGCCCCCGACGACACGCAGCCCGCGGGGACGGTAGTCGGCGATCGTCCGACCCTCGACGTACTCGTCGACGACGGCGGGGCTGACGTACGAGGCGCGCGCGACCGCGGGTGTGTTCCCGAGCCGGTCCGCCACCTCGTGCATCACCGCCGCGATCACGCGCTTCTGCGCCCCGGGCGACGCGGCAGGGCCCCGCTCCGCGAAGCCGATCGCCGCGGCGAGCGTGCCACCCCACGTCCGGAAATCCTTGGCAGTGAACTCCTCGCCGCCGTGCCGATGGACGTATGCATTGAGCCGCTGGGAGGTGAGGTTGGACAGCTCGCCTCCCTCGCGGTAGCGGAACAGTCGCGGGCCACCGGGCACCGTCTTCAGGCCCTCGACGGCGAGCGCGAGCTCTTCGTCCACGAGCGACCGCTCGATCCACTTGTGGTGCTTCCCGACGAACGCCAGCTGGAGCGCGGGTCGGTGGACACGGACATGCTGCTTGAGGAGCGTCGTGATGCCGTACGTGCCATCCCGCTGCGCGTACCGCTCGTTGCCGACCCGAAACCACCCTTCGTCGATCAGCCGGAGCGCGATCGCGGTGACGCGGTCCCGACCGAGCGTCTCCGCGTCCATGTGCTTGGTCATCACCATCCGCAGGATCGGGAGCATCCCGGCGAACCGTGTCAGCCTGTCGAACTTGAGCTGGTCCTGGTGGCGGCGGAAGTCGTCGCTGTAGCGGTACTGGCGCCGGCCTGCCGCATCGATACCGGTGGCCTGCAGCTTCGCGCTCGGGTCGGGGGAGATCCAGACCTCGGTCCACGCGGGCGGTATCGCCATCTTCCGGATCCGCTCGAGCCGGCCGGGGTCGGTGATGGGCCGGCCGTCGGCGTCGACGTAGCGGAAGTCGCCCTTCGTCCCGATCCGCCGCCAGCCGGCGTTCGACCACCAGCGGTGCGGGGTGGGCTCGAGCGTAGACGCAACCGAATGGGCGGAGCCGGCCGGGGCAGACATGGTCCGAGGGATATGCAACCGGGTCCACGGGGATCGGTCAGTAGCGCAGGTTACGCCTCACGGGACCGCCACCTCCTCAGGTGTGCGAGACGGGTCACTTCCCGCGACTTCACGCACGAATCGACGATCCTGGCTGTCGGGGTGAGTGGGGAGATGGAGCGGGAGACGGGATTCGAACCCGCGACATTCTGCTTGGGAAGCAGACACTCTGCCAGCTGAGTTACTCCCGCTCGGGAGGACGCCAGTCTAGCGATTCCGGGGCGAGTCGACGAGTAGGACCGGCCGCCCCTCTTATCGCGGCGACCGCGGTACTAGTTGGGCGAGTGAACCGTGCAACTAGTCGAGCCATTCGCTCCTACTGCCACGCATGGGAGCACGCCGCACTCGCCCGCGCTTCCCAAACTCACAGTCGGTGGTGGACGGCGTGGTCTAGACTGAGCGGACGTCAGGGGGACGTCACGGTGCCGTCCAAGGAAACGCAGACGGGCGTCGGGATGGTCATCGGCTTGATCGTCATCGTCGCCCTCGCTCCGTTGGTGATGGCCGCTCCGATGGATTCCGGGCCAGGATATGGACCGGGCTCCATAGCCCCGCCCCTTGCCGTCCTCGCACCCGATAGTTCTCCTGATCCGGGCGCTCCTTCGACTCCATCGCCGGCGAGTCCTGCGAGTCCGGCAGGTCGCGGCGGCACCGTAGACCTGACGCGGTCGATATCGGACACGCTATCGGATAGTCCGAACGTTCTGCCGTCGTCGTCACCGCCAGCACCGACTCCGAGCAACGGCACGCCGACGACGCCGCCCATCGCCGCGACCCAGACACCGACACCAGCGGTCAACACAGCGCCGACACCCGTCCTGACGCCGTTGCCAGCGTCCGCACCTACTCCAACACCGACGCCCCGGTCAACGCCCCCGTCGTCCCCATCGCCCCCGTCGTCCCCATCGCCCCCGTCAGCACCACCGCCCACGCCAGCCCCCACGCCAGCGCCCACACCCGACCCCACGCCAGCGCCCACACCCGACCCCACGCCGGCGCCCACGCCCGACCCGACGCCAGCGCCCACGCCCGACCCCACGCCAGCGCCGACGCCCGACCCGACGCCGGCGCCCACGCCCGACCCAACACCCGACCCCACGCCAGCGCCGACGCCCGACCCGACACCCGATCCGACACCCGACCCCACGCCCGACCCGACACCCGACCCCACACCCGACCCTACGCCCGATCCGACACCCGACCCCACGCCCGATCCGACACCGCAGCCGACGCCATAGGAGTAGCGTCGCAACGGTTCGGTCGTCGCCAGATCAGACCGGCGAGTGATGCGCGCACCCGCGGGGTCAGCCTGTCGCGGCCGACCGGGGCGGACATAGACTGCGGCTCGATACGAGTCACGCTTGACGGAGATCGATAAGTTGGCTCATCGGATCGCCGCGATCCTTTACTTCGTTCCTGGACTCGGCTGGGCGATATCAGCGCTTCTGATCCTTGGGTACCTCGATAGGCGCGGTGAGCTGCCGATGACCCCATTCGGGTGGCGCCTCATGGGGAGCACGGTGCCTGGGATGGGCGCCGACCAGTTGACGCCGGTGGGCAGGGCGCTGGCTTGGGTGCTCATCGGGGTGTCCGCGGTGGACGTGGCGACCGGCAGATGGCTGTGGCAGGACCGCCGGCGCGGAAGAGCGATCGGTCTGGCGACGACTCCCGTCAGCTTCGGCCTGGGGCTGCTGTTCCAGCTGCCCTTCTTGATCGTCGTCGCACCACTACGGGCGGGTCTCGTGATCGCGGATTCGCGGGAGTCGTCGAAGCCCGAAGCCCAGTAGTCCCCGGCCGCGACGGCGCGCACCGGCCAACCTGACGCGATCGTAGCGACCACCCTGTTCGTGGTGGTGTTCGGCCTGACGGGCGGGGCCGACTGACCCTACCTGGCGGTCCTAATCGCTCCCGATGGATATGACCATCGCGAACCCAACCTCGAGGATGCAGTGGTCGCCCACGTTATCGCAGCGTTCGCTCGCGGAGACAGGCCGCATACCACGGCTCGATAGCGCGTGGTCGATCCGGATAAAGCCCGTCCGCGTCCATTCGAGTCGACTCGGCCGCCACGTCCAGCCCGGTCCCTGACCGACCTCGGCATGGGCGTCGTGCAGGCCCTCCGAGATATCGAGGTAGCCAGGTTCGAGCGGAGTCGTGTTCAGATCGCCAAGGAGGATGACTCGCTCACCTCGTGCCAACGCGGCCTCGATCCGGGTCCTGATCCGGGCCAGTCGGTCATCTCGCTTCGTCGTATCCAGACCGATCGGGACCGGCCCGGCGAGGTCGAGGCGGCCGGCCAGCGGATGGGCGTCGATGACCGTCACGTCGCCGTAGTCCGTGTCGAGGACGGCTTCGATGATCGCCGGATCCTGATCGTGCTCGACGCGAAGGATCGGGTCTCGTGAGAGCAGGCCCATCCCGAGGACGCCAGCGTCGGGGTAGAGCGCCCGATGCGGGTACGTGCTCGTGAGCGTTTCTGATGCCTCGATCGCCCGGGCGTGGTCTGGCCCCAGCTCCTGGAGCGCGATCAGGTCGACATCGATCGTCCTGAGCACGTCGACCGCATCGGGCCCGCTCCGTGCCCCCAGCTCGAGGTTCCAGCTCGCCGCCGAAT
>DASSZA010000203.1:0-2551 GCA_035703005.1 Candidatus Limnocylindrales bacterium | reverse complement strand
GGTGCCAGCCTGATCGACGGGCCCCGTCACGTCCGCGACCCCGGTGACGCCTCCAACCCATTCGGCCATGCGATCCAGATCCGTCCACAGGTCGAACACGCGCTCTCGCGGCGCATCGATGTCGACGGTCATCCGGAAGTTCGCCATCCGCGGCACACTCTACGGCGTGACCAAAGCGCGCTCATCATCGATGCCCGGATTCATCCCGCCGATGTTGGCGACGCTCGTCGGAGCGCCGTTCGACGATCCGGACTGGACGTTCGAGATCAAGTGGGACGGGTTCCGAGTCGAGACGGTCATCGACCGTGGGAACGTCCGCCTGTGGACGCGCGGTCAGCAGGACGCGGCCGCCTATTTCGGCCCGTTCCTTGCGCCCGCCGACTGGATCGCCGCCGAAGAAGCGATCGTCGACGGGGAGGTGATCGCACTCGACGATCGCGGCGAACCAGATTTTGCCTTGCTGCAGGCGCGCATCAAGGGAAAGGGGAGAGGCGGGATCGTGACGCCGTTCCTCTACGAGGTCTTCGACCTCATGTGGCTCGACGGCCGATCGCTGCTCGGCGAACCACTCGAGGTCCGTCGGCGCCTCCTGAAGGACGTCTTGCGTCCCGATCCGCGCGTGCGCCTCAGCGAGGACATCGCCGCGCACGGCATCGCGTTCTTCGAGGCCGCCAGGGCGCGCGAACTCGAAGGGATCATGGCGAAGGACCGCCGCTCGACCTACGAGCCCGGCAAGCGGACGATGGCCTGGCAGAAAGTGAAGATCCGCCCGGAGCAGGAGCTCGTCGTGGGAGGCTGGACGAAGGGGACGGGCAAGGCCGTCGAACTGGGCGCACTGCTCGTCGGCGTGTACGAGGACGGTGGGCTCCGCTATGCCGGCAAGGTCGGCGCCGGGTTCAACGACGCGATCCGGTCCGAGCTCCTCGCCGCGTTGGCGCCGCTCGCCTCGGTCGACCAACCCTTCGCCGAACCGCCACCTCGCCCCGTGGCGAAGAACGCCTCCTGGCTACGCCCCGAGCTCGTGATCCGGGCCGAGTTCGCCGGCTGGACCGGTGACGGTCTCGTCCGCCAGGCGGCGTACAAGGGTCTGGATCTCGGCAAGGATCCCAAGAAGGTCCGGCGCGAGGTCGCCCGCAAGGGGGGCTGACGACCGGTCAGGGACTCCAGA
Organism: Candidatus Limnocylindrales bacterium; assembly: GCA_035703005.1. Lineage (GTDB taxonomy): Bacteria > Chloroflexota > Limnocylindria > Limnocylindrales > CSP1-4 > SPCO01. The sequence continues at coordinate 1,383 of DASSZA010000203.1, read as the reverse complement.
ACGCGAAGTCACCATCGAGCTGGATCGGATCGGAGCCGTCCGCGTAGCGGACGATGACGTGCGTCGTCCCGACCTCATCCATCTCGGGCACCAGGATCGACGAGCTATCGGGTGCCCATAGTCGATGGCTCAGGGCGTATTGATCGAAGTACGTCAGCAACGAGGTCACGAACCGCTCGGCGGGCCGGATGATCGGCTGTGACAGGGTCTTCCCGGTCGCGACGTCCGTGAAGATGAGACGGACCTCTGTATCGGGCTCCTGTGACGGTGGCGCCGATGGCGTCGCCGACGCGATCGACGGCTGGATCCGCATCGCGGCGATCGTCTTCCCATCGGGCGACCACCAGAACGCGACGACCGATCCGTCGACGAGTGTCCGGACGTCGCCGGAGCTCGCATCGAGGAGCTTCAACGGTCCCAGAGGAAAGCCGGCAACGGCTTCCTCCGTCGCAGAGGCGATCGATGCGACCGATCCGCCATTCGGATCGAAGGTCAGCGCCGTCTGTCCATACACCGCCATCGCGTGCTCATGCGAGCCGTCACGCTTCGCCACGACGACTTCACCGGCGCCCCCGATCGCCCCGCGAACGAACGCGATCGACTCGTTGTCCGGGCTCACGATCCCTGCTCGGAAATCGCCGGGCCGTTTGACGGACGTTCCCTTGAGGGTGCCGTCCGTGCCGATCTCACCGAGGAAGCCTTCGCTGCCCGTACCGATATGCGCGAACAACCGGTCGGCATCCACCCAGTCGAAGTAGAGCGGGTCACCGGATCGCACCAATGACCCCTTGCCGCTCCCGTCGAGCGGCGCGCTGCCATCCGCCGGAGCGACGCGAAGGGACAGCTTGTCGTTCTCGTTGACCAGGAAGGAGACAGACTTGCTGTCTGGCGTCCAGTACACGTAGAACGGCGCAGCACTCGGACGCTGGAAGAGGACCTTCGGCTCTAGGGGCGTCGCGCCAGCCGGTTTCGGGTCGAACACGACGACGACGGTGTTCGTCCCATCGGACCGCACGACCGCGATATGCGAACCGTCCGGCGACCACGACGGGAACCCGAACTGGCCCTTGCTCGTGTCCGCGAGGACGTGCGTGGACCCGTCGGTCTCGAGGATCGCGAGCGAACCGTCGGTCTCCTGCACGGCGATCGAGCCCCTCGATGCGATGGGACGGCCCGCCGAGGCCGAGCCGGCAGGCGCGGGGCTGCCCGGCCCTGCGCTGACGTCGACGTCAGTCGAGGCGGCGGGACTCGCCGACGAGGCGGCAGTCGGGGAGGGAGCCGACGACGGTGGAGGGGTGGGGCTCGCACAGCCCACCACGAGGATCGCCAGGATGACCAGGGAGGCGATGCCGCGTTGCGACCTCATCGGACAACGATACGCAT
>DASSZA010000186.1:0-11880 GCA_035703005.1 Candidatus Limnocylindrales bacterium | reverse complement strand
CTCGATGGTCGCGGGACTCCCTGGTGCGATGGTCGACTCGTCGACGTCGAACAGCGCGACGACGAACCGGACGGGTGCCAGCGGATCATCGGTCGTCGCCACGTCCGGTGTGCCGGAAGCGCCACTGGGCCTGACCGACGGACTTGCCGAAGTAGCGGCGCTCGATGCAGGCACCGACGCGCTCGGCGGCGGCGTCGCATCAGGGTCGGGGATGGGCGTGACCGTGTAGATCCCGAGCCGGTCGGTCGCGGCGAACGTGACGGTCGTTCCGCCACCGGCGGTCGTGCTCGGGGCGAGCCGTGTCTCGGTGCCGTCCGGCGCGACGACCGTGAGCCCGACCGCACCCGATGGGATGTGCAGTTGGACCGGCGTCCCCGGGGCGACCGCCTCGGTCGGTGCGGTCGACATCCCCATCAGTTCGCCGGTCAGGTTCGCGAACAGGATCGGGAACGCGACCTGCAGCGGCAGGTCCGACTGGCGCGGCTCGAAGGCGAGCACTGCGCTATTGATGCCGTCGCGCGTCCCGGAGTAGAGCAGCGGCGCGCCCCGGGGACCCGGCACGATCGTGCGCGCCCAGGCCGGCGCGGCCAGCTTCACGGCCTCGGAGATGTGGGTCGTCGAGAGGTCGACGTAGCGAAGGATCGGTTCATCCGGGTCGAGGCTGCCGATCCCCGGGTTCTTGAGACTTCCGGACACGTCGCCGAGCGGTCCGCTGCGGGGCGGCGAGATCGCCAGGACCGGCGTCTTGGGCAGGGTCGGCGGCAGGAAGTCCTCGAAGATGACGAGATCCCAGGGCCGACCGTCCTTGCGCTCCGTGGCCGGCCCGTACTCGGCGGGCGTCACCCCGAACAGCTCGACGTCGGGCAGGAACGACAGCGCCGTCTCGAGATAGGGATCGCCTTCGCCGACGACCAGGACCAGTCGCGTCCGATCCGGCGGGATGACGGCCCACGCCCGGTCATCGACCGCCAGCTGATCGGGTGCCGCCTGAACGGACGGATCCGGCCCGACCAGCCGGACCTCGACGGTGCGGACGTCCCGCGGCAGGTCGTCGATGATCACGTCAGATCGCGCCTGCGGGTCGAGCTTGATGTCGCGGACCTCGAGGAGCCGATCGTCGCCCCACAGCTCGAGCCGCCGGTTCGCCGCCTCGAGATCCAGGTTGGCGACGCTGACGAACACGGACCGCGTGACCGCCGACGGCGCCGTCCGAACGGCGAGTGCGACGACGGCCTGGTTCTTGCGCTCGCGTCCCACCGTCAGCACCTTGATGGGCGCCGCGACCCGGCCGGTCGGCTTAGACGCGAGGGCGGCGTCCGTCGCGACGAGGATCTGCGCATCACCGGAGCGCGCTGCGAGCTTCGACGCCAGCTCGAGCGCGTCACCCAGATCGCCGCGGCTCTCGGTCACCGGGATCGATTCGATCGCCTGGCGCACGCGCGTCAAGTCGCTCGACTCGTTGACCACGATCCGTGCCGTCCGGTCGGCGGCGATGAGGCTCACCTTGCCGCCGGTCGGCAGGTCCTTGAGCGCATCGATCGCGACCTGCTTCGCGGCCGTCAGCCGGTCGGGCACGACGTCGGTGGCGGCCATGCTCGCCGACGTGTCCATCACCAGGACGATGTCCCGTGCCAGCCCGGCGGGCCGCTCGAGGAACGGCCGTGCGGCGAGGAGCGCGAGCGCGATGACGAGCAGGAGCTGCAGCAGCAACAAGAGGCTGCGGCGCAACCGTTGCCATGGCGCGTTGGCCTCGACGTCGGCCACGAGGCGCGTCCACAACAGCGTCGACGGCACGACGGCCTCGTCGCGGCGAAGCTTGAGGAGGTACATCGCGATGACGGCCGGCACGAAGAGCAGACCGAGCAGCGCGAGTGGTGTGGTGAACGGCACGCTCGCTACCCGAGGACGCGCCGGCGGCGGAGCTCGGCGAACATGAGATCGGCCAGGTTCACATCCGAGGCCAGGTCGACGTAGCTCGCGCCGCGACGCGCGGCGAGGTCCGCGAAGTCGGCCTTCCATGCCGCGAGACGCGTCTTGTAGGCGTCGATCGTGGCCAGGTCGGCGGTGATATCGACCCGCTCAGCCGTCTCGACATCCACGAGCCGAAGGTCGCCCTGGAGCGATGGATCGAGCTCGTCTGGCGACAGCACGTGCAGGACGATCAGCTCGGAGCCGGTCGCGGCCAGCTCCCGGATGACGCGATCCGCACCCGGATCGAGGAGGTCGCTCAGCAGGACGATCACACCCCGTCCGTGGAGCTGGGCTGCGGCGTGGCGTGCAGCGACGACGAGGTCGGTCACGCCGTCCGCCGGGTCGATGGCGGAGAGGTCGGCGAGGAGGCGGAAGACGCGTCCGGAACCGCGAAGCGATGCCCGCCGCCTGGCGGTCCGACCGCTCAGTGCGGTGACGGCGATCCGATCCTCGCTCGCGAGGCCGATGTACCCGAGGGCCGCCGCCGCACGCTTCGCGAACAGGAGCTTCGACGGCTGTCCCGTCGCCATCGACGCCGACGCGTCGACGAGCAACGTGACGGTGATGTCCTCCTCCTCGACGAACAGCTTCACGAACAGTCGCTCGAGCCGGGCGTAGACGTTCCAGTCCAGCTGCCGAAGGTCGTCGCCCAGCGTGTACTCGCGGTAATCCGCGAACTCGACCGACTGGCCGCGCTTGACGCTGCGGCGGCCGCCCTTGAGCCCGCCTCGGACCGGCGAGCGCATGATCAGCAGCAGCCGCTCGAGCTGTCGAAGGAACGCCTCGTCGAAGACGGTCGGGTCGACTTCGCTCGGCAGGAACGAGGTTCGCGTGCCGGTCGTGGGCGGCGGCGGCGAGGCCTCGTCGGCCGGGCTCGGGCGCTCGGTCATGACCGCCGGCTATTCGACGGTCGGGACGGCGACGGCGTCGAGGATCGCGCGGACGGCCGACTCACTGGTGATGCCCTCGGCCTCGCCCTCGAAGTTGAGGATGATCCGGTGGCGGAGCGACGGAAGGGCCACGGCCCGGATGTCGTCGGTCGAGACGTTGAACCGTCCATCGAGCAGCGCGTAGATCTTGCCGGCGGTCACGAGTGCCTGGGCGCCTCGCGGGGACCCGCCGTAGCGGACGTACTCGCGGACGAGGCCAGGTGCTCGCTCGTTGTCTGGATGCGTCGCGGCCAGCAGGCTTACGGCATAGGCCGTGACATGCGGCGCGATCGGGACGGCCCGCGCGAGGCGCTGCATCTCGACGATCTCGGCTGCAGTGCAGACCTTGCTTGCCGATACGCTTTCGGCGCCTGTGGTCCGATCCATGATCTGCACGAGGTCCTCTTCGGATGGGAAGGGGACCATCACCTTGAACAGGAACCGGTCGAGCTGCGCCTCGGGGAGGGGATAGGTGCCCTCCATCTCGAGCGGGTTCTGCGTCGCGAGCACGAAGAACGGCGGATCGAGCTTGTAGCGCTGGCGTGCGACGGTGACCTGGTGCTCCTGCATCGCCTCGAGCAGGCTCGACTGGGTCTTCGGCGTCGCCCGGTTGATCTCGTCGGCGAGGACGAGGTTCGCGAAGACCGGGCCCGGCTGGAACTGGAAGACGCGTTGCCCGCCCTCCTCGATGAGGATGTTGGTGCCGGTGATATCGGCGGGCATCAGGTCCGGCGTGAACTGGATCCGATTGAACGAGCAGTCGATGACGTCCGCGATCGTCCGTACGAGCATCGTCTTGCCGAGGCCCGGAACGCCCTCGAGCAGCACATGGCTGTTCGCGAGCAACCCGGTGAGCGTCTGACGGACGAGCTCACGCTGGCCGACGATCACGCGCCCGACCTCGCGCTCGATCGCCCCCGCGCGCTCCGCGAATGCCTCCGGCGCGAGGCGTGGCGTCTGGTCGGTGGTGACGGGCGCTTCCATATGGCCTCCGGATCCGGTCATCGACCGACGGTCGATGCCCTCAGTTCTTCGGGTCGAGCGAGCTGAAGTACTCGCGCACGTAGTCCTTGATCGAGAGCGGGACGTAGCCGCGGTCGAGCGACGTCTGCGCGTACGACTGGAAGTCGCTGTAGACCTGCTGGTACGGCGTCATCGCTCCGTTGTCGGTCCCGCTGCCGACCTGACTGCCCTGCTGGGTCTGGCCGTCGCCACCGGTTCCCGCGACGTACGAGGGATCGCCGGGCTTGCCGAGCCGGTCGAATGGCGCGAACACCGATGACAGGTCGGCGCCGAGCTGGGCCGCCCGGTTGGCGCCGGTGGGAGCTCCCGGTCGGACGTTCCCGCCGATCCCCGAACCAAGGGAGCGGGCGTTCGAGCCTCCGCCGCCGACGCCGCCCTGGCCCTGGCTCTGCCCTTGCCCCTGACCTTGGCCTTGCCCCTGACCTTGGCCCTGACCCTGACCTTGGCCCTGACCCTGACCTTGGCCCTGACCCTGACCTTGGCCCTGACCCTGACCTTGGCCCTGACCCTGACCTTGGCCCTGGCCTTGACCTTGGCCCTGGCCTTGACCTTGCCCCTGGCCGCTGCCGCTGGGGCGCGGGCTTCCCTGACCCTGCTGCTGCCCCTGACCCTGGCCCTGCTGCTGACCCCGACCTTGCTGGCCGGCGTCCGCAAGGTCCCGCCGCGCATCCTGGAGCCGGGACGCCGCCTCCGCGAGGTCACGGTTCGTCGCCACGTTCTGCTGCGCCCCGTTCATCGCATCGCCGAGTCGATCGAGCGCCGAACGCGCACCTGCCGTGTCGCCCTGCGCGAGGCTTTGCGCTGCAGCACCCAATGCCGTCGCAGCCGCGCCGTCCGCGGCCTTCGCCGTCGACTGCATCTCGGCGAGCTGCTGGGCGAGCTGACGACGCTGCGCGTCACTCATCGAGTCGAGCTTGTCGCCGAGCTTGTCCAGGTCCTCGCGCGTCTTCTCCGGATCGCCGTCCCGGTTCGCGTCCGGGTTCCCCGTCGCCGCCCTCGAGAGTGACCGGGACAGTGACGTCATCGCCGACGCGCGCTGCTCCGTCGCGGGATCTATCCGCGCGCGGATGTCGCTCTCGACCGCGCCGAGCTGGCGCAGGTTCGCGGCCAGTTCGTCCGGCTTCTCGCGGAGCTGACGCGCGAGTTCGCGAAGCTCCTCAGCGAGCCGGGTCCTCGGATCGTCGGCCGTCCGGCCCTTGTCTTGCAGGTCACGCGCCACCGCCTCGATCCGCTCCGCCTGGCGCGCGGCGGCATCTCGGACCTCGCGCTGCTGCGCGATCACCGCGGTCTGTGGGTTCGGCAAGGCGAGGACCGGCACGAGCAGCGCGGCGGCGGCCACCATGGCGACCGCGGGATTCCGCGAGAACCTGGGCTTGAAGAGCCGCGGGGCGGTCCTCAACGTCGCGAGCGCGTCCCGCCGCTGGCGGCGGACGAAACGATCGGTCTCCGCCGCCTCGTCGAACGCGATGACCGGGGCGTCGAGGTCGACATCCTCGGCCGGCGGCGTCGCGGACGCCGGATATCCGACGGCGAGCTCGAGCGCGGATGAGACGCGATCCCCAAGACCGGCCTCCACGTCGACAGCGAGTGCCGTTTCCCCGATGGATGGGCGTGCTCGCAACACGGCGACGATCAGGATCAGCAGGACGACGATCGGGATCGTGACGGCGATGACCGGCGCGGATTCGAGCGGCACGAAGCGCGCCACCGTCCAGAGGACGAGTTCGCCGACGGCGATCGCCGCTAGCGCCACCCATGTCCGTCGCACGATGCGGCGGAGCCACAGTCGCGCACGGTGACCGCCGAGCTCGCCACGGATCGATTCGAGCGTCGGGTCGAGCGGCCCACTCAGCGACTGACGCGGATCCGGCGGCACGACCACGCGGTCGACAAGCGACCGGCGCCGGCGCCCGGGGAACGCCGCCGTCCGGGGAAGGCCGATCGTCACGGTGCCTGACTCTCAGGGCTCTTCGCGCGACGACGGGGCCTACGCAAGAATCGCCAGCGGCGCGTCGGCGACACGGCCTGCACCGACAGGAGGATGAAGAACACCGAGATCCCGAGCCACATCGCGACCGTCTTGGGCCAGAGCGTGTCCTGCCGCGCCCCGAACGGCTGCGCGACAACGTCGTTGACGATGGGATTGCCCTGGTCATCGATCGCGACGGCGCCGCCGGGGGCGAAGCCCTTCTCGGGGACGGCCGGCACGGGCATCGGCATCGGCACACCGACGCCACCACCACCGCCGTTGTTGATGATCACGCCGTTATCGGTCGTCGGCGCAAGCCCTTGCACGACCGAGCACCACCCGCCGCCGAAGGTCGACTCGGTCCCGCACAGCACGTCGGCCTGGGCGAGGAACGGATTGATCCATGCGAGCGGGTACGGCGTCCGGATCCCGAGCGGCCCCGGTCGGCGATTGCCGGTCGCATCGAACGAGCCCATCGCCTGCCAGAAGACCAGCAGGAAGACGGTGCCGATCGTGATCGCGAGGACACCGAAGATCGTGATGGCAGTCGACGCCGTCGTGCGCTTCACGAGGCTCGAGCAGAGGATGCCGAACGAGCCGAGGCCGAGGGCCGTGACGATGAGCACGATGTAGCCGCGGACGATGTCCTCGGGGCCGACACCGCCGAAAACGAACACGACCGCCATCAGCGGGATCGAGGCGGCGATCAGCAGGAACACGTAGACGAGCGCCGAAAGGAGCTTGCCGATGACGATCGCGAACGAGCTGATCGGCGTCGTCACGAGCAGCTCGAGCGTCTGCTTCTCCCGCTCGAGCGAGATGGCACCCGCCGTCGAGGATGGCGCCAGGAAGACCACCTGGAGCGTCATCAGCAGCAGGACAGCCGCGAAGATGGCCTGGCCGATCGCGGGGCCTGCCGTCGCCGACGCGCCGGTGAACGGGTTCTGGAACTGCTGCTCCATGATCTGCTCGACCATCAGGGCGAAGCCGCCGAGCAGGAGCAGGTAGATGGTCAGGATGATGAAGGCGCGTCGGCCGCGCATCCGGCCGCGCAGCTCCTTGACACCGATCGCCGCGATCCCGCCGATCGCGCGGAGCACCGTCGCGAACGGGGGGCTCGAGGGGCGAACTGGCGCGGTCATGTCGGCCATGCTCGTCTCCCTACGCCGCGGCGACCGGCTCGTCGGCCGCGGTGACCTGCAGGAATAGCTCCTCGAGATCGCTCGCCGCGCGCGAGAAGCTCACGACAGGCAGTCCTGCCGCGACGGTCTCCTTGAGCAGGCGGGCGGTCGCTTCGTCGTCGCCGCGGAAGCCGAGCTCGATGGTGCCGTCATCCAGGATCACCGCCGACGCCACATCGTCGTCCGCAGCGAGTCGCTCGCGAGCCGCCTCGAGCGCCTCGCCATCGAGCAGGAGCTTGACGCGAAGGACGGCACCGAAGCGCAGCCGCTTCTCGATCTCCGCCACGCGGCCCTGCGCCAGGACCTGGCCGCGATCGATGATCGCGACGCTCGTGCACAGCTCCTCGAGCTCGGGAAGGATGTGGCTGCTGATGAGGATCGTCTTGCCCATCGCCCGCAGTTCGCGCAGGAGTTCGCGGAGTTCGACGCGAGCACGCGGATCGAGCCCCGACGCCGGCTCGTCGAGGAGCAACACCTGGGGGTCGTGCACGAGCGCGTGCGCGAGGCACAGCCGCTGCTGCATCCCGCGAGACAGCGTCTGGACGTACTCGTGGCGCTTGGGCGCGAGGTCGACCAGTTCGAGCAGGTCGGTGATCACGCGACGCCTCGCGGCGGGAGCGATGCCGTAACAGCGCGCGAAGAAATCGAGGTACTCCCAGACCTTCATGTCGTCGTACACGCCGAACGAGTCGGGCATGAAACCGATGACGCGCCGGACCTGGTCGGGGTTCCGGGTGACGGACATCCCCGCGATCTCGGCGGTCCCAGCGGACGGCGCGAGCAGCGTCGCGAGGATGCGCAGCGTCGTGGTCTTGCCGGCACCATTCGGACCTACGAGACCGAAGATCTCGCCGGTATCGACGGTCGGGTCGACACCCGCCACAGCGAGCGTGCCGTCGTAGCGCTTCACGAGGCCTTCGGTGCGAACGATCTCCGTCATTGATGGATGTCCCCGGTGATCGAGAGGTCGAGGCTGAAGCCCACCGAGTCGCTCGCGTCGTTGATGAAGCGGACGAGCACGGTGCCGGTGGTGGCGTCGACATAGTGCGCTGGTTCGTCGATGGCGTATCGCTGGCCGTTGCTCATGTGCGGGAGATGGCGCCACGTCGACGAGGTCAGGTCGAAAACCTCGACCTCCGGCAGCCCATCGAAGACGCGCGCGACGCAGCCCTCGATAGGCTTGTCGCCGCACGCCACCGGGATCTGGTCAAGTGGCTTGACGAGCTTCGGGTCGCCCGAGAGCCCACCGATGTCACCGGCATTGAAGCCGAGCGCCAGTTGCGAGGCGGCGATCGTGCCGTCGAACGAGATCGGCCGGAAGGACAGGTCCGCTTTGCCCTTCCCGAAGTTCATGCTGAAGGGATCCTTGTTGAAGAACGCCGCGTCGCTCGAAACGACGGTGTTCCGCATCAGGTCCTGGCGGAACGTCGTCTTGCCGCTGATCGCGACATCGGCTGGCAGGAACCACAGCACGTTGGCGCTCCGCCGTGCGACCTGACCCTCGATCTCGACGGGCAGCAGCTCGCGATCGGACCACGCGAGGACGACCGCGCCGTCCGCGGGGAGCTGCCCGGTGAAGCCCCAGTTCGGATCGAACGTGAGCTGATCGATGATGGTGTGGCGCGCGTACTGGCGGGCCGACCCCTCGCCGGCCTGGCGGGGATCGCCGAAGAACAGTGGCCCCACGATCTTGTCGGACAGCTGCTGCCCCATCTGCACGGCCTGCATCGCCGCGTCGACGGTCCCGGTCTGGCCAGGCGCCAGGTCGTTCAGCTTCGCGACCGTCCCGCCGAGGACGACGGCCGGCGCCTCGAGGGTCTCCTGGGATGCATTCGTGACGGTGCCCCGGAGCCTGCCGTTCTCGAGCTTGAGTGCCGCTTGGACGAGCGGCACCGGGACCGCGCTTTCGGCCCGGATCGTCCGCAGCGAGCCGAACCCGACACCGAGGTCGCGGACGCGCGACGGATCGCCCTGAAGGACATCGAGACCGGCGGCCGTGCCGTCGCCGAGGAAGTCGCCGTTGGTCGGCGACGAGAGCAGGGCCCCGCCGGGGAATCGGATCTGGTAGTTCGCGCGGGTCGGCGAGAAGACCCCGAGGTAGGTCTGGGCGAGACCCTCCGTGGCCCCGGGTGCGCCGCGGACGATGGCTGCCTCGTTGACCAGGACGTTCGTGCCACGGAGGAGGGAGCCGAAACCATATGCCCCGACCGCGAAGGCGATGATCAGGATCGGCATCGTGACCCACGCCCATTCGCGACGGTCGATTCGCTTGAGGATGAGGTAGTTGATCGGGCCGATCAGCAGGATGTAGACGACGAGCAGAGCGATCAGCCCGCCGACCGGGGGAAGGGCGAGGTTCGGGAGCTGCGCTGCCGCCTGGACGATCTGGCTGTCGTCGCCGCTGCCCGCGGTCCCCGTCGACCGGGTCGGGATCAGGCGGCGCCAGAGCCCTTCGGCGGCGTTCGTGCCGGCCAGCCACTTCGCAGTCGGATCGAATCCGACGAGCGTGACAGCGCCGCCTCCGTAGCCCCGTTCGGCGGCGACGGTCTCGGCGCCGACCGTTGCGAGCGCCCGACCGGCCGCGAGCTTGCCGGACAGGGCCGGCAGATCCTTCGCACCGGCCGGCACCTCACCGAGGAGTGCCACGAGCGACGACGGCGCGATGTCGGTCGTCGCAGTCGGGCGGTAGGGGAGGAGCGGGTCCGGGAACGCCGACAGGCTCGACGGCCCGGCGGTGCCGCCCGCGATGATCAGGCGACCGCCACCAGCGACCCAGCCACGGAGCGCAGTGATCTGCTCCGGGGTCAGCTGGTTCGAGTCGACGTCCTGCCAAACGAGGCGGTCCAGCGAGCCCCACGCTTCGACGCGGTCGGGAAGATCGCTCGGCTGCAGGCCGATCGTCAGCGGCTTCACGTTGTTCACGTTCGGCAGGAGATCGAGGTCGCCGATGATCTCGCCCGGACGCTCGGCCACGATGCCGACGATCATCTGGGTCCCGTCGTGGATCTGGTACGTCGCCTTGGTCGTCGCGATCGTCGTCGTACCGTCGACGAGGCTGACCTCGATCTCCCGGCCGAAGCCCGGCGGCTGGACGTAGAGCCGATGCGTCTGATCGGACTGCGTGGGCGCCTCGACCTGGGTCCCGAAGCGCGTACGCCCCTGTGTCCCACCGGTCAGGCGTAACTCGCCTGAGATCGGCGGTCCGTCGTTCTTGAGCCGGACGTCGATCGCCATCCATGCACCGATCCGGGCATGCCCCTGGAGGAGGACCGTCGCGGTCATCGTGAGTCCGGCGGGCGGCGTGACGGTCGCCGCGAAGGCCGTGCGAGCGGTGGCCGGCGTCGCAACCAGCGTCCAGAGCAGCGCCGCGACCGCGCCGAACCGCGCGAGGCGAACGACGAACGAGACCTTGGGGGACCGTGACTGGGACACGCGGACTCCGAAGCTGCCGTCAGGCGGGGATGAACGCAGCAAGGACGCCTGATCCCCCGTGAAAGTTGCGTGTCGCCCCTCGACGACGCGTCTCCGACGCTTCGGTCGCGGTCCGCACGAGACGTATCGTACGATGAGGTCGTCCCCTGAGCCGCAGGCCGCGTGCCGTCACCCCCGAAGGGATCCGTTGCCCGATCTCCGACCTTTCCGCGCGCTGCGGTACGAACCGTCACGCGTCGGCGACCTAGCGAAGGTGGTCGCACCGCCGTACGACGTGATCGACCCCGACGCGAGAGCGAGACTGGTCGCGAAGGCCCCCGCGAATGTCGTCCGTCTCGACATGCCCGTAGAGGAGCCGGCTGACGGACCGGACGACCGGTACCGACGCGCTGCGCGGACGCTTGCTGCGTGGCGGTCGGACGGCACCCTGCGCAAGGATCCGCAGCCGTCGATCTATGTCTATGAGCAGCGGTACCGGATTCCGGGGACGGACCGGGAGCGCACCCAGCGCGGTTTCTTCGCGCGTCTCCGGCTGGAACCGTATGGCCCGGACTCAGGCGTCCTGCCCCACGAACGTACGCTCAGTGGACCGAAGGAGGACCGCTACAAGCTGCTGCGGGCGACCGGCGTGAACACGAGTCCGGTCGTCATGCTCTTCGACGACGCGTCCGGCGGCGCCGAGGAGCGCCTGGCCGCTGTCGCGGGCGGTCCGCCGGACGCGGACATCACCGACGACGACGGCGTGTGCCATCGGATGTGGGCACTGCCCGCGTCGGGCGACGGCCCGGCAAGCGTCGTCGCGGGCGCACTCCTGGAGGCGGCCGGCGCCGGGCCGGTGACGATCGCCGACGGGCACCACCGCTATGAGACCGCGCTCCGATACCGGGACGAGCGTCGGATGACCCGTTCGTGCGACGAGGACCCGCCGTTCGATTACGTCCTGGTGCTGATGCTCGAGGCGACCCGGCAGGAGCTGACCGTGTTGCCGACACACCGGCTGGTCCGCCGCATCGGATCCGAGGGTGGGCAGCAGTTGCTCGCGCGTGCGGCCGAGCTATTCGACGTCGAGCCGGTGGCCTCCGCGGATGCCCTCGTCGCCGCCTTCTCCGGCGCGGACGCAGCCGGAGGTCGAGGCAGGTTCGGGCTGTGGACGCGGAGCGGCGGGGCGATCCTCACGGCCCGACGCGACGCGTTCGAGCCGCTCCTTCCTGGGGGCGGCGAGGCGGTACGATCGCTGGACGTCACGCTGCTCGCGACGGCCCTCGACCAGCTCGCCGGTATCGACCGCGAAGCTGTAGCCGACGGCGCGATCGGCTACACGAAATCAGCCGCCGACGCAGTCGCCTCGGTCGAGGCAGGAGTCGGCGCCGACGCC
>DASSZA010000179.1:0-2219 GCA_035703005.1 Candidatus Limnocylindrales bacterium | reverse complement strand
CGTTCTGCCCGACGCCGGACGGCGATCTGCCCGACTGCGCGGCGATGCTCGCCGCGATCGAGGCGTCGACCGGCGCGACCGCCGAGGCGATCGTCGGCAAGCCGTCGCAGCACATGGCGGCGAGCCTGCTCGAGCGCATCTCGCTGTCACCGTCGGAGACCGTCCTCGTGGGCGATCGGATCCTGACCGACGTACGGATGGCACACGAGGCGGGCATGGCGTCCGCGCTCGTGCTCACCGGAGCGACCCCCAGATCCGCCCTCTCCGACGCGCCGTACGCCCCGGACTACGTCCTGGACGGCGTCGACCAGATCCTGCCCGCCGATCGACTGAAGGAGGTGTCGTGATCGAGTTCATCTTCATGCTGACGCGCAACGACCAGACCGTGTCCGACGCGCGCGAGGTCTACGACACGCTGCGCGATACCGGCCTGCGCTACGTCGGCTTCAAGGACATCGGGCTGCCACCGTCCGAGCTGCGCGACCTCGCGAGCGCGATGCGCGCCGACGGCCGCGAGGTCTTCCTCGAGGTCGTCTCGGAGCGCGCCGAGGACGAGTTGCGGTCCGTCGAGGCGGCACTCGACATCGGTGTCGACTGGCTGATGGGTGGCACCCACGCGGACGAAGCGCTTGCCATCCTCGACCGGGTCGGACCACCGGGAACGCCGGGTCGACCGAAGTACTGCCCGTTCCCGGGGCGTGTCGTCGACCACCCGAGCATCCTCCAAGGCTCCATCGAGGAGATCTCCCAGAGCGCCCACGATCTGACCGCTCGCCCGGGCGTCGATGGCCTCGATCTCCTGGCCTATCGATGGCAGGGCGACGTGCCGCAGCTCGTTCGCTCGGTCGTCGACTCGGCGAGCGGCCCGGTCATCGCGGCAGGAAGTGTCGACTCAGCCGAACGCATCGGAGCGCTGGCGAAGGCGGGCGCGTGGGCCTTCACGATCGGCGGCGCCATCTTCGATGGCCGGCTGCCCGCCGGCGACAGCGTCCGAGAACAGGTCGAGTGCGCCCTTGCGATGGCGGCCGCGGCCGCTGGGAGGGAGGTGGTCACCGACGGTGCCTGACCGACGTAACCCGACACCCACGGGACCATCGATGAATGCAGGAAGAGGAGGAGACATGTCGGAGCGAGAAACGAAGACACCGCGCAACCCCGCTGACATCACGGCCCTCGCCATCGAGCGGCGGATGACCCGGCGCAACTTCCTCGTAGGCGCCGGTGCCGGTCTTGGCGCCATCGCCCTCGCGGGCTGTGCACCGACAGCCGCCTCCGCCCCGCCGGCGAGCCAAGCGCCGAGCGCGGCTGCCCCGACCGGTGGAGCGAGTGCGTCCGCGTCGGCGGCGGCGTCGGCGAACCTCGGCGACTCGCTGACCCTCGCGACCTGGCCCAACTACCACGACCCGACCGTGCTACAGGACTTCACGACCGCGACCGGCGTCGCGATCAATGTCCAGGTCTTCGGCTCGACCGAGGAGATGGAGGCCAAGATCCGCGCCGGCAACTCCGGCATCGACGTCGTCGTCCCGTCGAACTACGCCATCGAAGGTTGGGTGAAGGACACGCTCATCGAGAAGCTCGACTACGCGAAGTTGCCGGACTTCAAGAAGGAAGACTGGAACCCACGGTTCATGGACCAGGCCTTCGACAAGGGCAACGCCGTTTCGATCCCCAAGAACTGGGGCACGACCGGGATCGCGTACTGGAGCTCGAAGGTCAATCCGGGAATCACGAGCTGGAAGGACTTCTTCGCTCAAGCCGGCACGACGTACAAGGGCAAGACGCTCATCGTGGATCACCAGATCAGCTCGTTCGGGTCGGCTGCGGTCGCGATGGGCTACTCGCTCAACACGATCGACCCGACCGAGATGGCCGCCGTCGAGCAGATGCTCACGGCGCTCAAGCCGCGCCTCTTCGCGATCTCGTCGGACGTGCAGCCGCCGCTTCGCGCGAAGGACACGTGGCTGTCGGTAGCGTGGACCGGCGACGGTGTGCAGGTCGTGCGCGACAATCCCGACGACGCCAAGTACGTCGTCGCCAGTGACGGCGGCGAGCTCTGGATCGACAGCTACACGATTGCGGCCGATGCTCCGCATCGGGATGCCGCGTATGCCTTCCTCAACTGGATCACGCAGCCCGCACAGGCGGCGCGCGAAACCACGTTCTGCCTGTTCCCGCACGCCAACGACAAGGCGACGGCGCTGGTCGACCCGGCTGTC
>DASSZA010000154.1:0-7577 GCA_035703005.1 Candidatus Limnocylindrales bacterium | reverse complement strand
CGACGTCGAGCTGGGTGAACTCGAAGCTGCGATCGGCGCGCGGCTGCTCGTCCCGCAGGCATCGAACGATCTGGTAGTAGCGGTCCTGACCGGCGACCATCAGCAGCTGCTTGAGCTGCTGGGGGCTCTGGGGCAGCGCGTAGACGGTCCCCGGCTGGAGCCGGCTCGGGACGATGAAGTCGCGCGCCCCCTCGGGCGTCGACTTGATCAGCGTCGGCGTCTCCACCTCGACGAAGCCGGCAGCATGGTGTGCCTCGCGGATCGCCTGCACCATCCGGCTCCGGAGGAGCAGGCGCTCCGTCATCGGCTGGCGGCGGATATCGAGGTAGCGGTACTTGAGCCGGAGGCTCTCATCGACCGGCTTGTCCGGCTCGTTGATGTAGAAGGGCGGCGTCTTCGCCTCGGACAGGATGGCGATCTCGCTCGCCTGGAGCTCGATCTCGCCTGTCGGCATGCGCGGGTTCTCGGTCCCTGGCAGCCTCGGCGCGACCTGGCCGGCAGCCGTCACGACGAACTCGTTGCGCACGCGGCTCGCGGTCTCGTGCGCCTCCGGCGCGTCCGCCTTGTCGATCACGACCTGCGTGATCCCGTGGCGGTCTCGAACGTCGAGGAAGATCAGCTGGCCGTGATCGCGGCGTCGATGGACCCAGCCCGCCAGGCGCGCGTGGATCCCGGCGTCGGCGGCGCGCAACTCACCGGCGGTATGGGTGCGATAGGGCGTGGCAAGACGCGAGCTGGACAGTGACATGGCCGGCGTATCGTACGGGAACCGTCTTCCCGAGGAGGCTGTCCGATGCTGTCCGACCAACAGGTCTACGCCGCCATCCCGACCGCCGATCTCGACACCGCGCGCCGGTTCTACGAGGACGTCCTCGGGTTCGTACCGCGCGAGGCCAACCCGGCCGGCATCTACTACGACGCGAGCGGCGGCACCTACTTCGTCCTGACGCGCAGCAGCGGCAAGGCGTCCGGGTCGCACACGCAGATGGCCTTCCGTGTCTCGGACATCGAATCGGAGGTGCGCGACCTCCAGAGCCGCGGCGTCACGTTCGAGGAGTACGAGACGCCCAAGACGGTCGATGGCATCGCGACGATCCCGATCGGACGGACTGCGTGGTTCCGGGATACCGATGGCAATCTCATCGGGATGATCCAGTTCAATGCCTGACCTTCCGCACTCCCGCTGGGTGCTTCCCACCCGATTCGGGTGATGTTCGCGTGAACGAGGACGGCCTATAGTCGGCGCCCCGCGGCGGATCCGAGACCGCCCGGTCGAGGAGGGGCATGTCGGCCATCATCCCGCGCTGGGAATGGCGCACCTTCGGCTCCCGTTTCGGGCTGGCCGACGAGCGGTTCGCGGCTCTCGAGACCACCGGTGTCCAGGAAAGCGACGAGATCTATCTCCTCGGCGCCGGCGCCGGCAACGCCAAGATCCGCGCCGACCTGATGGACATCAAGCTCTTGCGCGAGACCCAGCACGGGCTCCAGCGCTGGGAGCCCGTCATGAAGGCGCCGTTCCCGCTGTCGGCGGACGACGCGCGGCGCGCCTTCGAGACGCTCGAGACACCCGCGCCGGACCTTCCGCGTGAGAGCTCGACGCTCGACGAGTTCCTGGCCGACGTCGCCGGGCCTGCCGGCCCGCTTCGCCGCGTCGACGTCCACAAGCGCCGCGTCCGGTACACGGTCAACGGCTGCACGTCGGAAGTGAGCGACATCACCGCCAACGGCCTACCGAGCCGGACGATCGCGATCGAATCGACCGACCAGGCGGCCGTGCTCGAGGCCGTCCAGCAGATGGGCCTCGGCGGCTACCGGAACATGGACTACACCGCGGGGTTGGCGTCGATCATCGACGGCGAGCCCGAGCGCTTTGCCGTCATCGACGTCGGGACCAATTCCGTCAAGTTCCGTATCGGCGAGCGGACGCCTGACGGCTGGCGGACCCTGACCGACCGTGCCGAGATCACCCGGCTGGGCGAGGGACTCAGCGAGGGCGGTGAGATCACGTCGGACGCGCAGACCCGGACATCGGACGCGATCGCCGCGATGGTCGATGACGCCACGGCGGCGGGCGCGCGGGCGATCGTCGCCGTTGGGACCGCAGGCCTGAGGGCGGCGAGGAACGGCGCCGCTGTCGTCGACGCCATCCGCGAGCGGACCGGTGTCACGATCGAGATCATCCCGGGCGACGAGGAGAGCCGCCTCGCTTACCAGGGCGTCCGGGCCGGCGTCGATCTCGGCAGCGGTTCGCTCGTCGTCTTCGACACGGGCGGCGGGAGCAGCCAGTTCACGTTCGGCAGCAAGGCAGGCGTCGACGAGCGCTTCAGCGAGCCCGTTGGCGCCGTGCGCTACACCGAGGCGTTCCGACTCGCAGAAGTCGTCTCACCCGAGACGCTCGGCGAGGCCAAGGCAGCCATCGCGCGCGACCTCGCCCGGCTGGACGGTCGTCCTCGACCGGACGCCGTCGTGGGCATGGGTGGCGCCGTCACCAACATGGCCGCCGTCAAGCACTCCCTTGATCCGTACGACCCGGACGTCGTCCGCGGCACGGTCCTCGACACCGCCGAGCTCGACCGGCAGATCGAGCTGTACCGAAGCCAGGCTGCCGATGCGCGTCGGTCGATCGTCGGCCTCCAGCCGAAACGCGCCGACGTCATCCTCGCGGGTGCCCTGATCGTGCGCACCGTCCTCGACAAGCTCGATGTCCAGTCCCTGACCGTCACCGACCGCGGATTGCGCGACGGCGTCCTGTTCGAGCGCTTCGGCGCCTAGGGTAACGAGAGGAGATCCGGCCATGACGACCGAGAAGACGCCGGCAGCGGCACCCGCGGCGACCGTCGAACAGCTCGCCGCACTGCTCGCGGCGATGAAGGGCACCGATAGCGTCGAGCTCAAGCTGACCGTTCCGACCGACGAGCATCGGGCCACGATCGCGGGGCTTCCTCTCGATCCCGTCAACACGCAGCCGCGCCAGGTCTTCTTCTTCGACACGCCGGATCTGGCCCTGGACAAGGCTGGGGTCGTCGTGCGTGCACGACGCATCCAGGGCGGCCGCGGCGACACCGTCGTGAAGCTGCGACCGGTCGTGCCGGCGGAGCTGCCCAAGGAGCTCCGCAAGTCGGGCCTGTTCAAGGTCGAGCTCGACGTGTTGCCCGGGGGGATCGGCGTGGTCTCCGGGTCGTTCAAGGGCGTCAGCGACGGCTTGAAGATCCGCGAGGCGGTCGCCGGAAAGAGGCCGATCAGCAAGCTGTTCTCCAAGGAGCAGCGTGCCTTCTTCAAGGACCATGCTCCCGCCTCGGTCGACCTCGATGGCCTGGTCCCGCTCGGGCCGACGTTCATCCTGAAGGCGACGTTCACGCCCGAGGAGTTCCGACGGCGCATCGTCGCCGAGCTGTGGCTGTACCAGGACGGTTCGCGGATCTTGGAGCTATCGACGAAATGCCTGCCGAACGAGGCATTCCAGGTCGCCGCCGAGGCCCGCATCTACCTATCGGAACACGGCGTCAACTTGGGTGGGCAGCAGGCGACGAAGACGCGGACCGCGCTGGAGTTCTTCAGCAAGCAGATGGCGGCCACGTCGGCGACGACCGGGTCGGGGGCGGCCGCGAGCGGGGATGGGGCCCGCGCCGCACGAAAGGCCAAGCCCGAAGCGGAGACCGAGGCAGCGCCCGCGGCTGCTGAAGCGGCGGCATCGTCGGAGGCTGCTCCCGCGAGCTAGCCGGTCCTCGCCGCTCGTGGCCGCGCGGGGCGTTGGCGCGGCCTGTTGACTCGAGGTCCACGTCGGACGGTCGTGACGCTCGCATGATCACTATGGGATCGGCCGGCTCAGGCGGGTGCCGGGCCTCTCCGGAGGAACCAGGCGACCGCGATCGTGGCGGCACCGACGATCGCCGCGACCGTGTTCGGCACCAGGATGACGGCGTTGCCCAGCGCGACGCCGTAGCCCACCCACAGCAGGAAGCCGAACTCGAGCACCGCGAGGTAGGCGATCGATACGTCTGCCGACGACTGGCGGGCCAGCATCCGCCGGATCTGCAGGAGCGGCGAGATCGCCATCAGCACGCCCCAGCCGGCGGCGGCCACGCCGAGCGTCTCGATCACCTGTCAGGCGCCGTGGTGGTGGGCCTGGTGGGCACGTGCGACCTCCCGGCCAAGGTCCGCGACACCGACCACCTTCTGCGTCCCGGCCGGTAGGTCGCGCAGCTGCACCTCACCATTGGCCAGCTCGTCGCCGACGATGATCGCGAAATGCGCCTGGTCGCGCGCCGCCGCCTCGAGTTGCTTGCCAAGCTTGCGCTGACCCAGCTCTGCCCGAGCGGCGATGCCCTCGGCTCGGAGCAGCGTCGCGATCCGCAGCCGGTCGATGGTCGCGGCGGGGTCCGCGCCGACGACGACGGCCGTCGGTGCATCAGGCGTGGTCGCGTCGTCATCGGCCCCGCCCTGTTCGTCGAGCGCAAGCAACAGTCGATCGAGGCCGATCCCGAAGCCGATGCCCGGTGTCGGGCGGCCACCGAGGAGCTCGACGAGCCCGTCGTACCGCCCTCCCCCACCGAGGGCCTGCTGCTGGCCCTCGCGCCCCTCGATGTAGAACTCGAACGCGGTGCGCGTGTAATAGTCGAGGCCGCGAACGAGCCCGGGTTCGAGCCGATACGGGACGCCGAGCGCGTCGAGATGCGCCCGGACGGCGTCGAAATGCGCCGCGCACGCGTCGCACAGGCGGTCGGTGATGCGCGGCGCTCCCGCGTTGATCGCCGCCATCGCCGGATCCTTCGAGTCGGGCAGCCGCAGCACGTTCCGTTCGAGCCGATCGCGCTCTGTCGGCGGCAGTGCGTCGAGGTGCTGCCGGTAATAGGCGGTCAGCTCCTCGATGTAGGCGGGACGGCACACGGCGTCGCCGATCGAGTTGAGCAGGACCTTGACGCCGCTCAGGCCGGCGTCGGTGTAGTAGCGCATCCCGAGTTCGATGATCTCGGCGTCGACTGCCGGACCGGGGTCGCCGATCGCCTCGACGTCGAACTGCCAGAACTGGCGGTAGCGACCGGCCTGCGGCCGGTCGTAGCGGAACATCGGGCCGATCTCGTAGACCTTCACCGGCTGTGGCCACGTCTGCATCCCGTGCTGGACGTAGGCCCGGACGATCCCCGCCGTCGGTTCCGGGCGTAGGGACCACGACTCGGACTCTTCGGTCCGTGGCGCGAGCCGGAAGAGTTCCTTCTCGACGATGTCGGTGACCTCGCCGACGCCGCGCTCGAAGACGGCCGTCTGTTCGAACATCGGCGTCTCGATCCGGCGATATCCGTAGCGCGTCGCAAGATCCGCCGCGAGACGCGCGAGGCGTGTCCAGCGCGGGGTCTCGTCCGGCAGCAGGTCGCGCGTACCCCGGGCGGCACGGAAGGCGGGCATCGGCGGAAGTCTAGCCGGGCGTTGCGGCGCGGGAGGGTCGAGCGAGGTCGAGCGCGGAGGCCGCGAGCTCCGCCACTTCCTCCAGCCGGGCCAGGGTCAACGGATCATGAAGTCGCCCGTCGATGCGAGGCCCCAGGAGGATGACACGCAGCGGGCCGTGTCCGGCGATGGGCATGCGGACGACCGCAGCGACTGGCCACGAGCCAGCCGTCGCGACCGGCGCATCGTCCGCATCCACGACGGCGCCTCCCGTGGCCTGCAGCTCGCGGACCGCTTCATGGATGAGCTTCTCGGCGGCGCGCTTCGGCTCGAGGACCGTGAGGACGCTGACGACCTCTTCGCGATACGCGCCGAACTCGAGATGCTCGTACTTGAACCGCCGATCGACCACCGCCTCGAGCCGCTTCCGTATCGGGGCATAGGCGGTCGCGACGACCAGCGTGGCAAGCACGATCGACGCGTCGGATTTGTCACCCGTCGTCGCGATGAACACCCGCTGGGCGAGCCCGACCCCCGCCGTGAAGATCCCGGCCAGGATCGCCGTCAGCGACCCATACACGAGCGTGCGGTTGATCAACCGGTCGATCTCGTAGAGCCGGTAGCGCGTGACGGCCACGCCGATCGCGATCGGCAGCAGCGACAGGAAGGCGAAGGCGACCTCCCAGGCCCGGTCGCTGATCCAGCCCAGCTGCGGCGCAGCGACGATGATTGCGAGCGCTACGAATGAGCCGAACAGCGCGATCCAGCGGATCTGGGCCTGCTCGACGCTGTCGCCGCGGCGATAGCGCACGACGAGCGAGGCAGCCGCAAGGACGGCCGCCGCGAGCATCCCGACGTTCCCGACGACCACGAGCGCGTCGCACAGTGGCGCGAATGCGTCCGGCAGCGCCAGCGGGTTCGCCAGGTCCGGGAAGTTCGAATCACCGAGAGGCCCCGGGTGGAAGGTCTCGCCGACCATGAACATGGCCAGACCGACGAACGCGAGCACGACGACCCACCGCCAGCGGCGGTCGAGCAGGTGGTCCGTCGGGAAGAGGAGGAGAAGCAGCGTCGTGCATGTCGCCAGGACCGGGACCATGAAGAACTGCGAGAGGAGAAGCGCTCCGAAGGCGTACGGATACACCGGCGGTGGCGGCATGCCTATCGCGCCGTAGCCATAGGTGACGAAGCCGAGACCGAGACCGATCCCCATCACGATCATCACCCATGCGACGCGGGTCCTGGGGCGTCGCTGGACGATCAGCGCACCGACGACCGGGTACAGGAACGTGGTCATGACGGGCGCGATGCTGCCGATGTCGAGACCGACGTAGAAACGGTCATCGCCGGCGGTCCCGAGACGGATGATCACAAGCGTCAGGAAGACCCCGAGGACAGCGAGGCCGGTCGCGAGCCGAGCCAGCCAGCGCGCGTTGCGCGCGCCTGCATCGACGCTCCCCTGCTCGATCATCGCGGAGACGTCGGTCATAGCCTCCCGACCTCCCGTTCGGCCGCGCTTACCCCAGATCGCGCTGGACCGTGATCACATCCTTGAGATTCTCGATGCGGCTCATGACGCGCGCCAGCTGCGACACCGACGCCACCTGGAGCGTCGCGGTGACCACCGCTGTGTGGTCCTGGCTCACGCCGACGTTGGCCGCCACGATGTTGACCTTGTTCTCGGCCACGACCTGGGTGATGTCATTCAGCAGGCCGGTCCGGTCGTACGCCTCGACGCGGATCGCGATCGGATAGGTCTGCGCGGGGGCGGCCTCCCATTCGACCTCGATCAGCCGGCTGACCTCGCGCTCGTTGGCGACGGTCGCGCACGAGCGCAGGTGGACGGTGACGCCCTTGCCCCTCGTGATGAACCCGACGATGGGGTCGCCCGGGATCGGGTGGCAGCACTTGGCGAACCTCACCAGGAGATCGCCGACGCCTTTGACGCGGACCCCGCCCGCCCGCGCGAGCTGCGCGGGAGGCGCGACGGTCGGGAGCTGGCTCTGACCATCGTCGACCACACCCAGCCGCATGACGACCGACTGCGGACCGACCGCGCCGTAGCCGATCGCGGCGTAGAAGTCGTCATTCGTCTCGTAGTTGAGCTGCCGCGCGACCTCGAGGATCTTGTCGGCGCCGACCGACGAGATGCTCGCCCGGGCGAGACGGCGCAGCTCCCGTTCGAGCGCTTCGCG
>DASSZA010000074.1:0-8344 GCA_035703005.1 Candidatus Limnocylindrales bacterium | reverse complement strand
CGAGCGGGTCGCGATCCGACGCCACTGGCGGCTCGTGCCCTTCACGAAGTACAGCTGCGTCTTCGTCGACATGCGCATCTGGTCTGACTATCTGAAGCGCGAATACACCGAATGCGAGACGTGGCGCGAGCGTGTGGTCGGAAGACTCCGTCGACTCAAGCCCGATCTCGTCGTCATCTCATCGAACAAATGGTTCCCGACGATCGTCGATCGGGACGGAGAGCCGAAGCGACAAGGGGCCGCCCTCGCGGCATTGATCGAGCGGATCCCCGGCCACGTCGCGATCCTCGTCGATACCCCGCGCTCTGACCACGATGTCCCGGCGTGCCTCGCCCAGCATCCTCGCGAGATCCAACGCTGTACGACGCGAAAGGCTGTCGCCTTCGGATGGCGGCACAGGATCCGCGAGCTGGAGGCGCGACGGCTATCGGGCGCGCCGGTGATCGATCTTTCAGCTCGGATCTGCCCGACCGATCCGTGTCCTCCGATCATCGGTCGGCGGATCGTCTACCGCGACCATCACCATCTGACTGCGTCATTCGCCGCCACCTTGGCCCCGGATCTCGACGCAGCGATCCGCGAGGTCCTTGCGCCGTGACCGGCGCGGCGCGGCGCAGCGTCGTCCTCGCGGTCGTGGCCGTCATGATGGCGGCATGTGCTCCGGATCCTGCAGCGCACGCGAAGACTGGAACGTCGCCATCACCCCGTGCCACGCCGTCTGACCCCACTGCTCGACCTCCGGCGACCGTCGGACCCGAGGTATCGCCCGGCTCGCCGACACGGCCGCCGGCCGAGATCGCCACGCCGCCTCTCGCGACTACGTCGAGCCCCCGAGTCCTGTTCGAGCGTCGAGTCAGCTCTGTACCGGCATCGGTCGCTGATCGAGCTTGGGAGCCCGTCGTCGCTACCCACCCGAGCGATCCGAAAAGGATCGCCGTCGTTTACGTCCATCGTGGCCCCGGAGCCGCTTGCTCGACCAACCCGGTGATCCGGATCTCCCGAGATGGTGGCCGTACGTGGCGCCAGACACCATCGAGTCCTGGAACGACGTCCCGACGCGGCATGGGCTTGCATGCGGCCGTGGCGTGGGGACCGCGTCCGGACGGAGGAACCAGGCTCTATTGGGCGAACATGACCTCACCGCGCTGCGGTGCTGGCGAGTTCAGCCTCACGACGTCCTACAGCGACGATGAGGGTAGGACGTGGTCGAGACTGCGCGTCGAGCGAGGAACGCCCCCGTGGGTGGGTGGCTTTCCAGAGATCGCGGTCGACCGCGACCCGCAGAGCCCGAATCGCGGCGTCGTGTACGTGGGCTACAACTGGTACAGGCCCGGCGCGCACGGCCCGGGTTTTCGCCTCCTGGCATCCGCAGACCTCGGCAGGACCTGGCGTCGACTCGAGATCCCACCGGCAACGCTCGCCAACGGCGCTCACGATTGGTGGCGGATCGCGTACCGCATCCGGACAGCGCCAGACGGCAGCGTCTACGCCACGTGGTACCAGGTCGACCTTCGCCGTTGGAACAGGGCGAACATCTTCGTCAAAGGCGGCACGGGCAACGTCCGGCGCCTGGGTGTCGCGATCGCCAGGATCCGGTTCGATCGTCGCGATGGCGCGTTCAAGGCGAGCCGGCCCCGGATCGCGGTGCGAGTCGCGGAAACCGCATGGACGGCGTCAGGAGCCAGCGCACTCGGCACCGCCGGTAATGTCCGCCCGGATCCGATGTGGCAGTACGGGTTCGACATCGACGAGACAGGAAGGCTGCACCTCGCGGTCGGTAGCTACGGCTCCGGCGACGACGGTTCACCTAAGGGGTCGATCACGCTCGGACGGAGCGACGATGCAGGGCGCTCGTGGACCCGCACGGTGCTGCCGGCGGCCGCGGACGTCGGGGGCCATCCGCAGTCGAGCCTGCGACCGAACCTCGTCGCCGGCCCGGGCTACCTCCTGGTGACCATGCGACTTCTCGACGACGTCGGTCGAAATGCCACGATGGGGGCAGCGTTCGCCGTGTCGACCGACGAAGGTCGGCGTTGGACGCGCCCGCGACCGCTGAACGAGGTCCGCTGGCGCGCCGCCGATCTCGGTGGTGTCGTGAACGGCGCGGGCCTCCGTGAACGAGCCGAGATGACAGCCGACGGCGACGTCATTTGGGCATTCGGCGACGCTCGTCTCGCGGTGCGGGCCGGACCGGGCAGGACGGCCATATTCGCCACGAGGATCCACGTCTCGGCGGCGCCTTAGGAGCCAGCGGAAGGAGCTGACGGCGGCGTACCCCGCGACCCGTACACTCGCGGGACCGTCAGACCGGCAGAGGGGCCGGCCGATGGATAACTCGAGGCGAGCGTGCGCCCCAGACAGCTGGCCGACGTCTTCGCGAACCTGCGGCGGAACGGCGCGCTGGGGCGAGTCGAGGTCGGGTTCCTGCTCGCGACCATGGTCGAGTGGGCGGGTTGGCTCGCGCTCGTCGTGTACGCCTTCAGCCGCGGCGGCGCTGCCGAGGCAGGCCTGATCGGGTTCGCGGTCGGCCTGCCCGCGATCCTGGTCGCGCCCACCGCCGCGATCCTCGGCGATCGACACCCTCGGGCGCGGGTGATGTTCACCGCGTATCTCTCGCAGGCGGTGGCATTCGCCGCCGCCGGGGCCGCGTTCATGCTCGGCGAGGCGCTCGTCGGATACGCGCTCGGCGTCGTCGCGATGGCACTCATCGCGTTGACCCGGCCACTGCTTGCGTCATTGCTGCCAGAGATCGCCCGGTCCCCCGAAGAGCTCACTGCCGGCAACGTCGCATCCGGGCTGGGGGAGGGGTTCGGGGCGCTCGGTGGGTCCCTCATGGCCGGCGTCCTGTTCGCGCTCGCCGGCGCGCCGTTCGTGCTCGTTGCGGGTGGTGCGGTGATGCTGGGCGCCTCGCTCCTGCTCCTGCCACTTGCCATCCGCGCGCGGGCGATCGAGCGGGACGCTCTCCGCCCAGCCCAGGGCGGGTTCGCATCGACGGCCAGGATCGCGTTCCGCGAGCTTGCTGCCGGAGCGGTGACGACGCTGCGCGACCGTCGGCTGGTCGCGCTGTCGACGCTCATGGCGATGACGATCGGCACCCTGGGGGCGCTGAACGTGCTCATCGTCATCGTCGCGATCGACGTGCTCGGCTACGACGAGCAGGCCGCGGGCTATCTCGCTGCAGTGACCGGCGCCGGCGCCCTGCTCGGCTCGGTCGTGGCGACGTCACTCGTCGGGCGTGAGCGCATCGCGGCGCCGCTGCTGGCGTCGGTCGTCGGGTTCGCGGTGGCGGTCGCTGCGGTCGGGCTCGGTTCGACGCCGCTACCCGTCGTCATCGCTTTGGTCGCGACCGGGATCGGCTGGTCAGTGGCGTGGGTCGCCGCGACCACGATGATCCAACGGCTCGTCGGTGACGACGTCATGACGAGGGTGTTCGGCATCAACGAATCCCTCCAGACCGGCGCGGAATCGCTCGGCGGGCTTGTCGTACCGGTCCTGGTCGTCACGATCGGACCGGGTGGCGCCCTGATCGCGCTCGGCATCTTCCTCGGGCTCGTCGCGATCATCGCGGCTCCGGTCCTTATCCGGGCCGACCGCATCGATCCGGCGATCCTCCGCGACCTGGCGATCATCCGGGCGGTCCCGATGTTCAGCCCGCTTTCGGCTCCCGTCGTGGAACGCCTCGCGGCGTACGCTGACCACTCCTCGGCGGCACCCGGCGATGTGATCGTGACCGAGGGCGAGCACGGCGACCGCTTCTACATCGTGCTGAACGGCCGTGTCCGCGTCACCGTCCAGGGACGCGATGCGGGCGACGTCACGGCAGGCGGGTCGTTCGGCGAGATCGCGCTCATCCGGGACGTGCCGCGAACGGCGACTGTCGAGGCGATCGAGCCGACCGACCTACTGGCGATCCGCCGCGAGCCATTCCTCGAAGCGCTCACCGGGCAGGCGCGCAGTCGAGCGCTCGCCACTGATGTCATCGAGGAGCGTCTGGCCGCCGATCGGGCAGCCAGCTGATAGGCATCAGGCGGTGACCAGGCGAAGCACCTCCCCGAGCCGGGCGATGTCGTCCGGCGTTCGGTACAGGTTGTTGTTGAACGTGAAGCCGGTGAACCCGGCGTCGATGTACGGGCGCAGCGCCTCGGCGGCCTTGTCTGGTGTACCGACCTGCACGTACGGGCGACGTTCCTCCGGGATCATCTGGATCAACGCCTTCCCGGCTTCGTCGGACTCGACGACCATCACGGGCGCGCCGACGGTCCGCTCGATCGTCGACGGATCGCGGCCGATCTCGGCGCAATAGCGTTCGAGAACCTCGGTCTTGTGGAGCAGCGACTCCAGGCCGAGCGCGAACCAGTGCGTCATGTCCGCGAACTTCGCCGCGATACGGAGTGTCCGTTGTTCCCCGACCCCACCGATGAGGATGGGTGGCCCGTTCGGCTGCACGGGTCGGGGCTCGTTCAGCGCGGCCTCGAGCTGGTAGTGCTTGCCGTGGAACGTGGCTGGCTCCTCGGTGAACATGGCTTTCGCGATCGCCAGCGCCTCCTCGAGCCGGTCCATCCGCTCGCGGACCGGCGGGAAGTCGTAGCCGTAGCCCTGATGCTCCACGTCGTTCCACGCCGCGCCGATGCCGAAGATCGCGCGCCCGCCGGAGATCACGTCGAGCGTCGTCGCCTGCTTAGCGAGCAGCGCCGGGTTGCGATACGTGACGCCAGTGACGAGCGTGCCGAGCCGGACGCGCCTCGTCTCGCGGGCAAGCGCCGCGAGCGTCATCCAGGCCTCGAGCATCGGTTCGGTGACCGCCCCCACGCCGGGGATCTGATAGAGGTGATCCATGACCGTGACGAGGCTGAAACCCGCCTCCTCGGCTGCACGTGCCTGCGTGACGACGCCGTCGAAGAGTCGATCGGGCGGTATCTCGGGATGGGTGTAGCTGGGCAGGTGGAACCCGAACCAAACGCTCATCGCGGCAGCGTACTGCGGCGTCCGGATCGATGACGTTGCAAGGTCCAGCCAGGGGAGCACGCGGTACCATCGTTGTCATGGCAACTATCCCCGCCGGCGCCCGCGAATTCCTCAAGCAGGGCGCTCTCGCGCATATCGTGACCCTCGAACCGGACGGCTCGCCGCACATCAGCCTCGCGTGGGCGGGCGCCGACGACGACGGCGTCGTCTGGTCGACGTTCTCCGATCAGCACAAGCTCGACAACCTTCGCCGTGATCCACGCATCGCACTCTCATTCGAGGCGCACGAAGGGGGCGATGAACCGCTTCACCCGTACCTCGTGATCAACGGTCGTGCCCGGATCGAGGAAGGTGGCGCGCTCGACGTCATGGACACGCTCTCGGAGTTCTACCTCGGCCCGGGACGGGAGTATCCGTGGCGCGATGCGCCGGCGGGCTTCACGATCCGCGTCGACGTCGACAAGGTGTACGGCCAGGGCTCCTGGCGCAACGAGGACGACGCCTCCGCCGCCTAGCCGCTATATAGGTCGACCCGGTACATCCGTACGGGTCGAACCGCGCCCATCGCGAAGCCTATAGTCGCTCCCCGATCCCGACACGCGGTTCGACGGAGGCGAGCCATGGACACGACCCGTCGCGGCCTGGCGCACGTCCTGGTCGCCGCGCTCGCAGTGAGCGTGCTCGGAGCGGCGTGCACCGGCCGGACTGCGGTCACCACGAGCCCGGCGGCCCCGACGGCGACTGCGTCAGCACGACCAGTC
This sequence comes from Candidatus Limnocylindrales bacterium, assembly GCA_035703005.1. Lineage (GTDB taxonomy): Bacteria > Chloroflexota > Limnocylindria > Limnocylindrales > CSP1-4 > SPCO01. Next base: position 2,618 of record DASSZA010000074.1, on the reverse strand, counting down.
GGCGATACCTCACCGACACAGACCGCACGCCCGATGCGCTCGGGCCCGACTCCGAAGGACATCGGCTGCGACGCCATCATCGCGGCGAAACCTCAGGCCTACCCGGATCCGTCCCTTCCGCCGCCACCACGACCGACGATCGGCGGCGGAGACGCGGCCGCGGGCCGGGCGATCACGCGCGCGGCGGATGCACTCGAGGGGCTGACCTCCTACCGGTTCAGCGTGGAGGTCATCGGGCGCGACCTGCCGACCCTCCAGGCATCGACGCTCGACTGGGCGGTCGAGGGCAAGGTGGATCGTTCTGACGGTCTCGCGATCGACGCGGTCATGGGTAGCCGGATGCGCGAAGCTGATGGGTCAGCTGCGATCACGTCGGGTGGACAACAGTTCAAGGCCGGGGACGGCTACGTATGGTCGACCGACAATGTCTCGGACGACCTTCAACCGATGCGCGATCCGGCGATCCAGGAAACGGTCCAGCTCCTCACGCCGGAAGGGAGTGCTACCCGATACGTCGTCCCATTCGCAGCGGGGTACCGGCGGGTCGGCGCAGAGCGCCATGCGGGCGTCGCGACACAGCACTATCAAGCCTCACAAAGGGGCGAAACGGCGTATGCGCGGACGCTGGACTTCGAAGGTCCCTTGACCGCTGACGTCTGGATCGCCGGCGACGGTGGCTATCTCGTCGGCGCTCGCGTCACGGGAAAAGCCAGTCATGTCGATCCGACGACGAACAACAAGGTCGATGACAGCTTCGTTCTCGCGTTCGAGGTCTCGCATGCGAACGACGCCGCGAATGCGGTCACCCTCCCGGTCCCACCCGTGCCGGATCCGCCAAGGCCTGGCCACGCGCCGGTCGACCTGATGCTGACCTACGACGTCGCATCGGCCGGCGCCCGGATGCCGACCGCCGTGGACCTCGATCAGATCGGCGTCACGCTGCGTACCAGGCTCGATGTCTCCAAGCGGCCGATCAAAGTCGACGTCGTCGGCCTGACCCAGGTCGTCGTGACCATCTGCGGCACGACGACGCCCGACGCAGACCGGCGCCTGACCGCGGCGCAAGGCGCGTTGGAGGTCGTACCGCTCCCCAAGGACCGGTACGGAACATCGAGCGGGCCCGGGCCGTCGCCACTGCCACCCGTCGGCAGCGAGATCGACTCCGCCCTCACACCGATCGCGCCCGCGGCGAGGGCGGGCCTGACGACGGCGTACGTCGATCCGACGACCGGCAAGCGCGGCTTGGCGTTCTATCCCGAGAACAAGACGGCCGACGCCTTCAGGACATACGCGGCGAACCATCGCGACGAGTTCGTTGCCGTCGTGCTCGATGGGATCGTCCTGGCCACGATGCCGATCGATGCGAGGACGGCCAAAGCCGCCTTCGTGTTCACCGGCGACTACACCGAAGCCGAGAGCCGCAACCTGGCGAGCTCGCTGTACACAGAACCGATCCCCTTCGAGCTGCAGCTGATCGAAGACGTGGAGATCCCGGCCACGAGGTGACGACGGAGCGCGAAGCGGCCTACCCTCGTCGCATGACCGTCACGCCCACGCGCCCGCAGCCTGATGAACTCCGCCGCCATTTCGGGGGCGAGATCATCGAGCCGGGCACCGCCGACTACGAGGACGCGCGCCGTGTCTGGAACGCCGTATTCGACCGACGACCGGCGTTGATCGTCCGTCCTGTGAGCGTCGACGATGTCATTGCGGCGGTCAGTTTCGGTCGCGAACACGACCTCGAGATCGCCGTCCGAGGCGGGGGACATAGCGCCCTCGGGCACTCGACGACCGAGGGCGGCCTGGTCATCGATCTGCGCCGTCTCAACGAGGTAACCGTGGACCTCGAGCAGCGCCGGGCACGGACCGGCGGCGGCGCGCTCCTCGGTCAGCTCGACATCGCGGCGCAGGAGCACGGTCTCGTGTGCCCCGTCGGCGTGGTCGGCCACACGGGGGTCGCCGGGTTGACGCTCGGTGGCGGGGTCGGCCGGCTGCAGCGCAACTTCGGGCTGACGATCGACAGCCTCCGCGCGGTCGAGCTGGTGACCGCCGATGGGCGCGTCGTGCGAGCCACCGCCGACGAGGAGCCTGACCTCTTCTGGGGACTCCGCGGTGCCGGCGCGAACTTCGGTATCGCCACGAGCCTCGAATTCGACCTGCACGAGTTCTCCGGGACGCTTCATCGCGGCGTCCACATCCATCCGGCGACCGACATCCACGAGTTGTGGCCGGTCTTCCGCGACTTCGCGATGAACGCCTCGGAGAGCGTCGCGACGATCTTCACGGTCGCGCTTGCGGAGCCCGCGAGCTCCTACCCGGACGCCGTCGCGGGTCGACCGATCGTCGTCGTCTCCTACAACCACAGCGGGGCAGGGGAGGACGTCGAGCGCGACGTCGCGCCGCTCCTGACCGGACCGAAGCCCGCCTCAGTCACCGCCGGGACCGAGCGCTACCTCGACGCGCAGCGCTCGAGCGACCTCGTGCTGGACTGGGGCTCGAGGAGCTTCATCCTGGGCGGCTATGTGACGGACTGCGTCCCGGACGTCCTGGACGCGTTCGTCGCGCATGTCGAGCGGGTGCCCGGCGACAGCAGCATCTCGATCACTGCGATGGGTGGC
>DASSZA010000034.1:0-14458 GCA_035703005.1 Candidatus Limnocylindrales bacterium | reverse complement strand
CGGCCTACTCGAGGAGGTCGCTGCGCGCGAGGCCGAACGCGGCGCCGATCTCGGCGAGTTCACGCCGGGTGAGATCGCGGCGCTGATGGGCACCCCGTTCATCGGGGCCGAGGAGCTGATCCTGCTCGGCGTGACCGAATCGTCCCTGCCGATGCGCTCGGCGCTGCGAAAGGTCGGCAAGTTGCTGCGGCAGATCGGTGAAGGAGGATCGTCGTGATGACCATCGTCGATGAGGCCTGGGTAGCCCCGACATCGCGGCCCGCCTCCCCCGCCGACATCGCCGCGATCGAAGCCTGTGTTCGCGACTACTACGAGGGGTGGTACACGGCCGACGGCGATCGGATGGCGAGGGCGGTGCATCCCGCGCTCGCGAAGCGATCGTTCGCGCAGGACGCAGACCGCACCCCGGTCGTCGGCCACATCAGTGCCGAGGAGATGATCACGGCGGCGGCTGCCGGCAGGGGTCGGCCCCGTACGGGCGACACGCTCGATATCCGTGTCGCCGAGGTCGGGGGCGGGATCGCGAGCGTCAACTGCTTCGCTGACCATTACGTCGATCTGCTCCACCTGATCGAGACGCCCGACGGTTGGCGGATCATCAACGCACTTTGGCGGTGGGCGGATGGCCACGGTCCTCGCGCCTGACCGTCGCCGGGTCGACACGACCCGAGCACGACAACCCGATGACACGGGCTTCGTCGAGCGCGATGGTGTCCGGGTCTACTGGGAGCGCTACGGGGATGGTGCCCCGGCCGTGCTGCTGATGCCTACCTGGTCGCTGTTCCATTCGCGGCACTGGAAGCTCCAGATCCCGTACCTGGCACGGATGTTCCGCGTCGTCACGTTCGACGGTCGCGGCAACGGACGGTCGGACCGCCCACGGAAAAGCGCCGCGTACGCGGACACCGAGTACATCGCAGACGCGCTCGCGGTCCTCGACGCGACCGAGACGGACCGGGCGGTCGTGGCAGGCCTGTCGATGGGTGCCGGGTACACGCTCCGCCTCGCCGCCGAACATCCCGACCGCGTCCTTGGCGGGGTCTTCATCGGATCGAGCGTGCCGATCCTCGATCGTCCTCCTGACGAACCGGAGTACCAGGTCGACCCGTCGTTCGACGAGCCGCAGACCGAGGACGCCGACTGGGGCAAGTACAACGCCGACTACTGGCGCCACGACTTCCCCGGTTTCGCGGCGTGGTTCGTGGGCGACAAGATCTTCACCGAGCCGCACAGCACGAAGCCGATCGAGGACGGCATCGGCTGGACGCTCGAGACCGATCCCGAGACGCTGATCACCGTCGAGTACGGGTCGTACCTGTGGCCGCCTGATGTCTGGGAACGAGCTCCCGGTGAGGGCCGCGCGATGCCGTTCGTCCGTCGTGTGCGTTGTCCCTCACTGGTCATCCATGGCGACGACGACCACATCAGCCGGTGGACCGTCGGCGCGCGGCTGGCGCAGGAACTGGACGCGCCGATGCTCACCATCGCCGGCGGCGGCCATGCACCCCAGGCGCGTTGGCCGGTGCTGGTCAACCGGGCGATCCGCGACTTCGTTCGGTCGTTGCCGGAGGCTTCGAACGATGGTCGCTGAGGCTCGCACTTACACCCGCTCGCTCGCGCGTCGCCGTCGAGCCCTGTACATCTCCTCGCCGATCGGTCTCGGGCATGCCCAGCGAGACGTGGCCATCGCCGATGAGCTGCGCAAGCTCCAGCCCGATCTCGAGATCGACTGGCTCGCACAGCATCCGGTCACGGCGGTGCTGGAGACGCGCGACGAGCGCATCCACCCACTCAGTCAGGAGCTCGCGTCGGAGAGCGCCCACATCACCGCGGAGTCGTCCGGCCACGACCTGAACGCGTTCCAGGCGATCCGGCGGATGGACGAGATCCTTGTGAACAACTTCATGGTCTTCCAGGACGCGGTCGAAGAGGGCGAGTACGACCTCGTGGTCGGCGACGAGGCATGGGACGTGGACCATTACCTCCACGAGCACCCCGAGCTGAAGCGCACGGCGTTCGCGTGGATGACCGATTTCGTCGGCTGGCTGCCGATGCCCGAGGGCGGCGACCACGAGGCGGACCTGACGGCCGACTACAACGCCGAGATGATCGAGCACGTCGAGCGCTTCCCGCGCATCCGCGACCGGGCGATCTTCGTGGGTGAGCCCGACGACATCGTGCCCGACGACTTCGGCCCGGGGCTGCCGCCGATCCGTGACTGGACCGAGCAGCACTACCAGTTCAGCGGCTACATCACGGGCTTCGACCCCACGCCGCTGATCGAGGGGCGCGAGGCGCTGCGCCAGGAGCTGGGGTATCGACCTGATGAACGGGTCGTCGTCGTGACGGTCGGCGGCTCGGGTGTTGGCGAGGACCTGCTCCGGCGCGTGATCGCCAGCTACCCGGACGCCGCTCGCCTGGTCAACGGCCTTCGCATGATCGCGGTCGCCGGTCCGCGGATCGACCCAGCCTCACTCCGCGCGGCCCCCGGGGTCGACGTGCGGGCGTACGTGCCGAGCCTGTACCAGCACCTCGCCGCGTGTGACCTCGCCGTGGTCCAGGGCGGGCTGACGACCACGATGGAGCTCGCAGCGGCCAGGCGACCGTTCCTGTACTTCCCGTTGCGCAACCACTTCGAGCAGAACCGGCACGTCCGCCAGCGGCTGGCCCGCTACGGCGCCGGGCGCTTCATGGACTACGACGCCTCGCCGCCCGAGGTCATCGCGCGGGCGATCGCCGGGGAGATCGATCGACCGGTCGACTACCGTCCCGTCGAGTCCGATGGAGCGGCGAGGGCCGCCGCGCTGATCGCGCCACTGATCTAGGCGGGGAGCGTCGCGGCCAGGAGGCGGATGGCGTTCCCGCCCATCACCGCGGCGATGTCGTCGTCGGACAGACCGTCGGCGAGCAAGGCCTCCGTGAGCAGTGGCATGCCGCTTGCGTCGAACGGCGTGGTCACCGCACCATCGAAATCGGATCCGATGGCGAGGTGGTCCACGCCGGCCAGGTCGATCGCCGCGACGACGGCACGGGCGATAGCGCGGACATCGCGGCCGCCGCACGCCACGGGCCAGAACCCGATCCCGACAAGGCCGCCAGTCGCGGCGATGCCTCTGACCTGCTCGTCCGGCAGGTTGCGGATACCCGGGACCGCGGCACGGACGCCTGTGTGGGACGCGAGAACGGGACGTGCGGCCAGGGCGAGGACATCGTCGATCGTGGCGGAGGACGCGTGGGCGACATCGACGAGCAGGCCCGCCGACTCCGCGCGCGACAGCAGCTCCCGTCCCAGATCGCTGAGCCCGGGTTTGACGGCGCCGTGAGCGGAGCCGGCATACCTCGTGTCGAGCAGGTGGCTCGGCGCGATCATCCGAAACCCCGCGGCCGCGAGGATGTCGAGGCTGTCAACGTCGTCGTCGAGCGCCTGCGCGCCTTCCACGGACAGGAACGCCGCCGTGACCGACCGATCGGTCGCGCGTCGCGCGAGGTAGGAGTGGAGATCGTCGCGCGTCTCGATCAGCGTCAGGCGCGCGGCGGACGCCGCGGCCATCTCGCGCAGGCGAAGGGCGAGATGCAGAGCGCGCGCCAGCCGGCTGCCCCAGGTCGGGCGTGGCCAGCGCTGGCCGAGGGCCAGGAGTGTCACGAGATCCGGGCGCTCGTCGTTGTGGTCCAGGTTCGCGCCGAGCGGGACCTGGGTCGCCGCGGACAGGCCGACGAGCGCCACGCCACCGTCGACGAGGCGCGGGACGTCGAGGTGACCATAGCTCGCACGCCGGCGGAGATCGCGGCCCCAGAGGAGCGAATCGGCATGGAGGTCGACGACCGTCAGCGACCGATGTAGCTCGACGGCCCGCGCCGAAGCGAGGTACGGCCCGCGCCGACGGACGCGATTGAGGGCCCGTTCGCCGACTGGTGAGGCGACCCCGGTGACGGCGAGGCCGCCCACAACGAAAGCGGCCGAGGCCCCCAGGGCCCCGGCCGCGATCGTGGTAGCGCGGGTCAGGCGGCGCGCCACCGCTCGGTGCTCAGTGCTTGTCGTTCTCCTTGACCTCGACCCGGGCCAGCGATCGGCGGCGACCGCCGAGCGTGACGACCACCGTGGCGAGCGAGCCCACCGCGAGGATGGTCAGGATCAGGCCGATGCCGCTGGACGACGTGCCGGTCGAGTCGAGCGTGTCGGTCGGCGGCAGCGTCTTGGTCGGACCCTGATGGGTACCGGTCGTCGGCGCGACGCCACCGTCGTCGGGCTTCGGGGTCGGCGGCTTCGCGGTGGCGGTCGGCTCGACTTCCTGGCACTCGATATCGAGCGGGACGTTCCGCCCGATCACGTCCATCGGCGTGTAGCCGTCGGCGCTGTCATCGGCGACGAGGACGTGGGCGCGGAGCGTGTAGCTGCCGGCCGCAAGACCGGCCCCGCCCTCGTACCCGTCGGCGAGCTCACCGTCTCCGTTGACCCAGGCGAACTGCCCGTGGCTCGAGTCGATGATCTTCTTCCCGTCGATCATGATGTACGCCTCGTCGGTCCGCTGCTGGCGAACCTGCTCGTCACCTTGGGCGAGCACGAGCGCGAAGAGCTTCTCCGCGTCGCAGTCGTACTTGAGATACAGCTTCGCGCGAACGGCGGCGTCGGGATGACCGGCGTCGGTCATGTTGGCGAAGAAGTCGGCGCTGAGCGACCAGTCGCCCGTGGCACCGTCGACCGTGGCAGAACCCGAGTTCGGCTGAGCGGCCATCGTGGTCGGCGCAAGCAGCGCCGAGAGGAGCAGGACACCTGTCGCGACGGTGGCAGCCGAGCGTGTCGACAGACGGATCCGCCGACCTGTGAACCCCCGCATATGGACCTCCTGGGTATCCGGGCACTGGGCCCGGTTTCTCGGTGAGCGGCCCGGGATCCCCCTGGTCCGACTCGGATGAAGACGCACGCATGATGGCAGCCACGGCCGTCGAGGTCTAGTACGAATCGGCCACCCGGAGGGTGTCGGGACCATTACAGCGACCCCACCCCGCATGCGCTTTCCGTCTCGGACCCCACCCCACCGCCCAGGCGGCGGCGCGGATCCCGTCGCCCGCGCGCACCGGTAGTCCTGGGTCGAACGTCCCGGCCGGCGGCCCGCCCGCCGACGCCGTCAGGTCGCGGCGCGGACCTCGTCGAGGAACGCGAGGGAGCGGGCTTCGCGCTCGAGCACGTGACGCACGAAGTCGCGCAGGGCGGTCTCCACCTCGCCTTCGACCGCGATCGACAGCCGAAGGCCCGCGAGCGCTTCGATATCGAGTCGCTGGTACGCCTTGAGTAGCTTCAAGGCCTCCAGGCTGAGTCCCGCCCGATCGTGCGGCGGTCCCGCGCAGCGTTCGCAGACGACCCCGCCCTGCAGTGGCACCCAACGGAAGCGCTCGTCGGACTCGAGGACCCGATCACATTCGACGCAACGGTCGACCTCCGGCCGGACGCCGAGCTCGTCAAGCAGATGCATCTCGAACCAGCGCGCCACACGGCCTGGCGCCATCCCGGCATCGAGCAGCTCGTATGCGCGGCGAAGGAGCGTATAGAGCGGTTCGGCAGCATGGCGCTCCTCGAGGCTGCGATCGGCGAGCTCGGCGAGGTACCACGCGGTCGCCGCGCTCTCGAGGTCGTCGCGAAGGCGGAGCCATGCATGCCCGACGCTGACCTGGGTGACGACATCGAAGGTGCGACCCCTTGCCAGCGCGACGTTCAGCTCGGCGAACGGTTCGAGGCTGCCGCCGATGCGCGAGGTCGGCTTGCGGATACCCTTGGCGATCGCCTTGAGCTTTCCGCCCGCCGGCGTGATCAGCGTCAATACCCGATCCGCCTCGCCGAGATCGAACCGCGACAGCACGATCGCGTCCGTGGTGTAGCGACGGGGGACGGGCATCTCGAGCCGGACGGTACCACCGTTGCACGTGCCACTCATCCGGCTGTCGCTCTGCGGCGTATTTGGGGACAAGCGCCGGTGCGGTCGCGTCCCTTGCACCGGCGCTGATCCGTGTGCGGGAGCGAATCAACAGGCTACTTACGCGGAACACGTTTCGGTGTACACTGCCCCCGATGACGACCGCCTCGCCGGATCTCGACCTCGCGGAGCTGATCGCCGACACCGAAGGCGAGATCGTCCGCCTCGTCCAGGACCGCGACCCCTCCACGCACGGCCTGTACGAGATGATCCGCTACCACCTCGCCCTCGACGGGAAGGGCGGCAATGGTGGTAAGCGCGTCCGTCCGCTCCTCGGGCTCCTCGCCTACGCCTCGATCGCAGGCGACCATCGAAAGGCGCTGCCGGGCGCTGCCGCCGTCGAGCTCGGGCACAACTTCAGCCTCGTCCACGACGACATCGAGGATGGCGACCGTGAGCGCCGCCACCGGCCGACCCTCTGGACGGTCTACGGGGTCCCGCAAGCGATCAACGCGGGCGACACGTTGTTCAGCCTGTCGCGCATCGCCCTCCATCGATTGACCGAGCTCGGCTTCTCGGACGCCAAAGTGCTGCGGCTGATGCGGCTGTACGACCAGACGTGCCTCGCGCTCTGCGAGGGCCAGTACATCGACATCGCGACCAGCGAGTCCGACGACGTGATGTCGGTCGAGGCGTACTTCGACATGATCGGCCGCAAGACCGCCGCGCTGATCGCGGCGTCGATCGAGGCCGGTGCGCTCCTGGCGACCGACGACGAAGACGTTATCCGACGCTACCGAGCCTTCGGCTGGGCGCTCGGGATCGCGTTCCAACTCAACGACGACCTGCTCGGGATCTGGGGCGCCACGCGCGCGACCGGCAAGCAGGCGTCGGATGTCGCGCACAAGAAGAAGACGTTGCCGGTCATCTACGCGGTCGAGCACGCAGGGCCTGAGGACCGCGAGCGCCTCGTCGAGCTCTATCGGCTCGACGATCCGTCAGAGGAAGAGCTGGCCGAGATCGTCAGGATCCTCGAGCGCGTCGGAGCTCGCGACTACACGCGCGACACGGCGCTCCGATATCGCGACCAGGCCCTCGCCGAGCTGGACGCGGCCGGCGTCGTCGAGCCGGCGGCGCGCGCCCGCCTGCAGGAGATCATCGTCGGGGTGATCTCGGCCTAGGTTGCTCACGCATCTCGGCGCGTGTCGGGGTGAGGCTTGACCCGAGACGGGGCCTGCCACTCCCGTCCTTCGATCTTCGGAGCGATCGGCGGTGATCCTGAAGCTCGGAGCGGGTTCACGAGACCCGGATCCGCCTGCAACGGGCCCCTGGGGACGGGGTAGGTCCCCAAAAACGGGACTCGCAGACCCGGGGCCTTCGGGCCTGGTCAGCTCAGCCGACGACGCACCTCTCGCCGCGTGTCACCGTGACCGACACGATCGGGATGGATGACATAGGCGGGGCCTCGATCCTGCAGGAAACCTGTCGTGATCTCTTGACCAGCACGCCTGCTCGTGAGATCCGTGTCGGTATGACCGACGGCGGGGAAAGACGGCGCGATACCGGCGGTGCCCCACCGGGCCCTAGCGGTCCGCCTCGTCGTCTGCGGGGCCTGTCTCCTCGCGGTTGCGCACGACCAGCACCTTCGACACGCGCCTGCCGTCGGTCTTCTCGACGGTCAGCGTCAGCCCGTCGAGCGAGACCTGGTCGCCGGGCCGTGGCACGCCACCGATCCGGTGGTAGATCAGCCCACCGACCGTGTCGTACTCATCCGCATCCTCGAGCGGGACGTTCGTGCCGAACAGCTCCGCGAGGTCGTCGACTGCGGCACGCCCGTCGACTCGCGCCTCGTCGTCGGACAGGCGCTCGATCATCGGTTCCTCGACGTCGTATTCGTCCTGGATCTCGCCGACGATCTCCTCGATCAGGTCCTCGATCGTGACCAGCCCGGCCGTCCCGCCGTACTCGTCGAGCACGATCGCGATATGCACCTTCCGGCGCTGGAGCTCGTGGAGCAGGTCGTCCACGCTCATCGACTCGGGCACCAGCACCGGTGTCCGGAAGAGCGACCTGAGTGGCGGCGCATCGGGCGCGCCCGACTTCAGGAACGGCAGGAGGTCCTTCGCGTAGATGATTCCGATGATCTCGTCGACCGTACCCTGGTAGACCGGGATGCGGCTGTGGCCCTCGGCGACGATCGTGTCGACGGCTTGCTCGATCGTCACGTCATGTGGCAGCGCCACGATCGAGGTCCGCGGCACCATCACCTCGTGGACGCGGCGTGTCCCGAGCTCGATGACCGCGTTGATCATCTGTTCCTCTTCGGCCTCGAGGACGCCCTGTTCGCCGCCCCGCTCGACGATCAGGCGCAACTCCTCCGCCGTGATCTGGACCTCGTCGGAGACCTTGGCCCCGAACAGACCCGCGATCCAGTTCGTGACACCGGTGAGCGCCACGATGACCGGCTTCAAGGCGCGGGCAAGCACCTCGATCGGAAGCGACAGCGTGAAGGCGACGCGTTCGGCGTTGGCCAGGGCGAGGGTCTTGGGAACGAGCTCGGCGAACACGATCGTGAAGAGTGCGAGCACGACCGTGACGATGAGCAAGGAGAGGCCCTGCGCCGTCCCCTGGTCCATCCCTGTGCCGGCGAGGAATACGCCCAACTGGTCGGCGAGGCTGACGGCGGCGAACGCCGATGCGAAGAAGCCGATGATCGTGAGCCCGAGCTGTGACACGGCCAGGAAGCGACCCGGCTCGTCGAGCAGCCGCTTGACGCGGGCGGCGCCCGGACGGCCCTCCTCGACCAGCTGCTCGACGCGGCTGCGGCGGAGCGAGACCAGGGCGATCTCTGCTGCCACGAAGAACCCCTCCAACAACGTCAGGAGGACGATGATGAGGAGGTCGGTGACCGGCAGGTTCACGCCGGCGGTTCTCCGGTCGCGGGTTTCGTCGGGGGTTCCGTCGCGGGTTCCGTCGACTCCGCGGGCGGTGGCGCGTCGGCCGCCCGTTTCGGACGTTGTTCGCGGATGCGCGCTGGGACGCCGACGGCGAGCTTGCCCGGGGGCACGTCCTTGGTCACGACGGCACCGGCGCCAGTCTTGGCGCCCTCGCCGATCTCCCGCGGCGCGACGATCATCGTGTCGACGCCGATGAACGCACCATCACCGATCGTCGTCCGATGCTTCCTGGCGCCGTCGTAATTCGCGGTGATCGTGCCGGCGCCGATGTTCGCGTTCTCGCCGATCTCGGCGTCGCCGAGGTAGCTCATGTGATGCTGCTTCGACCCCGCGCCCAGGTGCGTCGCCTTGAGCTCGGCGTAGTTGCCGACCTCCGCGCCGCGGCCGACCACACTCCCGGGACGGAGGTGGCTGAACGGACCGACGGTCGCCTCGTCCTCGACCGTCGATGACTCGACGACCGACGCCCACACGCGCACGCCGCGACCGATCGTCGAATCGACGATATGCGTCCCGGGGCCGATGAGGCTCCCCTCGCCGATCGAGGTCGAGCCGCGCAGGATGACATTCGGCTCCAGGGTGATGTCGGTCGCGAGCGTCACGTCCCAATCGAGGTACACCGTCGACGGGTCACGCATCGTGACCCCGGCCCGCATGTGCTCCTCGTTCCGGCGCACCCGCAGGTTCCATTCGGCGGCGGCGAGCTGTGAGCGGTCGTTGATGCCGTCGAAGCGGCCGTCATCCTCGAACGCTACGGCGATCACGAGCCGGCCGTCCTCGCGCGCGAGGCGGACGAGATCGGTCAGATACAGCTCTCCGGTAGCACCCGACGGCTCGAGCGACCCGATCCGCCGGCGCAGCCACTCGGCGTCGAACGCGTACAACCCCGCGTTCACCTCGTTGTTGGCAAGCTCGTCTTCGGTCGCATCCTTCGCCTCGACGATCGATTCGACCGTGCCGAACTCACCTCGGATCACGCGACCGAGGCGTGCCGGGTCGGCGGCGAAGACACTCGCCAGGGCGATGGCCGCGTCGTCCTCCCGGCGCGCGTCGAGCACGGCCTGGAGGTCCTCGGCGGTCACCAGCGGGACGTCGCCGTACGCCACCACGATCTCCGCGGCGGTCTCGGGCACGGACGGAAGGGCTGTGCGGACCGCGTCGCCCGTACCGCGCGGCTCGTCTTGCAGCGCGAAGTCGGCGCGGTCCTCGAACGGCGCCCGGATCCCCTCGACCGCGGGTGAGTAGACGACGATCGGACGCGCCGAGGCGTCGTCCTTCGACGCGACCTCGGCCCAGGCGTCGAGGACGTAGGCGAGCATGGGTCGGCCGCACAGCTGGTGGAGGACCTTCGGCGTCGCCGACTTCATGCGTGTGCCGAGGCCGGCCGCAAGCACGACGGCGGTCGTGCGCCCGGTGTGGGAGCTCACGGTCGATGCCGCAGGTTCGGGACTTGGAGGGTTCATGCGCGGCGTCGGGCGTGCGCGGGATGGTCGGCCCCGCTGCATCCGAAGCCCGACGGGCGGAAGGGTGCTGTCATCGGTCGGTCCGCCGGATGGTATGGGTGGCCCTTGAGAGCGTCAAGCGAGGCCCCTCGCGCTCCGCCGCCTCACGGTCGCCGGGCGATCGCCTCGCTCTCGACCTTGAACCCCTTCGGGAGGGCGGCGACCTCGACCGTCGTTCGCGCCGGCGGCGGGTCCGGGAAGAAGGTCGCGTAGACCCCGTTCATCGCGGCGAAATCGTTGATGTCGGCGAGGAAGACCGTGGTCTTCACGACGTCGGCGAACGTGGCGCCGGCGGCGTCCAACACGGCGCCGAGATTGCGCAGCGTCCGCTCCGTCTCCTCCTCGACCGTGCCCTGGCGGAGGTCCTGCGTCTGCGGGTCGATCGCGCCCTGGCCGGCGCAGAAGATGAGGTCCCCGACGACGATCGCCTGGCTGTACGGTCCGACCGCTCGCGGTGCGTTCGTGGTCGAGATCGCTTCGCGCGTCATGTGGGCGCTCCCTCCTGGCCTGTCCGGATGGTGGTCGGGATGATCGATGCTGGGCCGTCGCCGACGTTCGGGACGGACCCATCGGCGAAGGCATGCTCAACGGTCGCCGCCGCGTTCTCGGCCTCGCCGAAAGAAGGATAGAGCGTCCACAGGGTCGGGCCGGAGCCCGATAGGCCGATCGGCCGGCTGAGGAGCCGGGTGAGCGCCCGGCGGACCTGGACGAGCCCTGGCGCGACCAGTGCGGCTGCGGCGAGGAGATCGTTGGCCGATGCAAGGACGCCGGCCCGTGCGACGAGGTCCGTCGCGGACAATCCGTTGCCGAGCTCCTGGGCGAGGTGTGCGGAGGTCATCCGGACGGAACCGTCGCCACCGGAGCCGGCGTGCGAACCGTCGAACACCGCGAAGACATCAGGTGTCCGGACCGGCACTGCCGGCGTCACGAGCAGGATCCCGGGATGACCGTGGACCCCTTTGAGTGGCGTGACCCGCTCGCCGCGCCCTTCGACGAGGGCCGGACGTCCAGCGAGGAAGAACGGGGCATCCGAGCCGACGGACGCCGCGACGTCGTGGCGACGCTGGGCGTCCAGCTGGTCCGCGGCAGCCCAGGCCTCGAGTGCGGCATCGATGGCCGCCGCCGCGTCCGACGAACCGCCACCCAGCCCGGCCGCGACGGGGATGCGCTTTTCGAGTCGGGCGGCCAGGGGTGGCGTGGGGGGTCGACCCGGGCCGTCCCCGACCGCTGCGCGCGCCGCGGAGATCGCGCGTAGCACGAGATTGCTGTCCACCGGCCCCGCATCCAGCCCGGTCACGTGGAGGGTGTCCTCGCCCGTCGTGCCGGCCGGGGCGACGGTCAGGACGTCATGCAGGGCCAGCGGCACGAACACCGAGTGCAGGTCGTGGAAGCCGTCATCCCGGCGACCGACGACTGACAGCGTCAGGTTCAGCTTCGCCGGTGCGAGCCGGACGACCGGTGTGCGGTGAGCGGCGTCGGTCATGAGCCGCGCTGACCGCGCCGGTCTTGCGGCAGCGGACCCAGCGCCTTGCGCAGCGCCAGCCACTCCCCGACATCCACCGTCTGTGGCCGCCGATCGGGCGCGATCCCGGCCGCGGCAAGTGCCGCGTCGACCCGTGCGGCGTCGAACGGCAGCTGACGCGCAAGCACGTTGTGGAGCATCTTGCGCCGCTCCCGGAACGCGGCCTGGACGAGCCGCCAGAGCTCGTCTTCCTCGTCCGGAGTGAGCCGATCGTCGGCTGCGTACGGCTCGACGACGATGACGGCAGAGTCCACGGCTGGCTCCGGCTCGAACGCCTCTGGCGGGACGAGGAACGCGACGCGCACACGCGCGTGGTACTGCACGAAGACCGACAGGTAGCTCATCTTCCCGGGCGGTGCCGCGATCCGTTCCGCGACCTCTCGCTGGACCATGAGCACCATCCGGCGCGGCCGCGGGGTGGCGCCGAGGAGCGCGTGGAGGATCGGCGACGTGATGTGGTACGGCAGGTTCGCGACGACCTCGTACGGCGGGGCGACGAGCCTCGTCAGGTCCTGGTCGAGCGCATCACCCTCGATCAACCGCAGCTGGCCGTCGGCGATCTCGGGGGAATATCGGTCGCGGATGAACGCCGCGAGCCCACTGTCGAGCTCGACGGCCGTGACCGCGGCTCCGGATGCCAGCAGGCCACCGGTCAGCAGCCCCAGCCCCGGTCCGATCTCGAGCACGCCGCTCCCCGGTCGCGGGTCGGCCTCGGCGAGGATCCGAGACAGCACGTCGGCGTCGGCGAGGAAATTCTGCGAGAGCGCGTGCCGCGCCCGCAGACCGGCCGCCCGGAGCGTGTCGCGGACATCGATCGGGTCGATCTCGGCGGGAGCGGGAAGCGCGCCGTCACGGCGTGCCATCAGCGTTTCGCGAGGGGTAGCGATGGGCGTGCGTCGAGATCGAGACGGGCACGCTCGCCGGCCTCGAACCTGCGGGCACCGGCGGCTCCGATCATCGCTCCGTTGTCCGTGCAGAGGCCCGGCCGCGGGACGATCAGCGGGATCCGTAGCGCGTCCGCTACTTCGGCCAGTCGTTCACGCAGACAGCTGTTCGCCGCGACGCCGCCACCCAGGACGATCGAGCGAGCGCCTGCCTCTTTCGCCGCGCGGGCTGTCTTCGTCGCAAGCACGTCGACGACCGAGTCCTGGAAGCCCCACGCCAGTTCGGCGGTCGTCGTCTCGCTGAGGGGCGTCTCAATGTCGTCCGGCGCGATGCCCTCCGCCGAGCGTGTGTCGGCCACGATCCTTCGAGCGGCGGTCTTCAACCCCGAGAAGCTCAGGTCGTACGAGTCGCCCATCCAGGCCCTGGGAAACCGGACGTCGCGGCGGACGGCGCGCTCCGCTGCCTTCTGGATCGCGGGCCCGCCCGGATAGCCGAGACCGAGGAGCCGGCCCACCTTGTCGAAGGCCTCGCCGGCCGCATCGTCGACGGTCGTGCCGAGCAGGCGGTACGTCAGGTGGTCGGTCATCTCGGCGATGAAGGTGTGCCCGCCAGACACGATCGTGGCGATGAGCGGGAAGATCGGCTCCTGCTTGGTCGCCGCGTCCTCGCCCGGATCGAGCAGCCACGCGGCGTAGACGTGTCCCTCGAGGTGGTTCACGCCGATCAACGGCACGTCGTGGACCCAGGACAGCGCCTTGGCGAAGTTGATCCCGACGAGCAGCGAACCGGCCAGCCCCGGCCCGTAGGTCACGGCGATGCCGTCGATATCGCGCCAGTCGACGCCCGCGCCCGCCCACGCCTCGTCGAGGCTCGGCACGATCCAGCGCAGATGCGCCCGCGCTGCGAGCTCGGGCACGATCCCGCCGGTCGGGGCGTGCAGCGCGACCTGTGATGCGACGACGTTCGAGAGGATGCGGCGACCACCGTCGATGACGGCTACGCCCGTCTCGTCGCAGGACGACTCGATCGAGAGCAGCAGCGGTCCACTCATGCCTCGCCCTCGTCCTCGTCTGGCGCGGCACCCATCGGCCCGCCCGCGCCGGTCGGGCCGAGCGGCGCAGGTGCGGCTTCGAGCTCGGACCGTCGGAGCGCGATCCGATCACGCATCTGTGGGTCGCTGAGTGGCAGCGTGGTCATGATGAGTGCGTCCTCGTGGTCGTCGCTGTAGTAGCGCGGCCGCAGACCCACCGGCCGGAAGCCGTACTTCTCGTACAGCCGCCGCGCGGCAAGGTTCGAGAGGCGCACCTCGAGGGTCGCCTCGTGCGCGCGCTGTTCGATCGCGATATCGAAGAACGCCAGAAGGAGCCGCTCGCCGACCCGCTGGCGGCGCCAACCCGGATGGACGGCGAAGGTCGTGATGTGCGCCTCGTCGACCATCAGCCACATCCCGCCGTAGGCAGCGATCGCGTCGCCGGCGCGGGCGACGAGGTAATGCGCCATGCGATTGGATTCGAGCTCGCTACGGTAGGCGTGCGGTGGCCAGGGCGCGGTGAAGCTCGCCTCCTCGATGGCGTGGACGGCCGGCAGGTCCTCGAGCCGCATCGGCTCGATGACGACCCTTACCGGTGGTCGCGCGACCATGCGACCGATCCATCCGCCGCGCGAACTCCGCGCGGCAACGTG
>DASSZA010000213.1:0-12513 GCA_035703005.1 Candidatus Limnocylindrales bacterium | reverse complement strand
CGGCCGACGACGAGGAGAAGGAACGACGTCTCGATGACGTCGATCCCGGCGATGACCGCCGCGATGATGAGCGGCAGTGGGTGCGCGAGCGCCCACCCCGCCGCGGCCGCGAACGCGGCGACTGCGAGGAATGCCAAGCGGACGCCGCGGATCAGCCCCGGGAAGTCCGGCTCGCCGCCCATCGCATCGCCCGACGCGCTCATGCGGGCGATCGCTCGCGTCAGGAGCATCACTCCCGCAGCGACGCCAAGACCCACCAGGAACGCTCGGATGATCGGCGGCGGGGTGACGATGGCGTCAAGCCATCCGGCGTTCCAACCGACGACCGTGGCGAGTACGACCGCGACGAGACCGAGCACCGTCGCGACGGCCGCCCCGGCGCGCGGACGGGCGACCGTGGTCATCCCGTTGTCATCCCGTGATCACCTCGAGCTCGACTTCGTGGCTCGCACCGTCGACGATCCGCCAGGCGCGGACGCTCGGCGTGCCGGTTGCGGTATCGGCCTCGTCCTCGGCGAGCGACACGAGGATGTAGAGCGCGTCCGGGTAGAGGGCGAGGCCGATGTCGGTGGGCGACGGGACCGCCGGCGTGTGGGTATGCGAGTGGACGATGCCCCAGAAGACCTCGTCCGCGTCGTCGGTCGCGACGGTGAGCTTGTACAGGTCGTCGGGATGGATCTCATACCGGTACGGGGACGCGGCCGCGTTCCGCGTCGGCTCGAACCGGAGCGCGCGACCGCCGGCAGCGGCCGGGCGATCGCCGACGACGAGTCCGCACGCCTCGTTCGGGACGCCCGCGCGGGCGTGGTCGATCATCGACTGCACCATGGTCGCGGGGATGGAGGCCGCCACGGGACCGGGATGGACCGGGCTCACCACCAGTTGACGCCGCCCTCGAGCGCGTCACCCATCTCGTCGAAGTCGGTCGTATAGGTGCCGGCGGAGAGGTATTTCCAGCCCCCATCCGGCAGCAGCGCGACGATCGTCCCCGAGCGCATCTTGCGCGCCTCGCGAGCTGCCGCGACGAGCACGGCACCACACGACGGGCCGCCGAAGATCCCCTCCCGGAAGACGAGCTCGCGGAGCGCCGTGAGCGAGTCGATGTTCGAGACGAGGTACTTCGCGTCGAGCAGGTCCGGGTCGAGGATCTCGGGGATGAAGCCCTCATCGAGCGACCGCAGGCCCTGGACCTGTTCGCCGGGGAGTGGCTCGGCGGCGACGATGCGGACACCTGGCTTGTGTTCACGCAGGTACCGGCTGACGCCCATCAGCGTGCCCGCCGTTCCGAGCCCAGCCACGAAGACGTCGATCTCGGGGCAGTCGGCGAGGATCTCGGGTCCCGTCGTCTCGTAGTGGGCCTGCGGGTTCGCCGGATTGCCGTACTGGTACGGCATCACGAAGCGATCGTCCTTCTCGACGAGGTGCTTCGCGAGCGCGATCGCACCGTTCGAGCCGAGCGCACCGGGCGAGTCGATCACCTCCGCCCCGAACAGGGCCGCCATCTGGCGTCGCTCGTTGGTGACGTTGTCGGGCATGACGAGCGCCACGCGATAGCCCTTGCGCCGGCCGATCATCGCGAGCGCGATCCCGGTGTTCCCGGACGTCGGCTCGAGGATGATGGAGTCCTCGCGCAGGAGCCCGCGTGTCTCGAGATCCTCGATGAGGTACTTCGCGGCGCGGTCCTTGACCGAGCCCGTCGGGTTCATCATCTCGAGCTTCGCGAAGATGCGCACCGATGGGTTCGGGCTCATCCGCGGGATCTCGACGAGCGGCGTGTGACCGATCGCGTCGAGGATGTCGGCATAGCGACCGCCGTGCGGCGCGAGGTCCTCGTGCGCGTGGTGATGATCGTGGGCGGCATCGTCGATCCGCCACGGGACGGCCATGGTCAGCCGCCGGCCATCGCCGGCAGGAGCCGGACCTCGTCGTCCTTGGTCACCGGCGTGTCGAGACCCGAGAGGTACCGGACGTCCTGTCCGTTCACGTAGACGTTGACGAACCGGTTGAGGTCGCCCTCATCGGTCAGTAGCTGACCGCCGAGCGTCGGGTGCTGCTCGATCAGGCCGCTGACGACGGATCGGATCGAATCGCCCTCGACCTGGACCGACTTCGCCCCGCCGACGTTCGCCCGGAGCACCGACGGGATGTGGACGGTGCTCATGCACGCGCCTCCGGCGAGACGGTGCCGGCGAGGCCGGTCGTGGTCAGCGTGAACGGCGCGTCCGCACCGACGTTGGCGACGGCGAGCGGCCGGCCAGCCTCGCGGGCCTCGACGGCCGCATCGGAGCACACCGGGCACTCGGGATCGCGTCGCAGCTGCAGCTCGGTGAACTCGGTCTCGAGGGCATCGAACAGCAGGAGCCGTCCGGCAAGCGTGTTGCCGACGCCGAGCAGCACCTTCAGGGCTTCGTTCGTCTGGAGCAATCCGAGGATGCCCGGGACGACGCCGAGGACCCCGGCCACGGAGCAGCCGGGCGCCAGTTCAGGCGGCGGCGGAGTCGGATAGAGGCAGCGGTAGCACGGACCCTCATACGGGATGAACGTCGTGAGCTGCCCCTCGAACCGGAAGACGCTGGCGTGGACGACCGGGATGCCCGCCGCGACAGCCGCGTCGTTGAGGACGTAGCGCGTCTCGAACGTGTCGGTGCCATCGAGGATCACGTCGTAGCCGTCGATCAGCCGCGCGACGTTCTCGGCCGTGAGCATCTCTTCGTGCTCGACGACCTTGATATCCGGGTTGAGGGCGTTGATCGAGATCCTGGCGGACTCGACCTTGCGCTGGCCGACCCGATCCGTCGTGTGGATGATCTGGCGCTGCAGGTTGCTGATATCGACCACGTCGAAGTCGACGAGACCGATCGTCCCGACACCTGCGGCCGCGAGGTACAGCGCAGCCGGGCTCCCCAGCCCTCCGGCACCGATGAGCAGCGCCTTCGACTCGAGCAGCTTCTTCTGACCGGCGGAGCCCACCTCGGGGATGAGCAGATGCCGGCTATAGCGCTGCTTCTGTTCCTGGCTGAGGACGACCGGGGTCTCGAAATCGAAGCCCGCACTCTTCCACGCCCCGAAGCCGCCCGACATGCTGGCGACGTCGGAGTAGCCCATCTCGGCCAGGGTCTGGGCCGCGAACAGCGACCGGATGCCGCCCGCGCAATACAGGATCACCGGAGCATCACGATCGGGCGCGGCGCCCTCGATCTGCTGTTCGATGTAGCTCTTCGAGACGTGATGGGCGCCAGGGATGAAGCCCTGCTCCCACTCGGACGCCTCGCGCACGTCGACGATCGTGGCGGCGCCCGCGGGCAGGGCTTCCACCTCCTGGGCGGTCACTTCGCGGATCTGGCTGCGCGCCTCCCGAAGGAGGTCGCCGTAGGACTTCGGCATGGGGTTGGTTCGACTCCGGTTGTTCGACGGGCTGGCTCGCCGACGGCGGCCAGGGCGGTGGTGGCTGGGGGTCGCTACGCGGGCCGGCTCAGGCCCGCTGGCGACACCTGCAGCGGCGCTCGATCCCGTTCATGCCCCGGTTCCCTGGGCAGCGGCACCTTCGGGCACGTCGGTCGCGACGCCGAGGTCGCCGAGGACGTGCTGAAGGCTGTCGTGGCTCAGCATCGCGCACTTGAGCCGGGCGGGGCTGATGTCGATACCGAGCAGGTCGAGCAGGTCGTCGGCACGGAACGAGGCGACGTCCTTGAGCGGCTTGCCCTTGATCTCATCGGTGAGAAGGCTCGCGCTGGCCTGGCTGATCGCGCAGCCGCGGCCGGTGAAGCCGACCCGATCGACGACGCCATCCTTTACGCCGAGCATCAACGTGATGCGATCGCCGCACAGCGGGTTCGAGCCCTCATAGCTGGCGTCGGCGTCCTCGACCACCCCGAAGTTATGGGGCTGCCGGTAGTGCTCGAGGATGTAATCGCGGTAAAGGTCGTCCATCGGAGCCTCGAGTGTACCGCGGTTGGCCAATCCCGACCAGCGCACTCGGGATTGTGCGATGGCCCGACAGCCCGGCGGTCTGATGCCGGGGGTGCGTGGCCGCAACGGACCGTTGTGTGGCCGTTCTGGTACCAAGCGGCGAGGCCGAAGGACGGGTCCCGAAGGCTATCGTCGCGGTTCGGTGACGACGAACATCGCAGACGCTCTCGGCGTTTCCCTCGGCGGCGTCGCGCAGAAGCGCGGCCTGATCCCACGCGTCCCCGACGGGGAGCGGCTCCTAGCCGACGCCGCGGTCTGGCTCACCGGGGAGTACCCCGACGCCGTCCGCTCGACCCACCAGCACACGACGTCCGAAGGCCACGCTGCGCTCAGCGTCGACCTCCACCCCGCTGCACCGGCGTTCGTCCTGACAGCGAACGACGAGGGTCGTGTCACTGCGACCGCGGAGACCGGCGTCGCCGGACCCGGCTACCACCGTTTCGTGGGCCGAGTCCTCGAGCGCCTGGGCACGGAACTCTCGATCGACTGGACCGACGGTGATGGCGCGACGGCATTCGCCGACCGTCAGGGTGCCGAACGTCTGTACCTCGGATGGCTCGGACCGCAGCTCGCGCGGGCCCGCGTCCGGGTCAAGCGTGGCGAGCGCGGCGTGTCGCTCGGGATGCCTGGCGGCTCGAGGGTCACGACGGAGGCGGCGCTCGCCACGGTGCTCGGTCCGCGTGACGAGGCCTGGCTCGACGCCGCGATCGGCGATCCACGCGTGGCCCTGAGCCTCACACCGTGGTGGGCCGACGCTACGGACGGCCTCTATCTCCTGAATCGAGCCCTCGTCTTGATGTGGTTGCACGTGCGCTGGCGGACGCCGGCGATGGAGGGCGAGGCGGACCTCTTCGATGAGGTGCACCGGCTGCTCTCGCGGGCGTATCCGTTCGATCCGGACCTCGATTTCCCGTGGCATGCGTGGACCGAATTGACTGCGCTCCGCGGCATCGCGGATCCGATGGCCCGTCAGGCGGCAAACCGCGCCTCGAGGACGCCCGAACCGGATCCCCCCGTCGGGTACCGCCGCGACCCGGTCGTCATCATCCACGAGGGATGGGCGCTGGAGATCCCGGGTTCGTTCGCGGAGCGGCGATCCGCCGAGGAGTGGTGGGGTGGCGGTACGGGCCGGAACATCACGCTCGCGGCGACCGCGACGGGGCATCCCGACGGGACGGCGATGAGCGCGCACGAGTTCATCGAGCAGTTCGCGGTCGAGCTCGGTCCCGACGCGATGACGCACCGCGCGGGACCTGTCCTCGGGCGCGCCCGATTGATGACCGATGCGTCGTCGGGTCTCGAGGTCGGCATCCTCGAGGGGTACTCGGCCGTCGCGGGGTCGGGCGCAGCGATCCGCATCGAGTTCGACGACCCCGCGGACTGGCAGTGGGCGCTCGATATCTGGCGGTCGTTGGGCCCCGCCTGATGGCGAAAAAGACCCGCCGATGCCCCATCCAGGCAGGGCACCGGCGGGCCTCCCCCGTGGATGTCAGATCGACCCGCTGATCTCAGTGAAGATCGAGCTGATCTGACCACCGAGGAAGATCAACGCGACGATCGAGACGATCGCGATCAGCGCGAGGATGAGCGCGTACTCGGCCAGGCCCTGACCGGCTTCAGCCCCGGCCATGCGCCACCACACGTTCCTGATCCGTGCCATCGGCTGTCTCCGTTGTCGGCCCCTCGCTGGGGCGGCACCCGACCGTTCCGGCCAGGCCCTCGCAGCATTCGACCGGTGCCGTGGTGCCCGGAATCGGGGGCGTGACCGGATCCCCGTTGCGGGTAACCCCGGAACCAGAGGTCAGGTAGCCGGCCAGTCGAAGGCGATCAGCGTCCCGACGCCGCCTTCCCCGCGACCGGAGCGAAGACTGGCGCCGCAGAGGCTTGCTTCGGTCGCCATGTCAGCGAGCCCGCGACCAGCCTCGGAGACACGTGCGACGTCGGGTGGCACACCGGGGCCGGTGTCCTCGATCGAGAGCTGGACACGGTCCGCACGTCGCGTGACGGCGAGTCGAACGACCGCCACAGGCGCGTGCCGGACCACGTTGTCGAGGGCGAGCGTCGCGATCCGCAGCGCCGCTGCCTCGACCTGTCTCGGGGGCGAGTCGGCCTGCCCGGAGTCGGCGATGACGTCGATCGTCACGCGGACGTCGGAGCGTTCCTCGGTACGTTCGGCGAGCGACTCGAGCGCGGGGACGAGCCCGCCGATGTCCAGGCCGACGGTGTCGCGCGAGTCCATCAGCGCCTCGACCTGGCCGAGCGCGTCCCGAAGTGAGGCGGCGAGGCGCTCCGGAGAGTCGGCGCGTTCCGCCTCGTCGATCGCGCGGCGGAGGTCAGGTACGACGACGGCATGGAGGTCGCGAGCCAGTCGTGCACGCTCGGCGATCGCGGCGCGGCGCGCCTGCTCGCGGCCAGGCGAAAGTTCCTCGACGAACGCTCGCAGCCATGCGCCGGTGTACCCGGCGATGCCGTCGCGTTTCCGCTGCCTGGCGCCGGCCGCCTCGAGTCGCCTCGTCGCCCTGCGCGCCGCCGGCCGAAGTTCGGCCAGCGCCGTGATCCCGGTCAGGGCAACGGTGGTGATCAGGAAGGCTCGCGTGACCAGACCCAGATCCCCTAGCGGCGAACTCCCCTCGATGCCGGTCGTGGGATCCGGCGATGCCAGCGCCCACGCGCTGATGGCGAACACGAAGATCACCGCGCCGGCGGCCACGGCTGGCATCCACCGGGCGACACGATGGGCAGGATCGGCCGCGTACGCGGCAGAGGCAGTCGTCGACAGGATCGCGGAAAGGGCGATCGCGATCCCCAGCCACTGCCACGTCTCCTCGCCGACCAGGAAGCGCTGCTCTCGACCGAGCGTCGCGAGGTCGATCGTCACGGTCGCCGAGCAGACGATGACGGCCAGCCAGGCGATCGTGGGCTGACGCCGGACCGTGAGTCCGGCCAGGCACAGGGCTCCGACCGCGATGAGGAACGGGATCATCGCGTACGGCGAGACGGCCGCGGCCGCGAAGGCGGTTCGAAGCACGCCAAGCACGACCACCGAGGCGACGGCGCCCATCGCGACGATGCCGAAGATCCCCGATCTCACGGTCTGACGCGCCGTGCCGCCACCCAACCTTCTTCGATGGCAAGGACGGCGAGCTCCGTCCTCGACAGCAGCCCGTATCGGTCGAAGAGGCGGCGAAGATGGCTCTCGACCGTCTTCTCCGACAGGCCCAGCGCCGCGCCGACCTCCGCATTCGTCGCGCCTTCGACGATCAGGTCGAGGACCTGGATCTCCCGGTCCGACGGCCGACGCCGTGCGTCACGTGAGTCGCGCAGTGCGACGGCGGAATACGCCGTGCCACCCGCCGCGAGCGTTCGAACGGCATCGACGATCTCCGGAACATCGGCCGCCTTGTCGAGATAGCCCGAAGCGCCGCCGTCGAGTGCGGCACGGATCAGCGATGGATGACCGAACCCGGATAGGAACAGGACCGCCGGCGGCTCGCCGTGGCGTGGCCTTCGCGGGTCATGGATCTCACGCAGGACCCGTAGACCTTCCGCACCGTCCGCGAGGTTCATGTCGCACACGAGGACATCGACCCGCGACGCCAGCTCCACCGCGTCACCGATGTTCGCGGCGACACCGACCAGCTCGAGGTCGTTCGAATCCTCGATCGCGCTCGCGAGCGACGCGAGGACCACCGGATGGTCGTCGACCAGGCCGACCCGGATCGGCCTCGTCGAAAAGTCCGACTTCAGGATGTCCCCCTCCGTCCACGCAGCCTAACGCCGTCAGGATGCCGTGGTCTCCCCGGGTCGTCATCCAGTGGAATCCCGTAGCTCGATGCGTCCCTCCCCACCGATCGGCCGTCCGATCGATAACAAAGAGTTCACAGAAATGTCACGTCGCCCGCGTGCAACCACCGACGATGTGCGCGTATGCTCCGCCGCGTACGATCCGGCGGGAAGTCGCCGCTCGAGGGCGGCGTACTCGTGAGGAGCGAGGCCCGTCGGTCGTAGAGGGGCTGGGGTACCAGCACCACGGTCGTCGCGATGGAGGAGAGACGGACAGCGCGACGCGCGGTCCACGGTCCAGCCGACAAACCCGTTCGTTGGAGGAGTTTCAACGTGCAGAAGAGATCGATCCGTCTGGCTTCGCTGTCCGCAGTGGCAGCCCTACTCTTGGCGGCGTGTTCGAGCGGCGGTGGCGCCGCAACATCAGCGCCGAGCGCCGCAGCGCCGAGCGAATCGGCGTCCGCTGGTGCCCCGTCCGGCTCCGCGTCGGCGTCGGCCGCCGCGGGTGATCCCAAGACGGCCACATCGGCTGCCGCCGCGGGCGGCGTCGATGCCGTCTGCGCGGCGGGTAAGGAAGAGGGTCAGGTCACGCTGATCGCGACCCCTGCGAACTGGGCCAACTACGGCCAGATGATCACGGACTTCCAGACGAAGTACGGGATCAAGGTCCAGTCCGATCAGCCCGACGCCGACAGCGCGGGTGAGATCAAGGCAGCTAAGGACCTCGCGGGGACCGGCCGCCAGCCGGACATCTTCGACCTCGGCAGCGTCGTCGCGGCCGCGAACACCGACATGTACGCCCCGTACCAGGTCGCCGGGTGGGCCGACATCCCCGATGGCAACAAGGAGCCCACGGGCCTGTGGGTGAACAACTACACGGGCTTCGAATCGATCGCCTATGACTCGAAGCTCGGCGACATCAGCAAGGTCGCGGACCTCGCCGATGCCAAGTACAAGGGCAAGGTCGCCCTCAACGGCAACCCGCTGAAGGCCTCCGCCGGCTTCAACGGCGTGGTCCTCGCGGCCCTGGCGAATGGTGGCTCGGCCGACGACATCGCCCCTGGCGTCGACTTCTTCAAGAAGCTGGCGGACAGCGGAAACCTCCTGCCAGTCGACCCGAACGACGCCAGTGTGGCCTCCGGCCAGACGCCGATCGTGATCGACTGGACGTACAACCAGGGTGGCTTGGTCGCTTCGCTCAAGCCGAAGGGCATCGACTGGAAGGTCGTCATCCCCTCCGACGCGCCGCCCGTCGCGGCGTACTACAACTCCGCGATCAACAAGGATGCCGCCCATCCCGCGGCCGCCCGCTGCTGGATGGAGTACATCTTCTCTGACGCCGGGCAGAACACCTGGCTGAAGGGCTTCGCGCTGCCGGTCCGGCTCGGCGCGATGCAGACAGCCGGAACGGCCGACGCGGCCGCGCTGGCGGCTGTCGGCGCCCCGACGACGGCACCCGTGCAGTTGACGCAGGCGCAGATCGACACAGCAACCAAGTACCTGACCGACAACTGGAAGTTCATCGACATCAAGTAGTCATCGAGTCTTGATGACGACCGGAGCGCCGCGATGACCGATACGTCGGCAAGCGCGCCCGGCCAGCCCACGGCACAAGCAGCCGGCCTCGCCTCTGGCGGGGCCGGCTCGCGCCGCTTCCGCGGAGCGCGGAACTACCTCGCACTCATCCCGTTCCATGTGTATATCGCGCTGTTCCTGATCCTGCCGACGGCCATCGTCGCCGTCGGCGCGTTCACCACGGCGACGGGCCTGCCCACGGTCGACAACGTCACACGGCTGTTCACGGACGAGACGTTCGTCGACGCGTTCACCAAGTCGATCGAGCTCGCCGTGAGCACCGCCGTCGCCGGGGCGATCATCGGCGGGCTCCTGGCGTGGGCGGTCGTCCGAGGCGATCCGAATGGCCCTCTCCGTCAGCTCGTGATCGCCGCGTCCGGCGTGCTGGCCCAGTTCGGCGGCGTCATGCTCGCCTTCGCATTCCTGGCGACCTTCGGGTTCAACGGTCTCGCGACGATGTTCGTGCGGGATGTCCTGCACGTCGACGTGCTGACGGACGCCTCGTGGCTGTACAGCCTGACCGGCCTCGTCGTCGTCTACACCTACTTCCAGATCCCGTTGATGCTCATCGTCTTCCTGCCCTCGCTCGACGGACTCCGGCAGGAGTGGTACGACGCCTCGGCGAGCCTCGGCGGCTCGTCGTGGTCGTTCTGGCGGCACGTCGGCGGACCGATCCTCGCGCCCGCGTTCCTCGGCGCGCTGCTCCTGCTGTTCACGAACGCCTTCTCTGCGTATGCGACAGCCGCAGCCCTGATCAGCCAGGGCGCGTCGATCGTGACGCTCCAGATCGCGGGCTCGCTCCAGAGCGAGGTCGTCATCGGCCAGGAGAACGTGGGCAAGGCCCTCGCGCTCGGGATGATCGTCGTCGTGTCGATCGTGATGGCGCTGTATGCCTTCATCCAGCGGCGAGCGTCGAGGTGGGTCAAATGACAGCGACCCCAGGCGGACCGCTATCGGCAGCCGCTCCGGGCGGGGGCGCCTTGATCGCCGCTCCGAAAGGCGGCAAGCGACGACGGCTCTCTCGCGGTCAGACCATCGCCCGGATCGCGATCCTCGTCGTGGTGCTCGGCTACCTGATCCTGCCGCTCTTCGCGATGCTCGAGTTCTCGACACGCGGCGACTTCGGCAGTCGGAGCCTCAACGCGTATGCGGCGATCCTCGGCAAGCAGGACCTGATCGATAGCGTCACGACGACGCTCCAGATCGCCGTCCTGACCGTCGTCGGGATGCTCGTCCTCCTCGTGCCCACGATGGTCTGGACGATCGTCCGGGTGCCCCGGATGCGCCGTGTGATCGAGTTCCTGTGCCTGCTCCCCCTCGCGATCCCCGCGATCGTGCTGGTCGTCGGGATCTCCCCGATCTACCGCTTCATGGGCCAGAACTTCGGCAAGATCGGGGCCTCGCCGCTGACCCTCGCGCTCATCGACATCGTCCTGGTGCTGCCGTTCGCGTACCGGGCGATCGATGCAAGCCTTCGCTCGATCGACACAGCCACGCTGGCCGACGCCGCCCGGAGCCTTGGTGCCGGCTGGGTCAGGACGATCGTCCAGGTGATCATGCCGAACATCCGAGCCGGGATCCTGTCGGCCTCGGTCCTGGCCGTCGCGCTCGTCCTCGGCGAATACACGATCTCCTCGTTGTTGTCGTTCAACACCGTCCAGGTCGTGATCGTCGTGCTCGGGAAGCAGGATCCCTTCATCTCGGTGGCCGTCTCGTTCTCAGCCCTCATCTTCGGGTTCGTCCTACTCGTCGTCATCGCCCGCGTCGGCGGCGGCCGCCGCACCACCCGGCAGGTCGAGGAGCCAGCTGTATGACCCACTCGAGCCCGAACGCCGCCTCGAACGGACACGGCGTCGCCGTCGCGTTCCAGGACATGCACCGCTGGTATGGGTCCGTCCACGCCCTGAACGGACTGAGCATCGACATCGCCCCCGGCGAGCTCATCGCGCTGCTCGGCCCGTCCGGCTGCGGCAAGACCACGGCCCTACGAGCGCTCGGCGGCCTCGACGATGTGGACGAGGGCAGGATCCTGGTCGATGGCAAGGACATCACCAACGTCCCGACGAACAAGAGGAACATGGGCATCGTCTTCCAGGCGTACAGCCTGTTCCCCAACATGACGGCCCGTGACAATGTCGCCTATGGCCTGCGCCTGCGGGGCGTCGACAGTGCCGCCCGCAAGAAGAAGGCCGACGAGACGCTCGAGCTCGTCGGGCTCGGCCAGCAGGCCGGCCGATACCCGCACCAGATGTCGGGCGGCCAGCAGCAGCGTGTCGCGCTCGCGCGCGCGCTCGCGATCGAGCCCAAGGTGCTGCTGCTCGACGAGCCGCTGTCCGCGCTCGACGCGAAGGTCCGTCGCCAGCTCCGCGAGGAGATCCGCCGCATCCAGATCATGATCGGCATCACGACGTTGTTCGTGACGCATGACCAGGAGGAAGCGCTCGCGATGGGTGACCGAGTCGGCGTCATGTCGGCCGGTCGGCTGGAGCAGATCGGGCCTCCCTCGGAGCTGTACGACCGGCCCAAGACCCGGTTCGTGGCGGAGTTCGTCGGGCTCACGAACCGGATCGCCGCGACCGCCCAGGGCGGCACGGTCAACGTGCTGGGAATGGCCGTCCCGTTGCTCGAAGGGTCGGACCAGAGCGGGCCGGTCGAGGCCCTCGTACGCCCGGAGAACGTGCGCCTCACGCCGACGGACGATGGCGAGGCGCGCGTCGCCGCGGTCAGCTTCCTCGGCTCGCTCTGCCGGGCGCAGGTCACGCTCCCGGACGAAACGCTGGTCGTAGCACAGATGTCCGCCTCGGATGCCCGCGGGCTCTATCCCGGCGCGGCGGTCCGCGTCAGCGTCGAGCCCGCTGCGGTCTTCGCCGTCGCGGCCTGACGCCGCCTGCCCCTTCCTCTCGACATCCTCGCCAGATGAACGCGATCACCGAGGCCGCACGCACGGTCGACGTCATCCACGAGACGGACGTCCTCGTCGTCGGCAGCGGGCCCGGCGGCTTCAGCGCTGCGCTCGC
Organism: Candidatus Limnocylindrales bacterium; assembly: GCA_035703005.1. Taxonomy (GTDB): domain Bacteria; phylum Chloroflexota; class Limnocylindria; order Limnocylindrales; family CSP1-4; genus SPCO01. The sequence goes on along the minus strand of DASSZA010000213.1, from coordinate 169 downwards.
TTCCGCGCGGGCGGGAGCCCGGACCACCCTCCTCGATCGCTACGGCTGCTTCGGCGGCAACATGACCCAGGTCGGCGTCGAGAGCATCGGCTGGTATCGCCACGAGGACACGGTCGAGGCGAACGGCATCGGCCGTGAGCTCGAGGAGCGCTCGGCGGCGATGGGCGCG
>DASSZA010000129.1:0-9039 GCA_035703005.1 Candidatus Limnocylindrales bacterium | reverse complement strand
TGACTCGCGTCTGGGCAGCGCGAACCGCGCGAAGTCCCATCACTCGGAGCATCGCCAGCCGATACTCCGGGCTCGCGCGCATCGATGTCGGCGACGGGGCAGCCGCCACGAACAGCTCATCCAGACGGTCCCGTACGGCGTCGTCGCTCGCTCCTGCGTCGGCGAGGATCCTGCTCTCGTCCAAGGCGACGATCGGTCGCGGACCGACGCTGCCATACGAGACGCGGGTCACCCCCTGGTCATCGATCACGACGGCGAGCGTGACCGACGCGAGGTCGTGGCCCCGCCGTCGGGTCCGGCGGGCATGGGCGGACGCGGGGGATCCAGAAGGCAAAGGCATCTCGATCGCCTCGACGAGCTCGCCGGTCTCGAGCGTCGTGACCCCCGACCGGACGAAGAAGTCGTCGAGCGGGATGACGCGTCGTCCGGCCGGCCCGACGGCGATGACACGCGCCTCGAAGGCGAGCAGCGCAGGGGCCGTGTCCGCCGCGGGCGAGGCGTTGCAGATGTTCCCGGCGAGGGTCGCCCGGTTCCGGATCTGGACCGACCCGACGTACGCGGCCGCCTCCGCCAAAGCCGTGTAGTCGCGACGGATGCGTTCATCGCGCAGGAGGTCGGTCATCGTCGTGCGAGCCCCGATCCGCAGGCGACCGTCTTCGACGCGGATGCCGCGCGAGAGCTCGCCGATCCCCTTCAGGTCGACCACGGTGGACGGTCGCATCGTGCCGTCGCGGAGCCTGATGATCAGGTCGGTGCCACCCGCGAGGGGGCGCGCACCACCGTCCCCGCCATCGGCGAGCAGGGCGAGCGCATCGGCGAGACGGTCCGGCCGCTCATAGGTGAACGCGCGCATTTCGGGATCGAGCTAGAGGACCCGCTCCACCTCGTCCAGCAGCACCTGCGGCGTCGCAGCGCGCACGAAGTGGTAGGGACGCTTGGTGAACCGTTCGACGAACGCCGCTCGGGCCGCCCTCCGCTCGACCGTGTCGACGACCGGCATCGGGTGGCCCGGGGCAAGGAGCTCGTTGAGCAGGAAGTAGTTCTGGAGCGAGTGGAACGACTGGAACTGCCGCTCGAACGGGATCATCTCGACGGTCGAGGGGTCGAAGTTGCCATCGATGGCGGGGACGATGACGACGTCGACCGGCGCCTGTTCGCTGAACAGGTCCCAGGTCGGCATCCCGCCGAAGAACTTCTCGACGCCACGTTCCGGCGCGGCCTTGTCGGCCCGTTCCGTCCCGACGTTCCGCTTCTTGAGGAACGGGTGCTTGGAGCCGTCGATGACGCGGCCGTCCTCGTCGATGACGGTCGTCTCGGTCGACACGAGGAGCGCCCCGCGCCGGCATGCCTCGATCTGGCCCATCGACTTCCCGTGGTTCGACTCGCCACCGAGGAACAGCACGGTCTTGTCGCGGTAGCGGACCGCGGACGCATGGAACGGGTGGAGACCGTTCTCCTCGAGCCGCAACGCGAGCATCGTGACGACGACCTTCTGGATCGGCCCCGACGCCCAATCGCCGCGGAACGTCATCCGACGCCCGTCGTACGCGATCGACTTCTCCGCGTCGCGCTCCCAGACGATGTCGGCGTCGCGGAGCGTCGGCTCGGTCTCGATCTTGACGTCGGCGAGTCGATAGTCGAGGAAGTCCTTGTCGGCGAGGGCCGTGTCGACCGGCTGCGAGCCGAGGACGTCGAACCGGATCCGTGCAGGACCGGCGACGAATTCCTGCGTCAGCTGGAGCGTCTCGACCGTCATGAGCCGATCGCCGCGGCTTCCGGGGCGGCCGTCGGGGCGCCGCCGCCAGCGGCTTCGAGGATCTCGACGACGCCGGTCGACCCGTCGACGCGGATGCGGTCGCCGGTGCTGATGCGCTTTGTCGCGATCGACGTGCCGATGACCGCGGGGATCCCGAATTCACGCGACAGCACCGCGGGGTGCGAGGTCGTCCCGCCGGTGTCCGTGACCAACCCGGCGATCTTCGTGAACAGCACGACCCACGCGGGGTTCGTCATCTGGCAGACGAGGATGTCGCCGTCGCGGACCTGGTCGAACTCGTCAGTCGTCATCACGACGCGTGCCGTCCCCTCGATCGTGCCCGGCGAACCCGCGATACCCTCGATCCGGCTCTGGTCCTCGGACTCCTGCCGGTGGAACCGCTCGGGGTAGCCCCAGTTGACGAGGTACGGGAACGCGAGCTGCGACGGCGTCACCGTCCCGATCCAGTCACGCGGGTGAACCTTCTTGGCAGCGTCGCGTTCGGCGCGGCGCTGTGCGACGAGCCCACGGGCGTCCAGCGCGTCCGAGCTGCCGATGAACATCCGCAGCTCGTTGTACCGCAGGAACAGGACGTCGTCTGCCCTGTCGAGGCGGCCGGCCTCGACGAGCTTCTGGCCGACCGCGAGGAGCACCAGCCGGACGTGCGCGTTGGCGCCCTGGTCGATGTAGAAGTGATGGTCGGGCGTGAGCGGCGCCATGCGGAGGTTCACGGCGTTCGCAGCCCGCATCTCTTCCAGCGCCGCGCCGTCGAGCCCTTCGAGGATCTGGGCGGATGCGGCCTCGATGTCCTTGCGCATCGCGTCGATCGCCGACGGGTAGTCGTAGTCGCTCGTCAGGTATCCGCGGATCAACTCGAGGACCGGCTCCATCTCCTCGCGGACCGTCGGGAAGATGAATTCGTGGCTCCAGACGGCGTGCCAGCCGAACTCGCGCTGGTACGGCTCGATGCGTTCCGCGATGAACCGCCGGCCCCGCTCCGAACCGCGCAGCGCCGCGGCGACCGCCGTGGTGTCCTCGGGCTCGAACGCCGCGCGTAGCTCGGGGTCGTCGCGGACCTCGTTCTTCATCTTCCATAGCGACTCGATCGAGTCCCAGTTCCGGTCCGACGCGGAGTTCTGGAGCCTGCCGAGGAGCTCCTCGTCGATGGATCCGCGCATCTTCTCCATGACCGCCCGCAGGTTCAAGGTCGCCGACAGCTGGGCGAAGTTGAGCATCCAGTGGATCTTCCAGTGGCGGTCGTGGATGTCGATCGCGTCCTCGAGCAGCGTCGCCGTTTCGGCGAGGGTCATCTCGTCGGCGCGGTCGAGCTGCTCCTCGAGATAGGCGAAGTTCCGCTGCATCTCGGGGACCAGGCGGTCACGCCACCAGTCCGCGAAATGCTCCCCGTAGACCGGCAGCACCGTGTCGAGATACGAGCCCATGTTCTGGGCGAACGAGCCGTCCTTCGGGACGCGGGCCTGATACCGCGACGAGTACTCGGTCCCTTCGATATGGAGGTCTGGATCGGCGGGGACTGCCGTCGTGTAGACGTAGCCGTTGACGTTCTTGGCCAGCCAGTCGACCGCGAACGGCGTCCCGAACCGGCGGAACATGTGGTCGCAGCTCAGCCACCACCCGCCGATGTCGAAGAACATCGGGCTGACGGGGTGCGGGATGTGCAGGTCGTCGTAGACCCAGAAGAAGTCCTTCTCGGTCTCCGAGTCCCAGGTGATCGGGAACGACTCGTCCCCGAGGAACTGACCGAGGACCTCCTCCGTCACCGCCACTCGCTCCTCCTCCGACCTTCGCCCGAGCGGCTAGACGCGCGCCTCGGTCGGCTTGACGTCCTCGGGCGCCTTGCCCTGCTTCTCCGCGAGCGCCTTGCGCGCCTTGTCCCAGTCCGACCGGAACTGGACGATGCCGCTATCGGTCAGCGGGTGGTGGACCATCTGCTTGAGGACCTTGAACGGCAACGTTGCGACATGGGCACCGGCCAGCGCGGCCTGTGTCATGTGCAGCGGGTTGCGGATCGAAGCGGCGAGGACCTCGGTGTCGAGCTCGTGGATCGCCACGATCTCGACGAGCTCGCGCACGACGATCATGCCGTCCTGGTTGATGTCATCGAGCCGGCCGACGAACGGCGACAGCAGGCTGGCACCCGCCTTGGCCGCGAGGAGCCCCTGGTTCGCCGTGAAGATCAGCGTGCAGTTGGTCTTGATGCCCTCGTCGGCGAAGCGACTCATCGCCTCGAGCCCCTCCTCGCTCATCGGGACCTTGACGACGATGTTCGGGGCGATCTTCGCGAACGCGCGGCCCTCGTTGAGCATGCCCTCGACATCCTCGGCGACCACCTCGGCGGACACCGGTCCGCTGGTGATCCCGCAGATCTCCTTGAGGACCTCTTCGTAGGTGCTGCCGCTCGTCTTAGAGAACAGCGTCGGGTTGGTGGTGACGCCGTCGAGGATCCCCCACCGGGCGACGGTGCGGATCTCTTCGATATCGGCGGTGTCGAGGAAGATCTTCATGGCGGCTCCTTGGTCGAAGGGGCCCGATTCTAGCGCGGAGATCGTTTCTGTCGGCCGTCGTGGCGACCTCGAGTGCTGACACGCGCCCTACCGTTTGGTATGGACTTTCGACCTAGCGCGTCGTACCCTCCGACACCTTCACGGGTTCCGGAGGGGGATGTCCCGCGACGGGGGTCGCCGGTCGACACATCGTGACCCGGATCGCGTGAGGGCGAGCGCGCGTGACCGGGGGCGATCATGGGGTCATCGCGGCACGCGGCCTCGTTCCCTGTTCGCGTCGCTCCGTGCGCGCGTACGCGCCGCGATCCGAGCAGGCGACCCTTGGTGCCTCGGCGGGAGGGAGGTGTCACGGACACACCGCCCTGATATCGGCACGCGTGCGTGCCCATCTGCACGCGCTCGCGCACCGAGTCTGGGGGCTCGGTGCCGCTCTCCGTCTCCCATGGGAGGGAAACGATGCTCAGGAAGATCGCCGCCCTGGCGGCCGCTGGCGTACTCGCAGCCGGCGTCTACGCTGCGGCAGCCACGATCAGCAACGTCGCGGGAGGTACGGCTGCGACCGGCTCCGGTTCGGTCACGTCGTGCGGCAACATCACCGGATCGACGTATCTGCTCTCCGGCACCGGCATCTCCGGCCAGACCAGCACCACGCTGGTCAACACGCCCTCGGACATCACGAAGGTCACCCGCGTGAATGTCGAGACGGTCGCCGACTGCGTCGACATCAACCTCTACGTCCAACTCAAAGGCGCTGCCAACGCCAATCTGGACGGCGTGGGCTTTTGTGAGGTGACCGCCACCGGCGGTATGAACTTCAACGAGCTCAGCGCGGGCGACAACGTGCCGGGTTGCACCGTCACGTTGGCGACGCCCGTGAACGTCGCCGACATCCTGTCGCTCGTCGTGACGGAAACCTAGTCACACCGAGAGCGACATGGGACCGACACCCCGGCTGAGCCAGCGTTCGGCCGGGGTGCTCCCGATGCGTCATGCGTGAGTCGATACGGCTCCTCGTGCGAGCCGCGACGTTGCTGGCCGCGACGACCGTCTTGGTCGCGTGGTTCTTCGTCCTGCGACCGACATCGCTGGGCGGCCCTGCCGGCTACGCGATGGTCACGGGTCCGAGCATGGAACCGACATTTCACACCGGGGACCTCGTGATCACCGAACGAGCCGACACGTATGCGGTCGGGGACATCGTCCTTTTTCGGGTGAAGAACGCGCTGGTCATCCATCGGATCGTCGGGGGTGATCCGGTGAAGGGGTACGTCACCCGCGGCGACAACAATGGCGTCGAAGACGGCTTCCGCCCGACCATCGAAGCCGTCGACGGCAAGGCGTGGCTGCGGCTCCCAGGCGTCGGCAACGCCATCGTGTTCGTGCGTCAGCCGCTGCCCCTCGCGATCTGCACGTGGATCTTCACGAGCCTATGGCTCGTACGCCGCTGGGCGAAGCCCGCCGCTGTCCCTGCGGCTGACGCCGCCGGCGTGTCGGATGTCTGATCTTCGCCGGCTCGTCGTGGCCCTTCTGATGTGTGGGTCCGCCGCCCTTGTCGTGGCCGCAGCTTCGACCGCATCGATCGCGCCGGGAACGCTAGCGATCAAGGTGCTGCCCGCCGACCTCGAGCAGCCACCCGACGTGCCGGCGGAATGTGCTGGCATGAGCTTCGCGAAGGTCGTGATCGGTACGGAGCTCGATGACGTGCTCATAGCCGGCAACGGTGCGGCACTGGTCCTCGGCTACGGCGGGAACGACACGATCGCAGGCGGCAACGGCAAGGACTGCATCGTCGGGGGCGACGGCGACGATCTCCTCGCCGGCGGTGGTGGCCAGGACGTCCTGCTCGGGGGTCCCGGGAACGACATGATCAGTGGCGGGAACGGAGCCGATCTGATCGTCGGTGGCGACGGCATCGACGATTGCGATGACGGCAACGGTCCGGATGCGATCAGCGAATGCGAAGGACCGTCTCCTAAGGGCGCTCCGGTGGACGGGGCCAGTAGTGCTCCTCATGTCCCAGGACTGGAGCGCAACGTCCGTGATCCGCGCGACCCCAGCGATCCGCCAGTGCCAACTTCCGATCCGCGGACGCTCCGGGCACGCCTGCTCGAGCCGTGCCCCGACAACGCAGCGTGCGTGATCTACGTCGTCCGCCGCGGCGACGACCTGGTGAGCATCGTCCGGTTCTTCGAGGTGTCCCTTGAAGACACCCTTCAACTGAACCCCTGGCTCGAAGATCCAGCCGTTCTACCGATCGGGGCCGAGCTTCGACTCCCCTGGCCCGATTGGCTCCCGGGACGTCCTGAAGCGACCGGATCCGTGTCGACGCCGACACCCGAACCGACCGCCACGTCGACCATCGCGCCGACCGCCGAACCGACGTCCGAACCTCCACCACCAGAGGCGACGCCGGAGCCTACGCCTGCGCCGACGCCCGATCCGACCCCGGATCCAACGCCCGATCCGACCCCGGATCCGGCGCCGCCGGAGCCGGACCCGACGACGTAATCAGATCGCGGGCATCATCCGTCGACCTCATCGCCGGTTTCGGGTCGGAGGAGCTCGGGTGGATGATCGGCCGATCGGGAAAGTGAGAGGCGCGCACGAACGCGATGTCGTTGCTCGCGTCCACGCACGTTCGCGAGCCCACCTTCGATCGCCCACGCGGGGATCCGCCAGTCGCGGTCCATCGGCCCGTCGAGTCCACGCCGGAACAGGAGGAAGCGGTCGGCGTCGGTCATCGTCTCGATCAGCCGCAGCGCACCGTTCTGCTCGACGATCTCGAGGATCGGCGCGAACACCGTCTCGTACCAGTGGCGCGCGCCCTCCTCGGGCGAGACGAGGCGGCCGATCGAGCGCGAGTAGTCGAGCGTGTGTGCCTTGACCGACTCCTGCATCTCGAGGTAGCCAGCAGGATCGGACAAGGCGAACCGGCGACGGGGGCACGCGACGTCGAGCCCGGTGACGCGGCGGAAACGGCGCTCCTGGGCTGTCGCCCGGATCGAAGCCATCGTCGTCCCCGGCGCCAGATGGAGCTCGGTCTGGAATCGATCGACCTCGGCCTCGACGAACTTCCGACCTGCGGCGATCGACATCGACAAGCGCTTGTGGCCGTCCTCGACGAAGTACGCGTGATCGACCTGCAGGAGCGAGATCGGTATGTCGATGACGCCAGGGTTTGCCGCTCGTTCGGCGATGGCCTGCCGGAGCTTCGCGCCCCGGGCACGGAAACAGCCGTCGAAGTCCTCGACCCGACCGACCGAGCCGATGATGTCGGCGACGGCGATCTCGCGACGGCCGACCGGCAGACGCGTCCCGAGCCCGAGACGGCGACGGACCTCCTCGAACGCGAGGAGGTCCGGTCGATCGCAGCCGCGGAGTGTCGGCTTGACCATCAGCAGGTGGCGGGCCGACCCACGGAGATCACGCCGGAGCGGGTGTCTCCGCTGGTGTTTCCGGACGCACCGGCACCGCGACGGCCTCGGGGCGCGCCTCGAGCACCGGCTCGCGACCATCGGCGACCGCGATCGACGCCGCGACGAAGCCGTCGAACAGCGGATGCGGCCGCTCGGGCCGTGACTTGAACTCCGGGTGGAACTGGCTCGCCACGAACCACGGGTGGTCCTTGAGCTCGACGATCTCGACGAGACGCCCGTCCGGAGACTGTCCGGACAGCAGCATCCCGGCGCCCTCGAGCGTCTGGCGATATCGGTTGTTCACCTCGAAGCGGTGACGGTGCCGCTCGTAGATGACCTCCTGGCCGTACACGGCGGCGGCCTTCGACCCCGGCGTTAGCCGAGCCGGGTAGAGCCCGAGCCGCATCGTCCCGCCCTTGTCCTCCATGTCGCGCTGGTCGGGCATGAAGTCGATCACCGGGTTCTCGGTGAACATGTCGAACTCGGTCGAGTTCGCGTCCTTCGTCCCGATCACCCCGCGGGCGAACTCGATGACCGCGCACTGGAGCCCGAGGCACAGGCCGAGGTACGGGACCTTGTGGTCGCGCGCGTAATGGGCCGCGAGGACCTTGCCCTCGATGCCGCGATGGCCGAACCCGCCAGGGACGAGGATGCCGGCGACGCCGTCGAGCGCCTGGTGGAGGTTCTCCTTGCTCAGCGCCTCGGAGTCGACCCAGCGCACCTTCGCGTCGACGCCGTGCGCCCACGCCGCGTGCTTCAATGCCTCCGTGACCGAGAGGTAGGCGTCGGGCAGCTCGATGTACTTGCCGACGAGCCCGATCTCGAGCGTCGGTTTCGGTGCCTTGATCCGCTCCACGAGCGAGCGCCAACCGTCGAGGTCGGGGGCGGCTTCGGGATCGCCGAGCCCGAGGTCGCGGATGATCAGTCGCCCGAGACCGGCTCCTTCGAACATCAACGGGACTTCGTAGATCGAGTCGGCGGTCTCGGCGGGGATGACGGCATCGGTCGCAACGTCGGTGAAGAGGGCGATCTTCTCGCGGATCTCATCGCTGACTGGGCGATCCGAGCGCAGGACGATGACGTCCGGCTGGATACCGATGCCGCGCAGCTCCTTGACCGAGTGCTGCGTCGGCTTCGTCTTGAGCTCGCCGGTCGCGGCAAGCTCGGGCAACAGCGTCACATGGACGTAGAGGACGTTCGCTCGCCCGATGTCCTTGCGCATCTGGCGGATCGCCTCGAGGAAGGGGAGGCTCTCGATGTCGCCGACGGTCCCGCCGACCTCGACGATGACGACGTCCGGATCACCGTCGCGGGCCACCCGACCGATGCGTTCCTTGATCTC
>DASSZA010000177.1:0-2902 GCA_035703005.1 Candidatus Limnocylindrales bacterium | reverse complement strand
CGATGCCGCCTACGGAGGCGCGGTCGCCCTCATCCCGGAACGTCGAGCGGCGTTCATCGGGTGGGAGCGTGCCGACTCGATCCTGGTCAATCCGCACAAATGGCTTTTCACGCCGCTCGATGCGTCGCTGTTGTTGACTCGTCGGATGCCCGACCTGCGTGCCGCCTTCAGTCTCGTGCCGGAGTACTTGCGGACGCTCGACCGCGAGGTGGCGGGCCGAGACTTCAGCGAGTACCAACCCCAGCTTGGGCGTCGCTTCCGGGCGCTGAAGCTGTGGATACAGTTGCGTTATTTCGGCCTCGAGGGTCTCCGCCGACGGATCGGACGGCACATCGAGATGGCGCAGGAGTTCGGGCGATGGGTCGATGGCGCTCCCGACTGGGAGCGGCTGGCTGCGGTCCCGTTCTCGACCATCTGCTTTCGATGGAACCCGACTGACGGGACGTCCGAGGAGGCGCTCGACGCGCGGAACGCCGACATCATGGACGCGGTCAATCGCTCCGGCGAGGTGTTCCTGTCGCACACACGGCTCGCGGGGCGGTTCACGATCCGCCTGTCGGTCGGGAACCTGCGAACGGAGCCGCGTCACGTCGAGCGCGCCTGGGCGCTGCTGCGCGAGGCAGCCGCTTCGTGACATCGCGGCCGGACCCGAACGAGGTCGTGTTCTTCACCACGACCGCGGAACTGCGCGAATGGTTCGAGGCGAACCACCAGACGGCCGATGAGCTATGGCTCGGCTATCACAAGAAGCGGACCGGTCGGCCGACCATCACGTGGTCGGACGCAGTCGACGAAGCGCTGTGCGTCGGCTGGATCGACAGCGTTCGGTACTCGCTTGACGATGACCGCTCGGCGCAGCGGTTCACGCCGCGCCGCCCGCGGAGCGTCTGGAGCGCGATCAACGTGCGGAAGGTCGGCGAGTTGACGGCCCAGGGTCGGATGCGACCGGCGGGGCTGGCGGCGTTCGAAGCGCGCGATCCCGACAGGACGGCGATCTACTCGCATGAGCAAGACGAGGTGGCGCTCGCGGATGACGAGACCGCGCTGATCCGCGCGGACGACGCCGCGTGGGGCGACTGGGAACGCCGACCGCCCTCATACCGCCGGACCGTGACGCACTGGATCGTCAGCGCGAAGAAGCCAGAGACTCGCGCTGGCCGCCTCGAAGCGCTGATCGAGGCGTCCGCCGCAGGGGAACCCGTCGGGCCGATGCGAGCCGCACGACCCTCACGATGACCTGCCGCTCGTCGATAATGCCGCCATGCCGCCGATCAACGAGCTGACACGCATCGAGCCCGCCCACCTCGCCAGGCTCGAGAAGCAGGGAACATTCACGACAGGCCTCCTCCTCGAGCGCTCGGAGACGCCGACCCGTCGGCAGTACCTCGCTGACCAGGTCGAAGCGACGACCAACGACGTCCTCGACTGGCGCGACGAGGCGCTGATGCTCAACCTGGCGAGCTTTGGCCCGGAGGATCACCAGCTGCTGATCCAGTCGGACATCATCGGCCTGCGCGACATCCTCGCCCTGTCCCTCGAGGAGTTCCAGCAGCGCATCGCCCGTGGCGCCACCGAGCTCAAGCGCGAGCCGCCCAGCGAGCTGACGTTGGTCGGCTGGTGGGAGCAGGCCAAGACGCTCGAAGAGGAATAGGTCACCGCGGGCTACGATGCCCGCGTGCGCAGCCCGCTGAATGTCCTCGCTGACGTCTGGGTCGGCCTTGCCACCGCGCTGGCCATCCTCGCCGTGACGATCCCGTTCTTCCTCAACCCGGCGTGGGTCGGATTCGAGCAGGGACGTTCCGAGGCGACCGCCTGGACGGGCTTCAGCGAGGCGGATCTGACCGCGGCGACGAACTCGATCCTCTCGGATCTCGTCGTGGGACCACCTGATTTCGACGTGACCGTCGCGGCCGCGCCGGTCCTGGATGAACGCGAGCGGTCACACATGCGCGACGTGCGTGGCGTCTTCATGGGCTTCTTCGTGCTGGCGATCGTCGCCGCCATGTCGGCGCTCGTCATCGCCGCTCGGCGACGGGGCGAGGAGCGCGTCGCGACGTGGCGGGCGGTCCAGGGAGGCGCGCTCGGACTGATCGCCTCATTGATCGTCGGCGCGTTCATCTCGTTCTTCGCGTTCGACGCGTTGTTCGAGACGTTCCACCGGATCTTCTTCCCGAGCGGTTCGTACGACTTCGACCCGACGACCGACCGACTCGTCCAGCTCTTCCCGTTCCAGTTCTGGAACGAGACCGCGATCGCCGTCGGCGTCGTGAGCATCGTCATCGCGATGATCGTCGCGTTGGTCGCCGCACGCCGGCTCGACCGCGCGGCAGACCTCGCGCCGGTCGCGTCGACGCTCGAGCGCTCCCGCTCGTGACCGCCGACCGGCTCCTCACCGTCGAGGAGGCGCGCGAGCGCGTGTTCGCCGCGATCCCCGGGCCGACCGAGTCGGAAGTCGCTTGGCTGTCGGAGGGTCTCGGCCGCGTCGCCGCCGAACATGTGATGAGCCCGATCGCGCTCCCACCGTGGGACAACTCGGCCATGGACGGCTATGCCATCCGCGCCGGCGACACGTCCGCCGCCCGCGACGCAGCGCCTGTCCAGCTGGACGTGATCGGCGAGGTCCGCGCCGGTCAGCCGCCTGCCATCGAGGTCCGCCACGGGACCGCGATCCGCATCGCGACGGGTGCGCCCGTCCCACCCGGCGCCGACGCCGTGATCCCGGTCGAACGGACGACTCCGCTCGACGCGGCCGGGAATGCCGTGGGGCCTCGCGGCAGGGACGCCACAGGACCCCTGCCTGCACGGATCGCGGCGCACACCGCGGTCGAGCCCGGCGGCTCGATCCGCCGCAGCGGCAGTGACCTGGCAGCTGGGACCCAGATCATCGGACCCGGCACGCAGC
>DASSZA010000093.1:0-12350 GCA_035703005.1 Candidatus Limnocylindrales bacterium | reverse complement strand
CTCCGCCTTGACCAGCTCGTTGAGGTTCGGGTCCGCCTCCGGCCGGTTCGAGCGATGGCGCGTGGACCCGAAGGCCGCCAGGCGAGCCTGCTCCCAGCGCGTCGTGCGCGCCGCGGCGAAGAACTCGATGTCCTTCGGGTTGGAGCCTGGCCAACCGCCCTCGATGTAGGGCATCCCGTACTCGTCGAGCATCCGCGCGATGCGCAGCTTGTCGGCGAGCGACAAGGTGATGTTCTCGCCCTGCGTCCCGTCGCGGAGCGTGGTGTCGTAGAGGACGACCGGCCGATCGGTGGCGGTCATGCCGGCACCGCGGCTTCGAGCGACTCGATCACGGCGGTCGCGAACCCGGTGGTCCCGACGACCACGAGCCCATCGTCTGGGTCTGCAGGATCAGCGAGGTCGCCGGTCCTCCAGCCGCGGTCGAGGGCATCGCTCACGGCCGTCTCGATGGCCGTCGCGGCCTCGTCGAGACCGAGCGATAAGCGCAGCATCATCGCGGCCGACAGGATCGTGCCGATCGGATTCGCCTTGTCCTGGCCGGCGATGTCCGGGGCGGACCCGTGGATCGGCTCGTAGAGACCGAACGTCCCGTGCTTCGTCAGGCGGTCGCCGAGCGACGCCGACGGCAGCATCCCGAGGCTCCCCGCGAGGACTGCGGCCTCATCCGACAGGATGTCGCCGAACAGGTTCTCGGTGACGATGACGTCGAAGTCTGCAGGGTTCCGGATGAGCAGCATCGCGCACGAATCGACGAGCTGGTGGGTCACCTCGACGGTCGGGAAGCGGCGCCGCTCCTCATCCACGACCTTCCGCCACAGGCGCGACGTCGCAAGGACGTTCGCCTTATCGACACTGGTCAGCTTGGCGCGACGGCGCGCCGCCATCGCCGCCGCAAGCAGCACGACACGCCGGATCTCGCCCTCGTCGTAGACCATCGTGTCGACCGCCGAGCGGCCCTTTTCACTCGGTCGTTCCTCGGACGGTCGTCCGAAGTAGATGCCGCCGGTCAGCTCGCGGACGATGAGCAGGTCGACGCCGTCCAGCAGCTCGGGGCGGAGCGGGGACGACGGCACCAACGCCGGATGGACCGTGACCGGGCGCAGGTTCGCGAACAACCCGAGCCCGCCGCGGAGCGCGAACAATGCCTGCTCCGGGCGGACAGGGGCGGACGGGTCCGACCACTTCGGGCCCCCGACCGCGCCGAGCAACACGGCATCGGCCGCGCGGCACGTCTCGACATCCGCGGGGCGGATCGCAAGGCCGTACGTATCGATGGCGATGCCGCCGGCGAGGACCTCGGTCCACTCGACGTTGAAGCGGAACCGCGCACCGGCAGTATCCACGACGCGCCGCGCCGCCTCGATGACCTCCGGCCCGACCCCGTCGCCCGGGATCACGACGACCTGGAAGCGCGGAAGGTGGGCCTCCACTACGGCAGGCCTCGCTCGGTCCGCTGATTCGCGAACGCGACCGCCACGCCATTGATCTCGGCCCCGTGCAGCTTGTTGATCGCGACGAGGTAGGCGTCGAGCGACGCCTCGATGATGTTCGTGCTCAACCCATGGCCCGACACGACCAAAGCGCCGGGTCCCTCGTCCGATGACCGCCGGCAGCGAACGAGCACCTGGCCCTGCGCGTCCTCGCCGGCCGAGACCGCCTTGATCTCGTACTCGGCGAGGGTCGGGTGCCAGCCGAGGACCGGCTGGAGGGCATCGTCGACGCTCTTGAAGAGCGCGTTGACCGGGCCATTCCCCGTCGCCTCGGCACTCCGTTCGACACCGTCGACCGACAACGTCACCGTCCCGGTGGCATTCCCGCCATGGGACGACGTCACGTTCCAGCCGACGAGCGCGACGCTGGCAGGGACTTCCGCAGCCCGCTGCTCGACGAGCGCCAGCAGATCGGAGTCGGTGACTTCCTTCTTGGCGTCGGCGAGCTCGATGGCCTGGCGATAGATGACGTCGAGCGCCTCGCCCTCGAGGTCGTGGCCGAGCTCGCGCAGCTTGCCCTGCAGCCCCTTCCGACCGGACAGCTTGCCGATCGTCAGCTGGCTGCCGGACAGCCCGACCGACTGCGGGGTCATGATCTCGTACGTCAGCGGGTGCTTGATCACGCCGTCCTGGTGGATACCGGACTCGTGGGCGAAGGCATTGCCGCCGACGATCGCCTTGTTCGGCTGGACGGCAAAGCCGGTCAGATAGCTGACCAGGCGGGATGCCGCGGTGATGTGCTCGGTCTGGACGCTCGTCGCGGTGTCGCTGAACTGCGTGGGACGCGTCCGCAGCGCCATCACGACCTCCTCGAGCGAGGCGTTGCCGGCACGCTCGCCGAGGCCATTGATCGTCACCTCGACCTGCCGGGCGCCTGACTGCACCGCAGCCAAGGTGTTGGCCGTCGCCAGACCCAGGTCGTTGTGGCAGTGGATGCTGATGGTCGCCTGCTCCCCGACGAGGTCGACGACGCGCTGGGTCAGCGAGCCGAACTCGCTCGGGATCGCGTAACCGACCGTGTCGGGGATATTCACGGTCGAAGCCCCGGCCTCGACCACCGCCTCGTAGACCTTGAGCAGGAACTCGGTGTCTGTCCGCGAGGCGTCCTCGGCGGAGAACTCGATCTCCGCGTCGCGGCCGAGCTCTTCGCGACCGTAGCGGACCCAGCGGACTGCCTCGGCCAGCGCGGTCTCGCGGTCGATCCGGAGCTTGTGCTTGAGGTGGATGTCGCTCGTCGCGATGAACACATGCAAGTGCGGCTTGTGGGCGACCTTGATCGCCTCGATGGCGCGCTGCGGGTCGCCGTCCTTGCACCTTGCGAGGGCCGCGACCGCGATGTCCTGCGGCGTCTCCTGGGCGATCCGCCGGACCGCCTCGAAGTCGCCTGGCGAGGCGGCCGGGAAGCCGGCCTCGATGACATCGACCTTGAGGCGGGCGAGCTGACGGGCGACCTCGAGTTTCTCGGCGGCGGTCAGTCCGGCGCCCGGTGCCTGCTCGCCGTCACGCAGCGTGGTGTCGAAGATACGGACGCTGCCGGCGGGCACGAACGGCCCGGCCGGCCGAGGTACGGCGCTCGTCATGACGCCGCCCCACTCCCCGCCGGTGTGCGGGTCGCGGCGGCCTGCGCCTGACCGGCCTCGACGGTGACCGGATCGAGGAACGGCATCTTCGAGCGAAGCTCGGCGCCGACCTGCTCGATCTGGTGGTTGCGGTCCTGCTCGCGCAGGCGCTTGAACTGCTCCCCGCCGGAGTCGTACTCGTTGATCCAGCGCTCGGCGAACGATCCGGACTGGATGTCGGACAGGACGTCCTTCATCGCAGCCTTGGCACCCTCCGTGACGCGCGGCCCGGAGACGTAATCGCCGAACTCCGCCGTGTCCGACACCGAGAAGCGCATGAAATTCAGGCCGCCGCGGTACATGAGATCGACGATGAGCTTGAGCTCGTGCATGGTCTCGAAGTACGCGAGCTCCGGCTGATAGCCGGCCTCGACGAGCGTCTCGAACGCCGCCTTGACGAGGGCGGAGACGCCGCCGCACAGCAGTGCCTGCTCGCCGAACAGGTCGGTCTCGGTCTCCTCCGCGAAGGTCGTCTCGAGGACGCCAGCGCGCGTCGAGCCCAGTCCGCGGGCATAGGCGAGGACGCGACCGCGCGCCGTTCCGGACGCGTCACGCTCGACCGCGAACAGCGCCGGGACACCGCCACCCTGGCGGTACACGCTGCGCAGCAGGTGGCCTGGACCCTTCGACGCGACCATCCCGACGTCGACGTCCTCCGGCGGGCTGATCCGCCCGAACCGGATGTTGAAGCCGTGCGCGAACATCAGCAGCTGGCCGGGACGAAGGTTCGGCGCGATGTCCGCGTCGTAGACCGACTTCTGCACCGTGTCCGGCACGGCGATCATGATCACGTCCGCCTCGCGGACCGCGTCCGCGACGTCGGCGACACGCAGCCCGGCCTCCTCCGCGAGCACTCGGCTCTTCGACCCGGGTGCGAGCCCGACGACCACGTCGACCCCGCTCTCGCGCAGGTTCTGGGCATGCGCGTGGCCCTGGCTGCCATAGCCGATGACGGCGACCGTCTGACCCTCGAGCGCCTCGGGATTCGCATCGTTGTCGTAGTACATGCGTGCGGTCACTTCTTCACTGCCTCCTCGATCGAGCCCGCTCCCCTCGCCATGACGACCGCGCCGGTCCGGACGAGCTCCTTGATGCCATAGGTCCGAACGAGCGACACGAACGTGTCGATCTCGCTCTCCGTGCCGGTCACTTCCGCGATGACGGATCCCTCCACGAGATCGACGACCCGCCCTCGCGACAGCTCCACGAAGCGCAAGATCTCGTCGCGGTTCGACTCGGTCGCCCGGATCTTGACCAGCGCCAGCTCGTGCTCGACGGTCGGTTCGGATGTGACGTCCTGGACCTTGAGGACGTCGATGAGTCGGTAGAGCTGTTTCGCCGCCTGCTCCACCGCGACGTCGTCGCCGTGGAGGGTGATGGTCATGCGGCTGACCTCGTCGCGGTCGGTGTGGCTGACCGCGAGCGAGTCGATGTTGAAGTTCCGCGCCCGCATGAGGCTCGAGACCCGGTTCAGGACCCCGGGCTTGTTGAGGACGATCGCGACCAGGACGTGCCGTCGCGTCTCACCGCTGCCGGGCAGGGCGCGTGCCGGTGGCGTGCCATGCGCGTGGTGTGCCGGTAGCGCGCCGGGTTCGCCGGCAGGGACCTTGCCGTTCGACGACGGATCGCTCACTCGTCGGCCCCGCCCCAGTTCTCGATGAGGTCGGAGAGACCCTTGCCGGCCGGCATCATCGGGAAGACGTTCTGCTCCTCGGCGATCTCGAACCAGATGAGCGCCGGTCCATCGACGCCCTGTGCGAAGCGGATCGCCTCATCGACGTCCGCCGGGGTCGACGCCTTCGTGGCCGGGATCCCGAACGCCTCGGCGAGCTTGAGGTAGTCGGGCCCCCGCAGATGGGCGGAGTGGTAGTTGCCGGCGTAGATGATCTCCTGCCACTGGCGGATCATCCCGAGCTTCTTGTTGTCGAAGAGGGCGATCTTCACAGGGATGTCGTCCTGGACGAGCGTCATCAGCTCCTGGAACGTCATCTGGAACCCGCCGTCGCCGGTGATCGCCCAGGTCTCGCGATCGGGTCGACCGAGGGCGGCGCCCATCGCGGCCGGTACGCTGAAGCCCATCGTCCCGAGGCCACCCGACGACACGTGCTGGTTCGGGTCGCGGAAACCGGTGTAACGGGCGAGCCACATCTGGTTCTGGCCGACGTCCGCGACGTACGTCGCGCGGTGGTCAGTCAGCTCGCCGATGCGCTCGACGACGTAGTCCGCGGACAGCACGCCATCGCGCCAGCCACCCGATCCGTGCCACGACGACGCCTCCGAGTCCTTGCGCCACTCGGCCAGCTGGTCGAAGTAGGCCTGCCGCGCCTCCCGCGGCGTTTCGCCGACCATCTTCGTCAGCGCCTGGAGGACCCGCTTCGCGTCGCCGACGATCGGCACCTCGACGGCGACGTTCTTGCCGATCTCGGCCGGGTCGATGTCGACGTGGATGATCCGCGCATAGGGGGCGTACGTCCGAACGTTGCCGGTGACCCGGTCGTCAAACCGCATCCCGACCGCGATCAGCAGGTCGGCCGATTGGATGGCCCGGTTGACGTGCTTCCAGCCGTGCATCCCCATGAAGCCGTAGGCCAGCGGGTGCGTCTCGTCCATCGCACCGATCCCGAGCAGCGTCCACGCGACAGGGATCGACGTCTTCTCGGCGAATGCCTTGAGATCGTCCCATGCCTCGGCATGCAGCACGCCGTGGCCCGCGAGGATGACCGGGCGCTGCGCGGCGGCGATCTCGTTCGCGGCGAGCTTGAGCTGGCGACCGTGACCCTCGAGGTTCGGCCGGAAGCCGGGCAGCCCTGCGACGATCTCGGCCTCGGTCGGGTGCTGTGCCTTGGTCTCCTGCTGCAGCGCGTCCTTCGTGATGTCGACGTGGACGGGGCCCGGCCGACCGGTGCGCGCGATATGGAAGGCCTCGGCGATCACCCGCGGCAGATCGTCCGCATCACGGACGAGGTAGTTGTGCTTCGTCATCGGCAGCGTGATGCCGTTGATATCGATCTCCTGGAACGCGTCCTTCCCGATCAGGGCACCGGGGACGTTCCCGGTGATCGCGACGATCGGCACCGAGTCCAGCAGTGCCGTGCCGATCCCGGTCACCAGGTTCGTCGCACCGGGACCGGAGGTTCCCATGCACACGCCGACACGCCCGGTGACCCGCGCGTACCCGTCCGCTGCGTGGGCGCCGCCCTGTTCGTGGCGGACGAGGACATGCCGGAGCTCCGGGTAGTCGCCGAGGACGTCGTACAGCGGCAGGATGACGCCGCCCGGGTAGCTGAAGAAGACATCGACACCCTGGCGAAGGAGCGCCTCGCAGAGCACGTCGGCGCCGATGCGCGTGCGCTTGAGCTCGCGCCCCTCGTGGAGCATGTCCTTCCGAGCCTGCTCGACCGCGGCAGCTTTCGATGAGCCATCGCCTGGGACGTGGCTGCGCCGCGATCGCGTTGCTGGACTTGACGGTGTCGCGGTGTCGGTCTTCGTCGTCATCGGACCCTCAGCAAGTGACGGATAAACGAAAGACCCTCGCCTTCCGGCGAGGGTCCCTTCGGTGTTGCGTGGTTGGTGACGCTTAGCGTCCGTCCCTCCGCATCCCTCCGTTCTCCCGCCGGGAGCCGGTAATGAGGCCAAGAAGGCCATCAAGCCCGAGGCGAAGAAGGGCGAGAAGCGATACGTCGGCGAGTGGGTTCGTCTCGACGGGCATGTGAACGCGGCGACCATCCGCAGTCACGACGACTGCGACGCTCCGGCGATCCTGCCGATCGAAACGGGCCAAGTCGGCCTCCAAAACGCTACGTCCGCGCGGTGGGGACCGTGCGGTGGCCGAAAGTCTAGCAGGGATCGGAGGGGCGTCAACGTTCCCCCATTCGTCCTGGGCATGCCAGTTCTCTAGCGACTCGTTCTCGGGGAGGCCGCGTGCGTTCGTCGGGACGCTGCGCGGCGGCCCGATCGCGCGCGGCCGCGTTCGTTCATCCGGTGATCGAACCGGCGAAGGAACCGCGTTTCACCGCCGCTCGTTGGTCCGTTCGTGCACCGGATGATCGAAGGAGTCCGGGGCCCGAGCGGCCACGTAACCCCTGGTGTTCCTACCGGCAGATCATCGGCCGGACGGGACCGCTCACCGGCCGAGCGGAACACGGGGCGTTTCACCGGACACCTGAAAGACAAGGAACACGCGGTCCAGCAGCCCGTAGGAACGCGTGGTGTTACGCGGCGCGGTGTTACGCGGCGCGGCGCTACGCGGCGTGGTGTTACGCGGCGCCCGGGGACGAAACCCGGCAGTCCCCGAAGGGCGGACTACGTGCCTGGCATCCCGAACGGCGTCGTCGAGCGAAGACCTGACCCGAGCCCGAGCGTCTCGGACCGCAGAAGCGCGTCGAGATCGACCGGCTCGCCCGTGGGGCGCTCTGACGGCATGCCCAACAGGTAGCCCTGCCCTGCGCGGATCCCGAGCGAACGGACGAACTCGAGCTGCTCAGCGGTCTCGATCCCCTCGGCGATGACCAGCGCGCCCCAGCGGTCCGCGAGGTCCTTGAGCGTCAGGACGACTTCGTGCGACGTGGCTCGGACGGCACCGCCGTGGATCAGCGACAGATCGATCTTCACGATGTCGAACCGGATCTGCGACAGCAGTCGGAGCCCGGCATTGCCAGCCCCGACGTCGTCGGCCGCGACCCGCATCCCGGCCGCTCTACATGACTCGACGGCCCTGATCAAGCGGTCCATGTCCTCGACCGACTCGCGCTCGGTCAGCTCGAGCACGACACGGCTCGGGTCGACGCCGTTGCGCTGCAACAGCTTCACGAGCCCATGGACGCTGAACTGGTCCGACTCGAGCGACCGCGGGGAGATGTTGAGGGTCAGGCTTCCCGCCAATGCAAGCTGGGCGAACGCGGCGATCGACGTCGTCAGGCTCGCAAGATCGAGCTCGACGGTCCGCCCGAACGCCTCGGCCGCGGTGAACAGATCGGTCGCATCGGCGAACCCCGAGCCTGGCATCGGTCGGCTGAGCGCCTCGTGACCACGCGCACGACCGGACCGCAGGTCGAAGATCGGCTGGAAGACCGACTTGAGGGCGCCGGATGCGGCGACTTGGGCCACGAGCTGCGCGCGTCCAGCCTCGGATCGCTCGGTGCCCGGCGAGGCGTGCCGCTCCGGGTCGAACACGGACACGCAGGTCCGGCCGTGCTTCTTCCCGAATGCGAGGGCCGCATCGGCCTCGCGGAACAGCGTCGCGCGGTCCGTCGCCGTACCCGGGACGGCAGATATGCCGACCGTGAACGACCACGGTTGCGTCGCGGGCTCGTTCCGTCGCCGATCGTCAGTGCCCCGCTCCAGCACGGCCGCCAGGACGCGACGCATCGCGAGGAACGCGCCGTCGGCATCGATGCCCGGCATCAGCACAGCGAACTCGTCGCCGCCGATCCGGAAGACCTCATCGCTCCGACGCAGCCCCGCAGCGATGACCCCAGCGACTCCGACCAGGACCCGGTCGCCTCCGGCGTGTCCTTCAGCCTCGTTGACCTTGCCGAAGTCGTCGAGATCGACGATCGCAAGCGCCAGGCGCGTGTGGTAGCGCGCGGAGCCGGCCCACTGACGCTCGAGCTCTTCCTGGAATGACCGGTGGTTACCCAGCCCCGTCAGCGCGTCGCGGAGCGACTCAGCTCGGGCTCGCGTGTATGCGTCCTCGAGGACGACGCGTGCCCGATCGAGGCGTTCCGCCGGCTCGAGGATCCGCTTCGCCATGAAGATCGTGAGACCGCCCAGCGCAAGGGTCAGCGCCGCGATCGCGACTGTCGGCAGGAGGACGTGACGCCCATCGCCACTCGCCAAGGCGTAGATCACCGGCGTCGCGAGCGCGACCGGGATCACGAACATCGTGATGAGCGCGAGGACGAGTCGGAGCCGTACGACACGCAGGTCGGTCGAGCCGTCGAAGATGGGCTCTTCCGACTCCTGGACGTGCGCGGGCAGCGGGTTGACCTTGCTCGTGGCTGTTCTCCGCTCCGACCGTTGGGCTCCCCGGGGGTCGCCGTTATACGACGCGAGCGGCGGTGTCGACTACACGCACCGTCGTACCGTCCCCGGTAGGACCTCCGGCACCCTCTGCTACCCTGTCCGGCCGAGCCAGCCGCCGCGACGAACCCCCGGAGAACCCGCCCGTCATGACAGAGCCGCGCACGATCGTCGACAAGATCTGGGACGAGCACGTCGTCGTCCAGGACCCGGGTGCACCAGCCGTCCTCGCGGTCGATCTCCACCTGGTGCATGAGGTGACGTCACCGCAGGCGTTCAGCGGACTTCGCGAACGTGGGTTGACGGTCCGCCGACCCGGCCAGACCGTGGCGACCGCGGACCATTCGATCCCGACCACGCCACGCAGCTTGCCGATGCTCGATGCCCAGGCGGCCGCGCAGATCAGCCAGCTCGAGCGCAACTGCGCGGACTTCGGGATCCCGCTCCACGGGATCGGATCGCCTTCCCAGGGGATCGTCCACGTCATCGGCCCACAGCTGGGTCTCACGCAGCCGGGGATGACCATCGTGTGCGGCGACTCGCACACCTCGACGCACGGCGCGTTCGGCGCGCTCGCCTTCGGGATCGGCACGAGCGAGGTCGAGATGGTCCTCGCGACACAGACGCTGCTCCAGCGCCACCCGAATACGTACGAGGTCCGGGTCGACGGTCGCCTCGCTCCCGGCGTGTCCGCGAAGGACATCATCCTGGCGCTCATCGCGCGCATCGGCGTCGGCGGCGGGACGGGTCACGTCTTCGAGTATCGCGGCGAGGCGATCCGCGCCCTGACGATGGAACAGCGGATGACGATCTGCAACATGAGCATCGAAGGCGGCGCGCGCGCCGGGCTGATCGCGCCCGACGACACGACCTTCGAATACGTCCACGGTCGACCACACGCGCCGGCCGGTCCCGCCTGGGACGCAGCGGTGGCACGCTGGCGTCAGCTGCCGACCGACGACGGAGCCACGTTCGACAAGTCGATCACGATCGACGCGAACGCCCTCGAGCCGATGATCACCTACGGCACGAACCCTGGGATGGGCATCCCGATCACGTCGCGCGTCCCCTCCCCGAGCGACGAGACGGATCCCGCCGCGCGCCGCGCGCTCGAGCATGCGCTGTCGTACATGGATCTGCAGCCGGGCCAGCCGATCCTCGGCCAGAAGGTCGACGTCGTCTTCGTCGGATCGTGCACGAACGGCCGGATCAGCGACCTCCGGCTCGCCGCTGCTGCGCTGAAGGACCGCCGCGTCGCCGACGGGGTCATGTTGATGGTCACCCCGGGCAGTGACGAAGTGAAGCGAGAGGCGGAGCGCGAAGGCCTGGCCGACATCTTCAAGGCCGCCGGCGCCGACTGGCGCGAGTCGGGCTGCTCGATGTGCATCGCGATGAACGGCGACCAGCTGTCGCCGGGTCAGTACGCCGTCAGCACGTCCAATCGCAACTTCGAGGGCCGCCAGGGCAAGGGCGGCCGAACCTTCCTGGCGTCACCGCTCACCGCTGCCGCGTCGGCTGTCATGGGGGTCGTGACGGACCCGCGGACGCTGCCCGGTATCGAGTCGCTCGCCGCCGTGGGCGGCCGCTGACATGGCGCAGCCGATCGGCGTCTTCACGAGCAAGGTCATCCCGATCGACAAAGAGAACGTCGATACGGACCAGATCGTCCCTGCGCGCTACCTGAAGGTCACCAACAAGGATGGACTCGCGGATGCGCTGTTCCGCGACTGGCGTTTCGAAGAAGATGGCTCGCTCAAGGATCCGCCGTTCATCCTCGACCAGCCCGGGATGGCGGGGCGAAGCATCCTCCTCGTCGGCGATAACTTCGGTGCCGGCTCCTCCCGAGAGCACGCGCCGTGGGCGCTGACGTCGTGGGGCGTCCGGGCGATCCTGTCGACGGGCTTCGCCGACATCTTCCGCAGCAACAGCCTCAAGAACGGGCTGCTGCCGATCGTCGTTCCGGCCGAGGTCCACGCGAAGCTTCGGGACATCATCGAGCGGGATCCGGATGCCGACCTCACGGTCGACCTGTCGGAGCAGGGTGTCCTGCTGCCGGACGGCTCGACCGTCGACTTCGACATCGACCCGTTCGCCAAGCGGATGCTTCTCGCCGGGACCGACGAGCTCGGTTATCTGCTCTCGAAGGGCGCCGACATCGACGCCTGGGAAGCTGCCCACCCGCCTCGCATCGAGACACGCGCGAGCGCCTGAGGCGCCGCCATGGGTCGCCTGACCGTCGACGCCATCAATCCCGTGGTCGACGAGTCCTGGCCGCGGCCGCTCTCCGCGATGGGGTTCGTGCGCTGGGAGGTCACGTGCGGTTTCTGCCGGACGCGCTTCGGCAGCGCGGGACGCGCGTGGCGCGATCTCGTCCTATGTCCGCTCTGTGGGACGCGGAACCTGCTGCTCTACCGCCCCGGACGATCCGAACCGGAGCGATGACGGCGAGCTAGCTCGCGCTCGGCGCCGGCCGGACGGTCGGCGATGCCCAGCGCGGCTTGATCGGCCGCATCACGGTGACGCGAGCACAGACGGCACAACCGAGGTACGGCGTCGGGCCGTGCTGGCGATGCGCGTCGACCGCGGCGCGGAGGACGCGGAAGGGTCGGGTGGCAGCGTGCGGAGCGGGTCGTTTCATGGGATCGGACCTCTGGGTGCGGGTAGGAGCGCAGGAGATATGCCGAGGTTCGACGAGCACGCGCAGCGGTCCCACGGACGGACGCCGCGTAGCGAGATGGACGTTCGACGATGCAAGCCACGGAACCGCTGGCGGTGGTTCGCCGTCTCCCGCGCCATGGATGTGAACCCTCGGCCCGCCCGCCTCGTCGCCGGGCTCGTGACCCTCGCCGTCGCTCTTGCCGCGTGCTCCGTCGGCCCAGCGGCGTCGACCGCGCCTTCGGTCGCGCCGTCGACGTCGGCACCACCGGATACGCCCGTGACAGCGCCCCCGAGCGACCCCTCGGCAGATCCATCGATCGAACCGCCTGTCGGCGCGAAGCCGATCGTGCCCAAGCCCGGTCAGGCGGTCAACGTGCACCCGGTCAGCGCCGAGAGCTTGTCGGCCCGCGTCGATGGGTCGACGATCACCGTCACGGCGACCTGGTGGAGCGGCGTCGAGCCATGCACGATCCTGGACTCGATCGTCGTGGACAAGGGCGACGGGACGTACACGGTGACCCTTCGCGAAGGAAACAGCCCCCAGGAGATCGCCTGCATCGCG
>DASSZA010000090.1:0-2468 GCA_035703005.1 Candidatus Limnocylindrales bacterium | reverse complement strand
ATCGGCGAAGTCGAGGTTGACGCGTCCGGGTCGCGCGGCGAGGTCGACGATTTCGACGACGCTCCGATGCATCGCCACGTCGATCGCGCCGAAGGCTGCGTCGACCGTGACGTCGGCGGGCATCTGCTCACGGACCTGGTCGTTCGGCACCGTTGCGACGGCGTCGACGAGACCGGTCAACGCGGCCGATGCGTCCTGCGCGATGTGCGCCTTGCGCACGCCCTCGAAGCCGAACGGCGTGGTCACGACGGCGACGGTCAGCGCACCCTGACCTCGCGCGATCTCGGCGACGACGGGTGCCGCACCGGATCCGGTCCCTCCCCCCAGGCCCGCCACGATGACGACCAGATCGGATCCTTCGATCGCACGGCCGATGGCCTCGGCCGCCTCGCGCGCCGCCGATTCGGCCTCACCCACGACGCCGCCGGCGCCAAGACCGTACGTCGTCGAGCGGCCGATGGCGACCTTCGTGCGCGCCGCTGAGCGGTTGAGCGCGCGGAGATCGGTGTTCACGGCGATCGTGTCGACGCCCTTGAGGCCGGCGCGGATCATCGCGTCGACGGCGTTCGCACCGCCGCCCCCGACCCCGACGACGCGGACCACGCGACCGGGCATCCGGCGGTTCCCCCGGAGGACGTAGAGCGTCCCGGCTACGAGGCCGATTGCGAGGGCGAGAAGCGCGAACCGGATCTGGTCGTTCTCGAGGAGCGCCATAGGGCCACGCTACCAGCGGAATCGCCGAGGTCACGCCGTCCAGAAGTACCCCGCGGGCGAGGCGATCGAGTCAGGCCAGGTACGCGACCATCTGGTGATGACCCGCCGCAGTCGCACCGCAGGGCCACGTCGCTACCTTCGAGCGTGGGACTCTCGAACGGTGATCCGACGGACCGCCACAACCGGGGCCCTCAAAGCGTCGGAGGAAGCAGATGCGAAGCGTCGCCCTGCAACGACCGAGCGTTGGGATCCTGATCGCTGCCCTCCTCCTGGCACTCGCATTCCAGCATGTCACGGTCGCCGCGGTCGACGCGCGGACCGATGACGGCGCAAAGCCAACGATCTTCCTGCACGGCTACAACGGCGGGAACTGCGAAGCCGACTGGGGCTTCCTTATTGACAACATGCGCGCGGGTGGCTGGACCGGAGGTTTCTACGTCCCGAGATATCAATCGACCGATTCGGCATGCAACGCTCGACCGGGCCTGGCAATGGGCTGCATGAGCTGCTTTGGCGCCCACGACTACTGGTTCGGCCACAGCGGGACCGCGCACTCGAACAACACGAGCATCCGCCACCTGGCGTGGCACCTGGCGAACTACATCTACGCAAACTGGTCGTCGAAGGGGATTGCCGTCGACGTGGTTGCGCATTCGATGGGTGGCCTGATCATCCGTTACGCCCTCTCGAAGCAGGGCGTCGACTCTTTCCCGCGACTCCGGGTCGAGGACGTCATCACGCTCGGCTCCCCGCACAACGGCGCGCACTTCGCCGCCCTGACCGGCACAACGGAGGGCGCCGAGATGGAGCCGACGTCGTCGCTCATCAGCTGGCTCAAGACATGGGGCATGAATCCCCAGGGCACGGGGGGCACGGACTGGACGAACCTCGGCTCGCACGGGGACCTGATCGTCCAGGAGGACAGCGCGACCTCGATGTCCGCGTTACACCGGTGGCGCTACACCACGTCGCCGAACTGGATCATGCACACCGACTACATGAAGAGCTCCGCGCCGAACTCCACGCGACGCGCCCAGTACCCGTGCTCCACGGCCCCTGGGGCATGGTGCGAGAGATCCACCTACTACCCGGTCGAGATGATCCGCGCCGCGACCTTCTACGGATCCTCCTGACAGTCGGGGGGCTCAGTGACGAGCCCGATCGACGGACGCGGCCGAGAGTTCCGATCGGAGTTGATTCGCGAGCTTGGCCGCGACCGCGAACCCCTTGATCGAGGCCGTCGAGGCGGACTCCTCCGCGAGTCGCTCGGCGGTGGTCAGATCGCCGAGGCGCTGGGCGAGCCGGGCCATGCGAAGCAACTGCCAACTGCGACCGGTCGGCGACTCCATGACGGGGAGCGCGGGATCGATCCCCTCGAACACGCGGCGAGCCTCGTCGATCTCGCCGAGATCGAGTCGCGCTTCTGCCTCTGCGATCGCGGCGAACACCGGGGAGCGCGGATCGACGACATGGTCGATCGCCTCACGGGCTTTGAGGAGCTGGATGACCTCGTCGGCACGCCCTTGCCGATTGAGCGAGTCGCACAGGATTCCGGTCATGTAGTAGTCGGCCGCATCCGCGCTGCCGAATGCCTCGCACTCGGCCATCGTGATGCGGATCGTCGCCTCCGCTGCTCCAGGGTCACCGTTCCAAAGGGCATAGAGGGCGCTGTCACCAAGGGCGAAGGGCACGCTGACGTTGATACCGAGCTCGCGGAGCTCGGTGATCGCTTCGGTCATGGCTGCTTGAGCCTC
>DASSZA010000011.1:0-3096 GCA_035703005.1 Candidatus Limnocylindrales bacterium | reverse complement strand
CCGCCTGGCTGGGCGTGGCGCCCGGCTCTGACGGAGCAGGCGAGAGCGTCAGCGTCGGTGACGCGGTCGGTGTGACCGATGGCATCGGCGTGGAAGTGCCGCCGCCGCCGACGCTGCTGCTGCCTCCGGGCACGAGCCGTAAGGCGACGAAGGCGACGATGATGACCGCAGCCATCCCGGCCGCAAGCTTGGCATAGGTGTTCACGATCGGCCTCCTTAGGAGGCGCCATGCGAGTCGTTGCGGCTGCCGAGCGATCCGCTCCTCCACGACATCGAGGACGTGGTCGGGTGCGGAGGAGCCGTCGTCAGCGAAGTAGTCACGGAGCACGAGCTCGACGTCGGGTTGATGGTTCATACGGCAGAACCTCCGACGACCGTGGCGCGTGCGTCCGCATCGATGGCGGCGCGCATGGCGCGATGGGCGTGGTGGAGTCGGGATCGGATCGTGCCGCCGGACACGCCGAGCATCTCGGCGATCACGGCGGGCTCGTATCCGAGGTAATGACGAAGCACGAGGACCGCGCGCTCTTCCGCCTTCAGTCGGCGGAACGCGCGATCCACGATGTCTCGATCGACGACACCCGCGAGCTCGTCGCGCGCGGCGTGATCGGAGAGCTCGAGGACCTCGAGCCGGGAATACCGGCGTCGGTCTCGACGTGCGTGCTCGATGCACATGTTCGCGAGCACGCGCTGGACCCAGAAATCGAACCGGTCCGGATCGCGGAGGTCCGGCAGGTCACGCCAGGCGATCACCAGCGCGTCCTGCAGGGCATCCTCGGCCCGGTCGACATCGTGAAGGATCCGGCGGGCGATCCCGAACAGGCGATCGAGGCGGGCGCGCACCAGGTCCATGAAGGCGACCTGATCGCCGTGTTGCGCCGCGATCACAAGCTCTCGATCCACCGCCGTCACTCGTTGTGACACCCGTCGGGGGCGTCGTCCACTAGTTCAGGCGGATGGTGACGTCGCAGCGTTGAAATATCGTCAGTCAGGCGAAGGGCGGGAACCTCTGGCGAGGCTTCCGGCCCGGGGAGGCGGTCGCCGGCTCAGCCCGCCAGGGGCCGCCCTTTTGCCCGTTTCCGACTCGGCCGATCCGCACTGATCGCGCGTGCGGCGTCACCGGGCCTTCGCATCCGGTCGCCGAGAGGTCGGCCCAGGCTACCCGCGCCTCGGATCACGGGCCGAACCTCATGCTCTCGATGATCGGCATGCTCTCGGCCACGAACGCATCGAAGTCCGTCTTCACATCTGAGACGCCGATGTTGATCGCGACGACTGACGTCCCGACGTCGACGAAGATGGCGCGCGTGCGCTCCGTGCCCGCGAGCCCGAAGCCCGGTCCACTGCGGTCGCCAGTGGTGCTCAGCAGATTGACCGCCGGCATCCCTTGGCTCGAAAGGCATGTTCCGGTCCAGTCCGGCGCGATCTGGATGTCGAGCATTTCCGCGGTCCGATCCCCGATGTTCATGACCTGCGCCGGGGCGCTGAGAAGCCTGGGATCACGGGACAGGGTGGCGACGACCTCCGAGACCGTATTCCCGGCACCGGCGGGGGCGTAGCCCGGGCAATCGGAGTCGGCCCAACCGACGACGAATGGCCCTGCCATGAGGCCGATATAGCCGCGATCGCTGCTTAGGCCGAAAGCGCGGAAGCGGTCGATGTTGTTTACCCAGCCGCTCGGGACGGTATAGGTCAGCGGCGCGCCGAACGCCCGCGATGTGTACGAGCCGGGGGCCAGCGCACCTCGGCAGATGCTCACCAGATCAAGGCACTCACCGATCACCTGGAGGCTTGGGGTTGCGGTCGGCTTGGGCGTCGACGGGCTCGTGGTCGGCTGTGGACCCCCGGGCGCGTTCGATCGGTTGGACGAGATGTTGAAACCGATGACGACGACGACCGCCACCGCCACCATGGTCGCGCCTAGTCTGAACGTGGGGATCATCGGCCACCGCTTCCAGTCGAGGCGCCTCGCTGATCGCTGACGCTGCCGGGCGATGCGGTAGGCGACCACGTCCACGACACGATCGGGCATCCTGGATGGCCCGTCGTGGAGCCAGAGCCCCAGCACGCGGTCGATATCGGAGCGTTGGTTCATGCCGAAGACCCTCCGACAGCCGTTCGTGCCTCCGCATCGAGCGCGGCTCGCATGGCGCGGTGGGCGTGGTGAAGTCGTGACCGGATCGTGCCGGCGGGGAGACCGAGCATCTCGGCGATGTCCGACAGGCGATAGCCCACGAAGTGGTGAAGCACGAGGATCGCGCGCTCTTCGGGCCGCAGGCGACGGAACGCTCGATCGAGTTCGTCGCGATCGACGACGTTGAGCAGTTCGTCGGGAGCGGTCGGGCCGTCGATCGGCAAGACGCGTAGCTGTGCGATCCGGCCGCGTTCCCGGGTCGCGTGGCCGATGCATACGTGAGTCAGGACGCGATGCATCCAGGCCTCGAACCGGTCCAGATCGCGGAGGGTCGGCAGGTCACGCCAAGCGATCACGAGGGCGTCCTGTAGCGCGTCCTCGGCCCGGTCGGCGTCCCGCAGGATGCGGTGGGCGACCGCATACAGGCGATCGCCCTGGAGTCGGACCAAGTCGACGAACGCGTCCTGATCGCCTCGCTGTGCTGCCTCGACCAGGTCCCGATCCATACCCACCGTCCGGTTCGCGCCCTTGGGGGGCGCTCATCCATCCCTTTTGGTAGATGCTGCGCCCGAAGCGTTGGAAATTCGTCGAACGCTCTGAGTCGACTTCGATCCCGGGCCTGAAGGTGGCCACCCGGCGAGATACAGCCGTGTCCACCGCGCGACACGCGGTCCTCCGCTAGGTGGGCGACGATTCGGCGATCCTCCCGCGCGAATCCACGCTGGAGTCGACTTGGGTCTGACGCGATATTCCAACGTTTCGAGCGTCGCGAATGCCATTGGGTCTGCGATCGGCGTAAGGCGTAGTCGAAACCGCTCGTATCGGTCGACCGCCGTATACGTCATCGGGGACGGATGGTCACGACACCGCGGATCGGGGCCACCGAAATCGTCTTGTGGAGGCTCGAAATGACTCAGCAGGCCATCACGCCCGCGGCGAAGCGATCACCGCTCCTGCCGCTC